>CAVIIZ010000017.1:0-33087 GCA_963642995.1 bacterium | reverse complement strand
GAAAGGCGCTTCCAGGCGGCCGCGCCTGCCGAGGGCTGCACGGCGGCCTTGATGGTGAAGTTCACCGTCTTCGTGCCCTTGTAGTTGCCCTTGCCCGTGATGACGACGCTCGCGGTGCCGGCGTTCACGTTGTTCTTGTAGGAAACCGTGTAGTCCGTGCCCGACTTGAGCGTCGTGGCGCCCATCTTCACCACGGGCGCCGGCTCGATCGCCTTGCCCGTGTAGGTCTGCGCGGCAATCGCGTCCACGGAGGCCTTCGAGACGTCGGCCTTCTCCACCGTCACCTTCACCGTCACATCGACGGTGTCGTAGTTGGCCGTGTCGGCCGGGGTGAAGACCGCCGTGCACTCCACCGTGCCGGGATCGGGCGCCATCCTCGACGAGCTGCGGTTCCATGCGAACGTGCCCGGCACCGCAGAGCCCTTGCATGTGGCAGACCCGCCGGACAGCGCGCTTTCAGACACCTTCGAGCCGTAGGAGATGGACGCCGCCGTCGGCGCCTGGACGCTCGCAACCGCCTTTTCCACGGGCACGGGCACGTTCATGGTCACCGTGCGCGTGGCCGCATCCCAACCGGAATACGAGCTGTAGTCCTCCGTGCCCGCGACAGGCCCGAAGCTTGCCTTGAAGCCGGGATTGGAGACGCTCAGCACCTGCGAGACGTCCACATCGGCCGCCCAACTCCAACCTGCCGGCAGCTCCACGTCGGCCAAGGTGCGCTCCGGGTCGTATTGGGCCGAGGCGACGGAGGGCTCTTCGAGGACGCCCAGCGCCTTGGTGGTCGTCGTGTCGACGAGACCCGGCCTGTAGACCGCTTCCGTGTGGTTGTCGGTCTGGGGCACGCGCGCGTACACGTAATAGGCGGTCTCGGGGGAAAGCCCGCAGACGCCCGTCGAGGACTGCCAGCCGGCATCCGGCAGCGTCGAGGACCAGTACTTGTCGGTGACGAGGTACTCGACCTCGTCTTGCGATGCGCCCGCGACCGTCGGCGGCGTGATGGTGAACCCGGTGGCCGCGACCTTCGCGCTGTCCACCGAAGGCGCGCCCAGCGTGACGGACGCTTTTTCCACCACGATGTCGGCCTTGCCGGACGTGGCGGTCTTCTTCGCGCCGGACACCGTCGCCGTCACCTCGCAGTAGAAGGTGTAGACGCCCGCGTCGCGGCCGGCGGGCAGCGTGTAGGCGGCAGCCGTCGCCCCCTCGAGCTTCTCGGCCGTCTGCACGCCCTTGTCGTCTGTCTCGACCTCGAACCACTGGTAGGTCGCATCCGCCGCAACCGGCGTGGTCGTGCACGTCAGCGCAAGCGAGCCTTCCGCATAGCCGTAGGTCCCGGTGGCGCCCGCGACCTCCGCGGTCAAGTCGGCGGCCTCCCACTTGGCGTGCAGCGTCTTGCTCTCGGAAAGCGCCGTGGAGAAGTCGAACTCGGCGCCCGCGCTGCAGGCCTCGTCGGTGTACCAGCCGGCGAAGGTGTATCCCGGACGCGTCGGGGCCTCGGGCTGCGTGGCGCTCGTGCCGGCCTCCACGGTCTGCGCCGCCACGGGGCTGCCGTCTTTCGAGTCGAAGGAAAGCGTCGCGCTCGGGACTATGACGCGCAAGGTGTCGGCGCCGGACGCCGAGCGGTTGCCGTATATCGTCTGGTTGTCCGCGTTGTAGTCGCCGATGATGCCGGTGAAGGTGCGCGGGCATCCGCTCGTCACGTAGACATGGGATTGCGCGGCATGCTCTTCCACCAGCTCCCCTGCCGTCGTGTCCCCGCTGTAGGCGTCGCCGGAACAGCTCAAGGCGATGGAGGGCACGACGTCGACCGCGGTGGTCGAGATATATTCGACCGCCTTGTCGTCCTGGTAGAACTTGCCGCTTTTCAGCTCGCCCCACGTGGAAGCGGCGTTCGGGAAGAAGCTGCCGTCCTGGCCGACCGTCACGTAGTCGGTGTCGGCCGCCACGTAGTCGGCGCCTGCCGCCTTCATGATGTCGGCAAACGACACGGACTGCTTCGAGACGAAGGCCTTGGCGGTGCTGCCCTTGATGAACTGCATGTAGACGGGCTGCGTGCTGACGAGGCTGCGGATCGTGGCGTCGTCGACCACCGTCTCGCGAAACACCGTGGACGCGTCCTTGTCGGAGACGACCTGCACCTTCATGCTGAAGTCGTTGTCGTAGCCGGCGTACAAGGTGATGTCTTCGGAGACCTTCGTATTGCCCGGGGTGAACTTCTTGTCGGCGCTGCACGCCGGATCGGTGTACCAGCCGTTGAAGTCGGCGCTGCCGTTGATGGCAGACACCGTCGGGGCGGCGCTTTGCGGCACCGTGGCGCCCGGGGTCACGCTCACCGTGGTGGTGGCGGACAAATCCATCTTGTCGAAGGTGACGCTCACCTGAGTGGTGCTGACGGGCACGCCGGCGCCGGTCGCGCCCTTGTAGGTGGCGCTCTCGTCCACCTTGGCGAACACGTACCAGGTCCTGGACATGTCGAGGCCGGTGAAGGCGGGCGCATCGACCCACGTGGAGACGGTCGAGACGTCGTCGGTGGAGGCGATGCCGTATTTCAAGGCGTCCGCCCCGTGCGTGGCAGACGCCGCGGCGAAGGTGACGGAATCGGCGGTTATCTGCGTGGGCAGCCCCAGCGCGACCTCGTTTTCGGCCTTCACCACCTTCAACGCCGCGTACGGCGAGGTGTAGACGCACGTCGTGCCGTCGGCCAGGGTGAACGTGACGTCGCAGCACACGTAGGTGGTGGACGGCATGCGGCCTATGGGCAGCGCGTAGCTCTCGCCCGTGGCGCCGTAGATCTCGGAGGTCTTCTGGCCGTCTCGCTTGCAGGTGTACCACTGGTAGGCGCTCGGCGTGGCCTGCGGCACCTCCTCCATGTCCAGCGTCGCGCGTATCCGGTCGGAGCCGTACTCGCCTTCGGCGCCGTACGCGCGCTTGACGGGATTCTTGCCGCTTTGCCTGTAGCTGACCTTCGCGTGAAGCGTCGTGGGCGCGTCCGGCACCGTGTAGGCCGCGTGGGCAGGCCAGGTCTTCGTGCCATCGCTCCAACCGTCGAACGTGTAGTGGGAATCCACCGAAAGGCCCGGCAAGACCACCGTCGTGCCGCGCGCCGCCGTCGTTATCGCGTCGGGGACGGCCCCCGCGACCACCCCGTCGTCCACGAGCTTTCGGTCCGCCGCAAAGGTAACGCTGCCCGCGGCCACGATCTTTGCCGTCAAAGTGACCTTGCCCTTGCCGCGGGGCAGCGTCCAGGCGCCCCACGGCCAGATGGTCGTGCCGTCGCTCCAGCCGGCGAAGACGTAGCCTTCCTTCACCGCCAGCTCGGGCAAGTCGATCGAAGAGCCCGACTCCACGTGCGACAGGGCCGCGGGCAGGTCTTGCGCGAGCGCAGGCGCGTCGGCAGGCGCGACGGCGAAGACGACGTCGGCGTCTTCGGCGAAAACCGCCGTCAACGTGCAGGAGATGGCGGGCACGGTGAAGCTCTCGCCCGCTTTCCAGACCTTGCCGTCGGCGTCCTTCCAGCCGCTGAACAGATATCCGCTCTTGGGCTGGAGCGCGGGCAACGTGATGCTCGAGCCGGCCGCCTTGCCCTTTTGCGCAGCCGGCGTAGAGGAGGAGGTCTTGGCCTTGTCGGCGCCGTCGATCGCATACGAGACGTCTGCCGTCGCGTTCAGGGCGTGCAAGGTCCAGCAGGCGCCGCCGATCCACGAGTCCACGTACTTGACCTGCTTGCCGGACGCGTCCTTGTACGAGTCGGTCGGCTCGCCGGTCGAGGAGTTCGCCTTGCGCTCCTTGCTGCACGACTCGAGCGCCGCCTTCAGGCTCGTGGCCGTGCCGTAGTAGTACACGTCAGGGCCGAGTTTGTACTTGGGCAGCCCGACATACGGAAACGCCGAGTTCGTCGCCTTCTTCATCGAGGCGATGCCCTTGTAGCCCTGCTTGTAGCTCTCGTCGGGGCCGCTTGCCATCCGGAAGGCGAGCGCGCCGGGGTCTCGGGTCAAGAACACGATCTTCTTCAAACCGGCAGGCTTCGTCCCCTTCTCGTAGTCGCTAGAAGAGCGCTCCTCGAAGGCCTTCAGGCCGATGTAGCCCACCGAGGCGGGCACGGTGAACTCGGAAAGCCCGTTTTGGCCGTAGAAAGCCTCGCGGTCGACGACCCTGCACTTCGAGGCGTACGGGTCGGCAAACGACACGGACTCGAGCGCCGTCTCGCCCGTCGCGTTCGTCGCCGAGACCTTGTTGGCGAAGGCCTGCGCCCCGATCGTCTCGACGCTATTCGGGATGACGATGCTTTTCACACGCGCCATCACAGACGGGGCGGTGCCGGAGAGCACGCTGCCGGCGCGCCCGTAGACGTCGTAGCCGTTCCCGTCTTTGGTGACCTCGATGTTTTGGTCTGCCAGGGCGCAAAACGCCTTCGCGCCCACGCCGGTCGTCGTGTAGGTCTTGCCGTCGTGGTCGACGCTGGCCGGGATCTCGAGGGAAAGCTCGCCGTATCCCGTGGCCTCGACGCCTGTGACCGAGACGGTGAGGGCGTCGGCGTCGGCGCCTGCCCAGTCCCAGTGCCACTCGACGCTGTCTTTGCCGCCCGTCAGCTCGAAGGTCGCCGACTGCTCGTCGGTGAAGATGCCGTTGCTGCCCGGCTTGATGGTGACGACGCCTGTGCCGCACGCATTGTTTTGGCTGTACTCGACCACGTAGTCGCTGCCCTCGTCGAGCTTCGATCCCAGGTAGTCCACCGTCACGGACGGCTTGTAGGTCTGGCCGGGGGTGAAGATGCGCTCGGTGTACTCGAGCGTCACGTTCACGTCCGACAGGCTCGGCTTCAGGGTCGGGTCGATGTAGAACAGCATCGCGTCGTTGCTTTCGAAGTTCACCGAGGAGGTGGCGTTGGTGGCATACGGCTCGATGTAGATGCCGCCTATGAGCTTTTCGGTTGCGCTGCCCACGTTGTCGAGGTTGCCGTCTGCGTCTTTGGAGTATTGGTCCTCGTAGGGGTCGGTCGCACCGCCGCCGCCCAGACTGCTCGAGAGCAGGCGCTTGCTCACGGTCAGGGCGTTCGCGCGCTCCACCGGCTCGAGCTTTGCCGTCGACGTGCCCACCTCGACCTCTCCTTTCGCGGTGTTGGTGGAGGCGTACGAGACGGGCAGCACATGGTCGCGGTAGACGAACTCGACGCTCGGGCGTATGGCATGGCCCGTGTAGGGGAAGACGGCCGTGATGGGGCGGTCGCCCTCGGATTGCTGCCGCGAGCTCTGGTAGTCCTGCTCCCAGGCCGTGCCCACGGCCACGCGCGTGCCGTGGGCCGTTTCCGCGAACTTTTCGGGGTCGCTGTCGGCATAGCTGCTGTCGTACTTGATGTCCACGCGGCCTATGCGGTAGGTGCCGTAGACCTGCCCCACCAGCTCGGCGCCGTCTGCCGGCGTGACGAGGATGGGGTAGTCGGCATCGGACATGGACGCGTAGGTGGGGCTGCCGCTCTCGTCGAAGGCCGCGAGCCTCTTCTCGTCGTCGCTCATCTTGTCGACGTCGAGCTTCCAGGTGTAATCGCTCGAAGCCACGACGTTGCCCGCCGGGTCTTTCACCACGATCTCGTCGTCGTCGGGCAGGTGGCCTTCCCAATCGAACTCGTCGTCGCAGGTGAACGCCACCGTGCAATCGGAGAGGTCCATGTCGCCTATGCCGTACTTCACCGTCGAGGTGCCCGTGTAGTCGCCGATGCCGACCACTTGCGCCGTGTAGCTCAGGCGGACGTTTTCAGTGGTGTGGCCGGTCTTCTCGATGGCGCCCTTTTGCGCGACGAGGTAGAAGTCGACGCCCTGGACGAGGGTCGTTGCGTTCAGCGTGCCGGACACCGTGGGCAGCGCACCTTCCACGCCCAGATACGAAGCGCACTTCTCCTGGGTAAACTTCGCGCCGGAAAGGCTTTTTGCCTGCACGTTCAAGTAGATGTTGAGCCCGGGAAGCCCTGTTGCAACGGCAGAACCGGACTGTTGCCAATAGTACTTGTAGTCGTTTTCGCTCGCATGCGCGTTCAAGACGGACAGAAGCGAGCGGGTGTCCGAGGAGATGTAGTGCCCCTCGCTGTCTTTGCCGAGGGCCTCCTGCACGGTCGTCGCCTTGTTCGTGAGCTGCTTTTTCGAGACGACGGCGTTCACACCGCTCATCATGCCGTCTTGGGCGTAGGCGATCTCTTGGGTCTGGCGGTTCCTGCACATGCCGTCGAGGCCGAGGTTGTCGTAGACCGAGATGGTCATCTTGTCTTCCGTGTTGGCGCAGACCTGACGCTCGCGGTAGCCGTCGCCGTTGTCGTTTTTCTGCGCGAGTACGTATCCCATGTTGATGTTCGAGTAGATGTGCGGGCTGTTCTGCGCACGGCCATCGTCGTCTTTCAAGATGCGCGCGCCGCCGGTGATGCCTGCCACGTAGTAGCCGGCCTGCAAGGTCAAGTCCGCCTCGGAGGCGATGCCTGTCGCGGCCTCCATGTTGTTCAAGACCGCCGTCGCAGATGTGCCGTAGTTGGCGCAAAACGCGATCGAGCCGTAGGTCTGGGCCACGATGCCGCCGGCGAAGGGCTTGTTGTAGCGCCCGACGACGATGTAGGTGGAGGTCTGGTCGCTGGGCTCGTCGGGGTTGCCGTTCATGCAGGCGATGGTGTCGACGCCGCAGCCCGTCGAGCCCGCGATGCCGCCCGCGGCCACGTAGCAGTAGACGTCGCCCGTGTTCGTGCACTCCTTGATGGTGATGGCGGGCTGGTCTTTGCCGTCGTTGCTTTGGATCATGCCGCCGGCGCCGGTCTTGTCCACGAGCCCCAGGCGCGCGCTGCCCACGATGCCGCCGCAGCGCTGGCCGTGCTCGTTTTTGATGAAGCCGCTGTTCGCGCAGTTCGCGATGTCGCTTTTGCTGTAGCCGGCCACGCCGCCGACGAAGTGGACGCCGGCCCAGTTCGTGGAATAGGTGCCCGCGCCCATGTCGGCGGTGGTGTAGACGAAGACGTTGCCGTTGTTCGTGCAATGCGAGACCGTGCCCTGCGCGTAGCCCTTGGGTTTTTTGGCCTGGCCGGACACCGAGGTGTCCATGTCGCCCGCGCATCCCACGACGCCGCCGACGCCGCAGCCCAAGACGAGCTCCTCGTCGCTGAAACTTTTGCCGGAGTCCCTGACGGTGACGTCGGCCGCGTTCGCGCAGTTCGCGATCCCCCCTTTCACGATGCCGGCGATGCCGCCGATGTTGAGGATGGGATAGCGCACGTCTTCGGTGGCGCCTGCGCTGTCCTCGATGGACAGCGCGCAGCTCGATTCGGTGGAGATGCCAGAGATGGAGCCCGCGCTGTAGCCCACGGCAAGGCCGATGTTCTCGAACTGGCGCGTCTCGGCGCCCTCGCCGGTGTTGGTCAAGGAGAGCTGCACGTTCGAGAGAACGAGGTCTTTCACCGTCGAGGAGGCGGTGCAAAAGCCGAAGACGCCGATGTTGGAGGTCGCGCCGTCCGTCTTCAGGGAAAGCCCGGCGATCTTGTGGCCGCCGCCGTCGAAGGCGCCGGCAAAGGAGGCGGCGTTCTGCCCGCCGACGGGCGCCACCTCGTATCTGCCCATGAAGGTCGCAAAGGAAAGGTCGCCCGCGAGCGCGACCGTCTTGCCCTCGAAGCTTTGCGCCGGCAAGTCGGCCGTGCCGTCCCCGTTCGTGTCGGCCGTGCCGTTCACCAGATTGGAAAAACCCGCGAACTGCTCGCGCGTTCCGATGGTGAAGGCACCGGCGTCGGGGTCGTTCGTGTAGAAGCTGTAGTCCGGCTCGAGCGAAAGCGTGTTCGTCGCCGCGAACGCGCCGGCGCATGCGAGCGCCGAGATCAGCACGGCCGCCGAAAGCGCCGAGACGGCCCCGAGGCGCCTGCCCCGCCTTCCACCGCGGACGCCGCGGGCGCCGCGCGCCGCCTCCACTTGCCGCATGTCATGCCTTCCCATCTGCGTCCTCCTCGAAAACGTCCCGAAGCCCCGCGGCGCGGGGCCCTTCAGCCCTTCATGTCCCTCTTCTTCTTGCAGATGCCCTTTTCGCCCTAGCCCGACGATGTGCGCGTGCCGGCGCGCGGCCGCCGCGGCGGTCTGGTCTCGCGCTGCTGGCCCGTGTACCACCACGCGGCCTGCAACGCCCCGACGAAAAAGACGACGAGCGCCGCGGGCAGCACGTAGGGCGCCAGCGGGTTGTCGTAGTCGAGGTCTTGGGCGTCTTCGACCTCGTTGTTGTTCATGCCCTGGTAGACGTAGTACTTCATGGATTTGGCGGCCGTCGGCGCGGCCTCGGTCTTGCTCTGGCTCGTCTCGGATTGCATGCGGGCGGCGGCGCGTGGCGTGCGCGAGGCGCCGGATTTGCCGCCGGCTTGCGCGCCGCCGTTCGTGCCGTCGGAGTCGCCCGTGCCGGATCCGCCATCGGAATCGCCCGTGCCGGATCCGCCATCGGAGTCGCCCGTGCCGGCTGCCGTGCCGCCGTTGTCCTTGCCGCCCGTCTTCTCGTCGCCTTCGTTGCCCTGTCCGTTCCCGTCCTTGTCGCCGCCGTCTTTTTCCCCCGGGCTCTCGTCGGGCTCCTCGGAGTCCGGAGGGTCGTCGGGGTTCACGGGGTCGGTCTTGCCGCCGCCGTCATCGTCACCGCCTTGCGCAGGCGCCCTGCCCTTCAGCTTGATGTAGATGGTCTTGATGTTGCGCGCCCACTTGCTCGAGTTGCCGCCCGCCTTGCTGCCGCCCATGAGCAGGCAAAACGAGCGACCGTTGCTCATGTCGTAGTCCGGCTGGCAGTTGCCGTCGTTTTTGTGCAGCTGCGAGGTCTCCCAAGCCACGATCGGCCACACCTGCTCCGCGTCGGCATAGCGCTCCTTGCCGCCGTCCTTGGCGCGCGGATACCAGTAGCGCTCCGTGCCGAAGAGGAAGTCGTAGCTCGCGCCCTCCGCATAGACCCCGCCGCCGCTGTCGGCCGTCTGGAACCAGAAGCCGTCGATGCCGTCTATCTTCACGCCAGCCTCGTCGACGAGCTTGGAGAGGTAGGCGCCGGTGCCCGTGATGGTCATGTAGGAGCCGGTGCCGGAATCCACCGAGCTGTAGGTGGCCGTCGTCGAGTCGATGCCTTGGACCTGCTCAAGCGAGAGGGTCTTGTCGACGACGAACTGGCCGGAGTCGTCTGCGGGCGGTTTGTCGAAGGTCTCGCCGGTGGTGGACACCTCGTAGTAGGCCTTGATGCGCAAGGTGGTCTGCGGGGAGAAGCCGTCGGTGTCGTCCGGCGGGTTGACGTCGCGGTAGGTGATCGTGGCCTTCTGGCGCACCTCGTATCCCGTGCCCTGCCCCCAGGTGGCATAGACCGCCGAGGCGCCGAAGTTGTTCTGGCGGTAGCTGCCGTTGACCGCGTCGATGTCGGCGTAGTCGGAGTTCTCCACGCTCCAGACGATGTCGGCCAGGCCGGGCACCTGCTTGGAAAGCAGGCCGTCTTTGGTCGAGTAGCTCTTGGTCTGGCCGCCGGCCGGGTCGAGCAGCACCGTGACCTCGGCGTAGAGGGCGAGGGTCTCCGTCGCCAGCTCCGACTCCTCGACGCTTTTGATGATGGGGTCGCCGTAGCCGTCGACGCGCGTGCCGTCGCAGCATATCGAGATGTCGGTGACGCGCGCGGCGTTGCTTTGGCCGGAGACGTTCAGGTGGACCGTGGCCACGGCGTCGACCCCGCCGGTGATGCCCTGGTCGGCGGCAATCGAGCACTTGACGTCGCAAGAGCCGTCGCCTATGGCCGTGACGAGGCCTTCCGGGGAGACGGAGGCCACCTTCGCGTCCGTGCTCTCCCACGTCACGCGTCCGGCGCCGCTCTCGTCTTCGGTCTTGCCGTTGTAGTTCCACGTGAGAAGCGACACGAGCTGCATGGTGCCCGCGTGCTCCTCGATGGAGACGGTCGCCGAGTAGCCCGTGGCGGCATCGGCAAGGGCCTCTTTTTGCACCATGCCCTCGACCTGGCGATAGATTGCCATGTTCTCGACGAAGGGAGCCGCCGCGCCGCTTTGCGCCCAGGCAAGCGCCAAGGCAGCGGAACAGGCGGCGCAGGCGAGGAAAAACGCCGCGACGAAGGCGCGGAGAACCCGCGCCCGGCCCAAAAAGCGATTCACCGCCACGCGCGACCCCCTCCTCTCCTGATTGTGTGCGGCTGTCTCTATTTAAAATTCAATATAGATGAATACCGAAATACTTCAAGGGAGAAATTATTCAGGATCGCGCGGGGCGGGGAAACGCGGCCCGGCCCCCTCGCCTCACGTGTGGCTGACCACCACGGTGCCCACCTTCACCGAAGCGTAGAGCGCGGCCGCCTTGCCGGAGGGCAGGTTTATGCAGCCATGGCTGCCCGACTCCTTGTAGATGGTCCCGCCGAAGCTCGAGCGCCAGCTCGCGTCGTGAAAGGCCACGGAATCGCCCACGAAGGGCATCCAGTAGCTGACGGGCGTCTCGTAGTCGGGCTTGCCGTCGCCGTTTTCATCGGACCCTATGAGCGTGCGGTCGCGGCCCATGTTGGAGTTGATGGTGTAGACGCCGGTG
This sequence comes from bacterium, assembly GCA_963642995.1. Classification (GTDB taxonomy): domain Bacteria; phylum Actinomycetota; class Coriobacteriia; order Coriobacteriales; family QAMH01; genus CAVAWX01. Next base: position 22,543 of record CAVIIZ010000017.1, on the reverse strand, counting down.
GGGCTTTGGCGGTTGTTCTTCTCGGCGCCGGAGACGATGTCGCTTTCCCAGACGATGCTGCCCGACTCGTCGAAAAAACGCGCGTGCTGCTCGCCCAGGTCGACGTCGATGTAGCTCGTCCAGTCCGCGCCGCCCGGCTGCCATCGCGCCGCCGAGGCGCTCATCGGGATGTCGAGGCGCTCGGACGTCCCCTCCTCGATGGCGGCCGCGAGGTTTTCCGCGAGCGTGGCCCCGTCGATGCTCCAGCCGTAGGTGCCGCCGCTGACCGTGCACTGCTTGCCGTCCGCGCGCGTCCAGGTGCGCGTCGCCCCTATCGTGTCGCAGGCGCGAGAGAGGTCGCCCTGCGTCCACTTCCTCACGCTCTCCACGTCCACGACGGCCGACGCGTCGCCGTCGAGCGCGACCCAGCCCGAGATGAGCGATGCGTCCACGACCTGCACGGACGTCCCTTGCGCCACGAGCTCCACCTTGCGTTTGGCATAGGTGTTCGCCTTTTGCACGGCGGCGGGCAGGCGCGTGTCGTCGGAGAAGAGCGCCGGCTGCTCGCGCACATCGTCGCCAAGCTCTATGTCGCCTTTGAGCGCGCGGACCGCGTCTGCGACGGCGCGCAGGGCGGCCTCTTTGTCGATGTAGGTGCCCGCCACCTCCTTTGCCACGGAAAAGGCCTGTTTGGACTCGTCGTAGGAGATGGCCGCCGCCTGCGGGTGCTCGGCCGTGTCGTTGAACTCGTCCACCGGCGCGGCCACTATCTGCGAGAGCTTGTCGGAATCGAAGGTGAGGGGCTCGGCTATCTGCAGGTCGCGGCTGGTGAACAGCGTCGCAGGCCAGATCCACCCGTTCACCTGCCCGGCCACGGCCGCACCGAAGGCATCGCCGTCGAAGCCGAGCTCGACGTCGGCGCCGGAAAAGGCGAAGGAGACGCCGGCGCCGTGCACGGAGGCCTTGTAGTCGGTCACCTGGGCGGTGCGCGAGGAGGCCAGCTCGGAGATGGAGGCAAGCGAGGCGTCGGCGCCGTTTATCCTCGTGGAGGGAAAAACATGCGAGGAGAAGTAGAGCACGCCGCCGAGGTAGACGGCGGCCAGCACCGCGACGACGATGCAGGCGCCGGCGAGCGCGCGGCGCGGGACGCGGCGGCGCGTGCGGGCGGTTTCTCCCCCCTCGCCCGCCCCGTCGCCTACGTCGCGGGCATCGCCGGGCGCACCGGGCGCCTCGCCGCTCTCGATGGGCGCTTCATCGTCTCCATCGGGTCTCCCGGCATTTCCTGCAGGCGCTTCGGCGTTGGCATCGGACGTCTCGGCGTTGCCGGCAGCCGTTTTTCCGCCCTCACCTCGCGCGGGCGCGTCTTGGCCGCCGATGGCTTCGAGCTCGAAGTCCCCGACGTCGTCGAGCTCGAGCTCCCCTGCCGCCTCGTCGGCGAGCCCCTGCACGTATTTTCCCGTGTTCACCTGCGTGTCTTGCGGGGTTTTCCTCATGCGCCGCGCAGCCTTTCCCTGCTATGGAATCCAAGATGCGCCGCGCGGCGGATGCACGTCGGAGGCGGCATGCCGCACGGCCGCGCCCATGATAGCGCCGCCGTGCCCGCCTGCAGGCGACAACGGGGCGAGTATGCGATAATGCCCCGCATGAAAACCACAAGCGCATTCAGCCGGGCGCTCGTCGTCGCCTTCATCGCCCTTGCCATCGCGGTCGCCATCGAGCAGGTCGTCGTGTTGAGCGCCGGCGCCGACCTGCAGTCAGGCGACGACGAGCTGGCGCAGGTGCAGGCGCAGGTGCAGCAGGCCGAGCAGGAAAACGACGAGCTGAACTCGAGATATTCCGAGCAGCTCGTGCGATGGCGCAACGCGCAAGGGCGCAGCTCGTTTCTAGGCGACGGCTCGGGCAAGGTGTGCTACCTCACCTTCGACGACGGCCCGGACGACGAGCTGACGACGAGAAACCTCCAGATATTGAAGGAGAAAGGCGCCGTCGCCACCTGGTTTTGCCTGGGCAACGACGAGGAGTACACCTATCTGAACCTCGATCTGTGCAAGGAGATCGAGGCCCAGGGCAGCGCCGTCGGCATCCACGACTGGGACCAAAACGACAGCTACAGCTACTACAAAAAAGGCGTGGACAACTATTTCGACAACGATTTCGACAAGACGAGAGAAAAGCTCGAGGCGGCGGTGGGCCACGAGATAAGGATATGCCGGTTTGCCGGAGGCAGCACCACCATCGGCTACTACGGCAAGGACATCTCCACCGCGCTGCCCCAAGAGCTGATCAAACGCGGCTACCAGTACTTCGATTGGAACGTGCTCGCAGGCGACTCCGAACGCTCGCAGATGGTGAACGGCAAGGTGCCGGCGGACACCATCTCGAGCAACGTGATAAAGGGCGCCGAGAAATTCGCGCAGACGAATTCGCCGATCTGCGTGCTGATGCACGACAACCCCGGCAAGGAGACCACGACCGAGGCCCTGCCGGAGATGATCGACCGCCTGAAAGAGCTGGGATACACCTTCAAGACGCTGACGTACGACACGCCGGGCTTCTACCAGATGGAAATCGCGGGCTGAGGAAAAGAGAGGAGGGAGGGGCGATGCGCAAGCGGCGAGATGCAGACGCGGCGGGCGACGGGCGCGGCGAGGACCGCGGGCGCTACGGGCGCTACGGACGCGACAACGCGCGCTACGCCACGACCCGAGGACGCGGACGCGAAAGCGGCGGCGAGAGCCGTGCCGGACGCTACGGGCGCGATGGCGAAAGCTACGCGCAGCGCTACGGACGCGACAACGCGCGCTACGCCGACGAGCGCCATGCGCGCGCCACGGACAGGCGACGCGTGCGCCCCTCCGCCCTCGACGGGTTCTCGGAGAAGGTCTCGCGCACACCGGGGCTGGCCGTCGGGCTGGCCGTGGCGTGCGTGGTGCTGCTGCTCGTGTTCGTGGCGCGCGCCCCCGGGTTCGTGGGGGCGCTGTCGAGAGCCGTCGAGGCGGGCGCCGCCGTCTCCGAGCAGCAGGCCCGGCTCGACGAGTTGAAGGGCGCCAACCAGCATCTGCAGCAGTCCATCGACTCCATGCAAGGCGCCATCGACGCCTACAGCTCGAAAAAGTAGCGCGCGCGTCCTGCCCCGAGGTGTGCACGGATCCTCGCGCCGCACCCCGTCTCGCCTCGGGCTTTCGCCGACGCCGCGCGAGCCCCTACCCTTCGTAGCCGCTCGGATTGGCCTTCTGCCAGCGCCAGGAGTCGGCGCACATGTCCTCGATGGTGTAGCGCGCTCGCCAGCCCAGCTCGGCGGCCGCCTTGTCGCAGCCCGCATAGCAAGAGGCGATATCGCCCGCCCGGCGCGGCTTGATGCTGTAGGGCACCTTCACCCCGTTCACCCGCTCGAACGCGTCCACCAGCTCGAGCACGCTCGTGCCCCGCCCCGTGCCCAGGTTGTAGATGCTGCATCCGCCCTCGGGCTTCAAGGCCGCGAGCGCCGCCACGTGCCCTGCGGCCAGGTCCATGACGTGGATGTAGTCGCGCACGCCCGTGCCGTCCGGCGTGTCGTAGTCGTCGCCGAAGACGCCCAGCTCGTCCAGCTTTCCCACGGCCACCTGCGTGATGTAGGGCATGAGGTTGTTGGGGATGCCGGCGGGGTCTTCGCCCATGGTGCCCGACGGATGCGCCCCGATGGGGTTGAAATAGCGCAAGAGCACGACGTTCATCTCGGGCGTGGCGGCCGCCGTGTCGGAGAGGATGCGCTCGATCATGGCCTTGGTCGTGCCGTAGGGGTTGGTGGTCTGGCCGCGCGGCATGTCTTCTGTGAGCGGCAGGGTCTCGGGGGTGCCGTAGACGGTGGCGCTGCTGGAGAAGACGATGTTCTTGCAGCCGCCCTCGCGCATGGCCAAGAGGAGCTTTGCCGTGCCGCCGACGTTGTTGTCGTAGTACTCGACGGGCTTTTCCACGCTCTCGCCCACCGCCTTCAGGCCGGCGAAGTGGATGACGCAATCGTAGGCGCCCTGTGCGAAGACGCGCGTCATCTTCTCCACGTCGCGTATGTCGCCTTCGATGAAGGCGGGACGCGTGCCCGTGATGGCCTCGATGCGCTCGAAGACCACGGGGTTGGAGTTCGAGAGGTTGTCGTAGGCCACGGCCGTATGCCCTGCCTGCTGCAGCTCGACGATGGTGTGGCTGCCGATGAACCCGGCGCCGCCGGTGACGAGTATCTTCATCCCTCTCGCGTCCTTTCCCTTGTGTGTCTCGGCGCCGTGCGCGGATGTCGTCGCGCAGGCCGACGCCGCATGCGCTGCGGCCGTCCCGCGCCCTCGGCGCCCTCGTGTCGTGTCGGGGCTGATTCTAGCGCGAAGGGCGCGGGCGCGGCGGGTAAAAGCCGCAGAGACGGCGAAAGGCCGCACCTCCGTGGTGGAGATGCGGCCTTTCGTGAAAGCCGAAGTGGCGGGATGTAAGGGACTCGAACCCTCGACCTCCGGCGTGACAGGCCGGCGCTCTAACCAGCTGAGCTAACACCCCGACTGCGAAACGCAGCGTCAAGGGATACTACCCGAAACTCCGAGCTTCGTAAAGCGGGAATTTCAAGAAATATCGCGACGCATGCAGGGTTACATCATGCCGCCGCCCTGCGCCATCGCGGCGGCTGCCTGCGCGGCGGCCTCCTTGTCGGCGTCTTCGGGCACGTCGGAGATGGTCGCGGCCGTGATCAGCAGCATGGTGGCCACCGAGGCGGCGTTTTGCAGCGCCGAGCGCACGACCTTCACCGGGTCGATGACGCCCATCTCGAGCATGTCGCCGTACTCGCCGGTCGCGGCGTTCAGGCCGAAGCCGGTCTTGGAGTTCTTGATCTTGTCCACGACGACCGAGCCCTCGAAGCCGGAGTTCTCGGCGATGGCGCGCATCGGGGCCTCGCAGGCGCGGCGCACGATGTCGACGCCGACCTTCTCGTCGTCGGACGCGGTCTTCACCTTGTCGAGCGCGCCCACCGCGTCGATGAGCGCCGCGCCGCCGCCGGCGATGATGCCCTCCTCGACGGCCGCGTGCGTGGCCTGCAGGGCGTCGTCGATGCGGCTCTTGGTCTCCTTCAGCTCGGCCTCGGTGGCCGCGCCCACCTTGATGACGGCCACGCCGCCGGACAGCTTCGCCTTGCGCTCGTTGAGCTTGTCGCGGTCGAAGTCGCTGGTGGTCTCCTCGATCTGGGCCTCGATCTGCTTGATGCGCTCCTTGATGTCGGCCTTCTTGCCCGCGCCGTCGACGATGGTGGTGGCGTCTTTGGTGACCTTGATGGACTTGGCGGTGCCGAGCATGTCGAGGTCGGCGTCGGACAGCGACACGCCGAGCTCTTCCATGATGGGCTGCGCGCCCGTCAGCACGGCGATGTCCTCGAGCATGCGCTTGCGGCGGTCGCCGAAGCCCGGCGCCTTCACCGCGACGACGTTCAGGATGCCGCGGATGCGGTTCAACACCAGCGTGGCCAGCGCCTCGCCCTCGACGTCTTCGGCGATGATGAGCAGCGACTTGGAGTTCTGCATGATGCTTTCGAGCAACGGCAGGATGTCTTGGATCGACGAGATCTTCTGGTCGGTGATGAGCACGTAGGGGTTTTGCAGCTCGGCCACGGTGCGGTCCTCGTTGGTGGCCATGTAGGGGCTGAGGTAGCCCTTGTCGAACTCCATGCCCTCGACGACGTCGATGTCGATGCCGAAGGTGTTGGAGTCCTCGACGGTGATGACGCCGTCGCGGCCGACCTTTTCCATGGCGTCGGCGATCTTCTCGCCGATCTCGGGGTCGCCCGCAGAAATCGTGCCGACGTTTTTCACCTGGTCAAAGCCCTTGACGGCGGTGGAGTCCTTCTTCACCTTCTCCACCAGCGCGTCCACTGCCTTGTTGATGCCGGAGCGGATGGCGATGGGGTTGGCGCCGGCGGTGACGTTTTTCAGGCCCTCCTTGACCATGACGTCGGCCAGCAGCGTGGCGGTGGTGGTGCCGTCTCCTGCCACGTCGTTGGTCTTGACGGCGGCCTCGCGGATGAGCTGGGCGCCCATGTTCTCGACCTTGTCCTTGAGCTCGACCTCCTTGGCAACGGTCACGCCGTCGTTGGAGATGAGCGGCGAGCCGTAGCTGCGCTCGCAGGCCACGTAGCGGCCCTTGGGCCCTAGGGTGACCTTCACGGCGTCGGCCAGCTTGGAGGCGCCGAGAGCCAGCTTGCCGCGGGCGTCTGCGCCGAAAGTGATGTTCTTTGCAGTCATGTCAGTCCTTTCTCGAAAAAATCCGCTTGGGTGAATCCGCGCGGGGCGCCCCGGGGCGCTTTGCGCGGCGTGCGAGGATGCCTACTCGACGACGGCGTAGATGTCGTCGGCGCGCAAGATCATGTACTCCTCGCCATCGACCTTGACCTCCTGGCCGCCGTACTTGCCGTAGACGACCGTGTCGCCTTCCTTGACGGGCATGGGGATGCGGGCGTCGCCGGCCTCGTTGAACTTGCCCTCGCCTGCGGCCACGACCTTGCCGCGCTGGGGCTTCTCCTTTTCGTTGCTGGTCAAGATGATGCCGGACTTCGTGGTCTCCTCGGCCTCGTCTTGCTTGACGATAACCCTGTCGCCCAACGGCTTGAGTTTCATCGCATGAGCCTCCTTTTTCGGCGTCTCGCGCCGCGGCGTCCTTTTCGCGCCGCGCACGCTTCTTGCTTACAGGAGCTGATGGTAGTCAGCGCACGCGAAAGGGAAAGCCTTTGTCACCCATCCGTAAGAATCTGATAGGATGCGACTTAGATTTTATGAGACGAGCGCCGAAAGAAGGCGGGGAGGCGGCCTTGTGAACGGAAACCAGCTGAAAGTCGTCGCGCTTGCCGCCATGACGCTCGACCACATCGGCTACATCCTCTTTCCGCAGGTCGTGTGGTTGCGCGTCGTCGGACGGCTGGCATTTCCCATCTTCGCCTTCATGGTGGCCGAGGGCTGCTTCTACACGCGCGACAGGCGCCGCTACCTCTTGACGATGTGCGCCTTTGCCATCGGCATCCAGCTTGCCTACTGGGTGTGCCTGCACAGCCTCTACCAATCGATCATGACGACCTTCGCCCTGTCGCTGGCGACCGTGTTCGCCCTGCAGGACGCCGTCGCGAGAAGAAGCGCGGGCGCGGTGGCGGGCGCGACGTGCATGCTCGCCTGTGACGTGGTCGTCTGCTGCGTGGCGCCGGGCGTGCTCGGCGGCGGCTTCGGCGTCGACTACGGCCTGTGCGGCGTGCTGCTGCCGGTGTTCGCCTATCTCCCCCACTTCTTTTCCGGCCGGCCGGGCGGAAAGGACGGGGCGGGCGTGCCCGCGCGAGGCGGCGCCATCGACGCGCGCACGAGACGCCTCATGCTCGGCGCCTTCGCCGTCGGCCTCGTCGTCTTGTGCGCGTCCCTCGACAGCCCGGCCTGGCATGTGCAGTGGTTCAGCCTGCTCTCGCTTGCGTTCCTCGCGTTCTACGACGGCACGCGCGGGCGGCTGCGCATGAAGTACCTCTTCTACGTCTACTACCCCGCGCACCTGGCCGCGATCTACGCCGTCTCGCTGCTGGCGAAGTAGCGGCCCGCCTCAGGACTCGCGGACGAAGACGGCGGCGAAATGGCCGTCCGACCCGCCCTCCGCGGGGAGGCTGTAGAAAGAGCCGTCGCATGTGGTATACCAGTTCGGCTGGCTGTATTGGCAGTCTCTTTCACAGCATAGCGGCAACTCGAGATGCGAAGGGCCCCAACTGTAGAGGCCGGCGATGGCGCGCATGTCTTGGGCCTTTCTCGCACGGCGCGCGTCTTCTCCTTGCGCGGGGCGCTCGACCGGCGTCTTGTAATTGTCGTCCAGCAGCATCTGCGTGAAGGAAGCGCCGGGCTCGCTGTCCAGAAACGCGCGCACGATGCGCTCGTTTTCCTCGGGCAAGACCGAGCAGGTCGAGTAGACGAGCGTGCCGCCGCGCACGACGCGGCCGGCGGCGCAGGCCAAAAGCTCGCCTTGCAGCGACACGAGGCTCTCCACGTCTTTTTCGGTGAGGCGCCAGCGGCCTTCCGGGTGGCGGCGGAAGGTGCCGGTGCCCGAGCAGGGGGCGTCCACGAACACCGCGTCGAAGAAAGGCGGCAGGCCGTCCACCTCGTCGAGGCGCCGCCCGTCGCCCGTGTACGTCTTCACGGGGGGCAGCCCCAGGTCCTGCAGGCGCTTTCGCAAGACGTCGCGTTTGAACGCGTGGACGTCGAGCGCGTGGATGTCCGCGCCGTGGCCGCGCTCCCTCAAAGAGCGCATCTGCATGAGCGCCGTCTTCGTCCCGCGCCCCGACCCGATTTCGAGCACGTTGCCGTACAACGGCACGAAGCCGGCCACGTGCTGCGCCGCCGCATCGCTTGCAAACGAGGACAGCGCGTGGGGGTCGGGGCCGTCAGGCTTCACGAGCTCGAGCTGCAGGCCCTGCCCCTGCGCATCGCATGCAGCCGACTCGAAAGGCTTCGGGGCATGCGGCCGAAGCCCTGCCATGAGCTCGTCGCAGGCCTTCTCGTAATCCACGCCGGGCACCTCCACGAGGTAGACGGGCGCGGGCGCGAGCATCGCGTCGAGCATGCCCCGCGTCGCCTCCATCCCGTGCACGTCCGCAAAGCGTCGCGTCAGCCACAGCGGCATGCCGCCGCTGCGCGCAAGCGCCGCCACGTCCGTTTCCGCATCGCCCCAGGGGAAGTCCTTCGCATCGACGGCCATCTTGCGCAAGACCGCGTTGGCAAGGCCTGCCGCCTTGGGCGCGACATGGCGCGCGAGCTCGACGCCCTGGCACACCACCGCGTAGTCCTCGCGCGTGGAGAAGAGCATCTCCCATGCCGATATGCGCAGCGCGTCGCGCAACCTCGGCTTGACGTCGCGCGGGGAGTTCAAGTTGCGGTCGACAAGTTCGTCGAGGGTGCCCAGGCACGCCGTCACGCCCATGCATATGGCCTCGGCGAAGGAGAACTCACGGTGAAACGCGTCCCCTTCCGACAGCGACGCGTCGTCGAAGGCCCTGCCGCGCTCGGCGTCGAATATCTCGCGCACGTACCCCTTGCGCTCGCGCGTGGCGCGCAAGACGTCGCATGCGAAACGTCGCGCGTACGTGAGCTTGGAGCGTCGTGCGCAAGCGACCTTGGACTTCCTGTTTTTGGCCATGCTCTTCCTCCTTTCCCGCGTGCCGTGCGGGAAAACGAAGCACCGTGGAAACGAAAAGGGGGCGGGCGGCGCGGGAGACGAAGGGGACGCCGCCGCGGCTTCTATCTCTCCACCCCGTGCCAGCAGCGCTCCTGCACGCCGGACAGCCCGGCTGCCCACGCGCCGCCCGCCATGGCCTTCTTGCCCTGCGGCTTGACCTCCAAAAGCTCGACGCTGCCGTCCGCGCAGCCGAGCGCGATGTGCCTCTTGCCCACCGCGACCTCGCCTGGCGCGAGCGCATCGTCGGCAGGGCGCGCGGAGAGGACGGCCGTCTCGCGCCCGCACACGACGCAGCGGGCGGGCGCGCTTTGGCCGGACGCCTGCACGCGGCGCATGAACTGCGCGCGGGGAAGATGCGGGTCGAGCCGCAGCTCGGCCTTCTCGATTTTCTCCGCGTACGTCGCCCGCGCGCCGTCTTGGCGCTCCCAGGTGTAGCTGCCCCTCTCGATGGCGGGAAGCGCGCGCACCAGCTCCGCGGCGCCCATGCGCGCGAGTTCGCCGGAAAGCTCGGCGGCGCTCTTCGCGCCCGTCTCCGTGCGTCCCGCCTCGTGGAAGTCCCCCGTGTCCAGCCCCTCCTCCATGCGCATGAGGCACACGCCCGCCTCCGCATCGCCTGCGAGGATCGCACGTTGCACGGGGGCGGCGCCGCGCCAGCGCGGCAGAAGCGAGCCGTGGATGTTCACGCAGCCCAGACGCGGGGCTTCCAACACCTCGCGCGGCAGTATCAGGCCGTAGGCGGCCACGACGGCCAGATCGCAGGACAGCGCCGCGAACTCGGCCTGCTCGCGCGCATCGCGCAAGGTCGCGGGGCAGCGCACCTCCAGGCCCAGCTCGAGAGCGCGCGCCTTCACCGGCGAGGGATGCAGGGCGCTGCCCCGGCCGCTTCTCGCGTCGGCCCTCGTGTAGACGCACGCCACATCGTGCTCGCCGGCCGCGAGCGCATCGAGCGCGGGCAAGGCGAAGGCGGGCGTGCCCATGAACACGATGCGCATCGGGGCTCCCCCCTACTCCACGTCGCCGGGACGCGCCCCGGCCGCGAGCGCCTTCTTGTAGGCATCGAGGGCGGCGATGCGCGCGACGGGGTCGAGTTTCTCGAACAAGGTGACGCCGTCGAGGTGGTCCAGCTCGTGCTGCATGCAACGTCCGAACAAATCGCCGCTGCGGTAGCTGTACAGCTCGAAATCCGCATCGTAGGCCTCGACCTCGACCCACTCCCAGCGCTCGACCTCCACCTGGATGCCGGGCAGCGACAGGCAGCCCTCCTTGCTCTTCACCTTGCGGTTCGAGTGCGCGACGATCTCGGGGTTTACCAGCACGTGCGGGCTGCGTCCCAGCTTGCGGCCGTTTTCGTCCTCGCTGTCGTAGTCGGTGTCGATGACGACGATGCGCTGCAAAACGCCCACCTGCGGCGCGGCCAGCCCCACCCCGCGGCATCGGTACATCTCCTTGAGCATCTGCTTGGAGAGCTTTTTCACCGATTTGTCGCCGGCCTCGACCGGCGCGCAGGCCCGGCGCAGTCTCTCGTCGGGGGAAAGCACGATCTTCATATACGCAAACGCCTTCTCTCTCGTCGTTTTCACGGTGAAGTGTAGCATCCCGCGACAGACGCGCCGGCCGACGGCAGGGGAGACCTCTTATAGCGCGACCCTGCCCTCCGCTGCCGCCTGGGCCGCCTGCGAGCGTGCCGCGCTCGATGCGCTCATCCCCATGTTCGAGAAATGCTCCTGCATGAAGGCGTCGTCGAAGTGCTCCGCGAAGAACTGCTGCTCGGACGTCTGCACGGGGATCCCCGCCCGCCGCGCCGACCAGCAGTCGAGGGCCTCGAGCGTCATTATCCCGTCGACGAGGAAGACCACGAGCATGACCGTCGTGACGAACGCGCGCCAGCGCAGCGGGATGGCGCGCATCGTGCGCATGACGGCGGGAAGGAGAATGCGTATCCACACGAGCCCGAGCGCGCCCCAGGCAAGCGCATGCGCGAGGTCCGTGCGCCCCTGTATGTTCAAGAACTCGCCTTTGTAGTCCCATGCCAAGACGCCGAACGCCGTCTCCATGTACCAGCTGACCGCGAACTCGACGGCGGCGCCCACGACGGCCGAGATCGCGAAGATGAGGACGGCGTTCTTGTTCCAGGCACGGTTGAGCGCGAGGGTGAGCAAGACCGCGCCCGCGCCGTATATGGGCGAGATAGGCAAGAGGAGCAAGCCGGCGCGCGACTCCCAGACGTTGTTCACGAACAGGCAAAACACCATCTCCACGCACAGTCCGAGAAACGACGAGATGATAAACACCCAAAAGATGTTGAAGAAGTCGAGCGGGATATAGGCTTTCCTGTCCGGGTCGGGGTCGGCCCGCTTCTCACGCGAGAAGGGATTGGAGAAATGCAGCGGCCGGGCAAGGACGGGGTCGTTGTAGAGCTGGTAGGCCACGACGCAGACGAACTGGAACAGGTAGGTGAGCAGGATGGGAGCGGCGCCGTTGACCACGACGCTCGTGAAAAAGCCCGCCACGAGCAAGACGATGATCCCGCGCGTGAGCATGCGGGCGCGGTGGAACTGCCCGCGGCGGTTGAAGACGTAGAGCCCCACGAGGGCGGCGGCCGTCGCGGCGAACAGGAGATAGTCGAGCACGGTGAAGACGTTGAGCGCGGAGACGACGTCGTCGACCATGGGAGCCAGCCCCCGAAACGACACGACGACCTGGAAGGCCGCCTGGAAGGCGACGATGGCGAGGTTCACCACGACGAGCGTCGTGATGAGCGTGTTGGAGTGCTCCCAGTGCAGGGTACGCGCGAGCGCCTCGTCTTCTATCTCGTCTGCGGAAGCGGAGTCGAGCAGGCGCTTGAAGCGGTCTACGAGGGACATCAGGAGCTTCGGCCTTCCTTTCGGGTGCGGATGAAGGTGGCCAGCGCGACGCCGGCGGCGGAGATGACGGTCACGGCGGCGGTGACAGCGGCTGCTGCAAACGCCGGGTCGTCTTGCGGCTCGTCTCGCGCGGACGTGCGGGCGACGGCGCGCTCGTCGGTTCCGAGGCCGTCGGCTGCGGGCTGCGGGCGCACCTGCGGCTCGGCTGCCGTGTCGCGGCCCGCCGCGTCAGGCGCCTCGTCCGGCTGCCCGGATTGCGCGTCGCCTCCCCCTGCGGGCGCCGAGATCTCCTCTTGCTCCTCGAGCGTCAAAGGCCCCACCTCGACGCTCGGCTCCTGGGCGGCCGGTTCGTCTTGGACGCCTGCCTCCCCGGCGCCCTCTGCGGACTGCGCGGCGACGGCGGACGGGCGGTAGGAGTTGACGAATGCGGCCTCGTCTTGCTGTTGGCCGTCTTTCACCAGGCTCTTGGTCGCCTGCAGCCCGTCGTCTTTTTGCGTGACGACGATCTTCAGCTCGTAGACGGACGCGTCGCACTCCCACGCGGCGTCCGCGGCCGGTTCCTGAAAGATCGTGTAGGTGTAGACGCCCGGCTTTTCCACGGAGACGGAGCCGAAATCGACGGCGCCCGCGCCCTGCAGGGTGCAGGACTTCACCGTGCCGCCCGCGTCGGCGGGCATGGGGCATCCTGTCTTCTGCGCCTTCAGCGAGAAGGTGAAGACGGGGTAGTCGAAAGGCGAGTCGCCCGATATCTTGAAGACCATGCTCGCGCGCGGCAGCTCGACGGCGGCGCCTTGCCCGGACGTGCCGTCCGCGGATGCAAGCGCGAAAGCCGTCTGCGGCATGCACGGCAAAAGCAACAGCGAGAGCGCGGCGGCGGCAAGGGCCGCGCGCATGCGCCGTGCGCGAGAAATGGAAGTGGCAATCGGTCTCACGGGCGAAAGGATGCCACGCCGCACGCGCTCGCGCAAGGTTTTTCCCAAAGCCGCTGAAACGGCGCCGTCAGCTCGCGAGCTTCAGGGGCGGGTAGAGCGTCGACATGCTCGCGCGGCGCTTCTTGCGGGCGACGAGCAGGGTGAAGAACAGGAAGCCGAGCGCGAACGCGCCGAGGACCGCGACGTCGCCCCAGATGTAGTCCAGGCTCAGGCCCGCCATGGCCATGCGGAAGCCGTGCACCACGTAGGTCATGGGCAGGAAGGGGTTGAGCGCCTGGAAGAACGGCAGCTCTGTCTCTATGGGGAAGGTGCCCGCCGCCGTGCACAGCTGCAGCATGAGCAAGACGACGATGACGACCATGCCGACCGTGCCCAGGCTCGCGCGGAAGAACTGGATGACGGCGGCGAAGCACAGCGCCGTGACCACGCCGAACAAGTAGAAGGCAAGCGGGTACTTTATCTCCATGGAAAGCCCGAACTGCACGAACAGCAGCAGCAGCATCGCCTGGACGACCGCTATGCAGGCCATGGGGATGTAGCTCGCGAGCACCGACGAGGTGGACGAGGCGGCAGACATCAGGATGCGGCCGTTCAGGCTGCGGATGAGAAACGAGATCATCAGCGCGCCGACCCACAGGCCGAGGCCGATGAAGTAGGGCGCGAAGCCGGTGCCGTAGTTGCCCACGCTGGTGATGGACTCGCCGGTGCCGGACTCGCCGTTGGCCTCGACGGGCGTGCCCATCATGGCGGCCTTCGTCTCGGAGTTCTTCGTGTTGTCCTTCATCTGCTGCTGGCCGTCGGCGATGCCGTCGGAGAGCTCTTGCGTGCCGTCCACCGCGTCCCCCAGCCCGACGACGAGCGACTCCGACCCGCTGGACAGCTGCGAGGCGCCGCTGTCGAGCTGCGCCACACCGTCCACGAGGGCGCCCGAGGAGTTCGCCAGGGTGCGGTTGCCGGCGGCCAGGGTCGCAGACCCCGACGCGAGAGTCGAGGCGCCGTCTGCCAGCTCGCCCGCGCCGCTGTTCAAGGTGCCCACGCCGGCCGCGAGCTTGTTCGAGGCCTGCCCCAAGAGGTCGAGGCTGCCCGCGAGCTTGCCGGCGCCCGAGCTCGCGCTGTCCAGGCCGCTGCTCAGGCTGTCGAGGCCGCCCTCGAGCGTGGAGCTGCCCGACAGCAGCGCGTTCACCCCGCCCATCACCGTGCCCGTGTCCTCGGAGTCGTCAGAGCCTATGGCCGCCACGGCGCGGTCCAGGCCGTCGGCCAGCTGCCGGGCGCCCGCCTGCGCCTCGGAGAGCTTCGAGACGTCGACGGAAGACAGCGCCGAGGCGATGCCGTCGATACCCGGATTCGCCTGCGTGCCGTCGCCCGATATGACGAGGTCGAGCTGGGACTTGAGATAGAGCAGCTGCGTCTGCACGGCGGGGTCTGCCTGGGCCACCTGCCCGATGCCCGTCGAGATCTGGCGCAGCGCCGTCGCATAGGCGGACAGCCCCTGCGCCGCCGCCGAAAGCGCCTGCAGGCTCGTCTGCGCGCTCGCCAGCCCGTCGGCTATCTTGCGCGCGCCCGCCGCCGCATCGGAGAGCCCCTGCGTGTCGTCGCCGCCGTCGCGCAGGGTGGAGATGCCGGCCTTCAGGGAGGCGATGCCCTCCTTCACCTGCGACGCGCCCGAGGAGAGTTTCTGCGCGCCGGAGTTCGCGCTGTCTATCCCGTCTGCCAGGCTGTGCCCGCCGTCGGAGAGCCGCGCGGACTGGTCCGGCAGCGCCGAGGTCTGGTCTTGCAGCTGCCGCGTGCCCTGGGACAGCCGGCTTGCGCCCGAGGCGATCTGGTCGGCGCCGCTGCTCACGGAGTCGGCGCCGTCGGCGAGCTTTTCGGTCGAAGACGGCAGCGCCGCGGTGGACGCCGCGAGCGTCGAGGTGCCGTCCGCCAGCGTGGACAGCCCGTCGGAAAGCGCCTGCGAGCCGTCTTTTGCCTGCACGAGGCCATCGCGCAGCGTGTTCGTGCCGTCCACCGCGTCTTGCAGCTTGTCGGCCGCCTCGTCTATCTTCACGAAGATGTTCTTGTAGTACTCCTCGCCTATCTTGTTCGTCAGCTCGGCCTTTATCTTGGTGACCATGCTCGAGCCCACCGTCTGGGCGATCAGGTTCGTCGAGGGGTTGAAGTAGACCTGCAGCATGGACTGCTTCGGCGCCTCGGAGTCGGCAGAGGCGATGTTTGCCGAGAAGTCCTTGGGGATGATCAGCTCCATGTAGTAGGTGGCGTCTTCCAGGCCGCGGCCGGCAGAAGCGCTGTCCGTGAACTGCCAGTTGTAGCCGCTTGCCTGCCCGGCGATGCGGTTGTCGTTGTTTTCCACCAAAGAGTCGCACAGCTCCTGGCCGACGTTGCGCTGCTCGCCGTTCACCTCGGCGCCCTCGTCGAGGTTCACCACGGCGGCCGGCACGTTCACCAGATTGCCGTAGGGGTCGAGAAACGCCGCCAGGAACAGCCCGCCGTATATGAGCGGGATCAGGCTGATGGCGACGATGGCCAGCTTGATCATCTTGCCCGCGCGGAAATTGTCGAACTCGAGGCGCGCGAAGCGCAATCCCGTGAATGGAGACCTCATGTGCTATGCACCCGCTTTCTGCGCCCGCAGGTCCGAGCGCGTGATGTGCGCGGCCCCCGTGTCCACGTTGTTCGCATACCCGATGATGGGCACCGGCACCGTGTCGGGCTTGTCGCGCAGCACCGCCGCGCGCATGTCCCGGGCGTGCTCGTCGACGACGACGAGGCCGTCGGCGTGGTTTGCTATGTCGAACTCGGAGCACGCGACGAGCACCGCCATATCGTGCTTTCTCGCGAGCTCCTTCAGATAGCACACGATCTCGATGCTCTGGTGCTGGGTCAGCTCGGTGTGGACGTCGTCGACCACGAGCAGCTCGGGGTCGCCCGTCATGGCGAGCATGATGCCGAACAGCTCCACGTCGTAGGCGTGCAGGTCCTCGAAGCGCATCTTGCGCTTGTCGTAGAAGCCCCACTCCTTCATGTAGGCGTCCGTCGCCGCGCGGTCGCCGTGCTTGCCCACGAGCGCGAGCTCTGCGGCGACTATGTTCCCGAGGGAAAGGAACGGCTGCACGTCGTTCAGGCCGGGGATGAGCGATATCTGCGAGATGCGGCGCACGCGGCGGAAGTTCCTGTGCACATCCCAGCCGGCCACCTTCGCCTCGCCGGACGTGAACTTCATGCGCCCGCATATGGACAGCAGCATGGCCGTCTTGCCCGACCCCTGCACGCCGAACAGGCAGACCACCTGCCCTTTCTCCGCAGAAAAGCTCAGGTTCTCGTAGACGTGGCCCTGGCCTGTCTTCAGGCCGAGCTTCTCCACATGCACAAACGATGGCGTCGCCGTGGGCATGCGCGCACTTCCTTTCCACTTTCCCGCGCCGCTTTCCCCGCGTTTTTCTCGTGTTTCGGCAAAGGTCGCGCCCCGCAGGAGACGGGCCGCGGCGCCGTTTCGGGAAGGGGCGCGCTTTCACAAGGCGAGTTCAGAGAAGAACAGGCGCTCCACGGTATAGCAGATGCGCGCACGCAAGGGTGCAAATCTCCACCATATCGGCATGAAAGGGCAAAAGGCGGCCCGGGTCGGGCACGGCGCCTGCAGCGCGCGGCGCTATCTCTTGAAGGCGGCGAGCTTGCGGCGCCATTCCTCCTTGGGCATGTCCGGCGCATCGCCGTCGCCTTCGCCGCCCTCCGCGCCGGACAGCGCGCCCGCATCCAGGTACGCGCGCCAGTCGTCGACGCCGTCCTCCCCGTCTTCGCCGGACGGCGCCTGTTTCCCCTTCTCCTGCGGCTCGGCCTCGGCGATGCGGGGAAACATCTCCTCGAACGCCGCCGCGTTCGGCCCTCCCGGCACCGCGAAGACGACGTTTTCGAAGACGCCGGGATGCGCGTCGAGCCATTCCCCGAACAGCCCCGCGACCCGCCGCGCGTCGTTGCCGAACACGCCGCAGCCGAAGGCGCCCAGCACGAGGCCGTCGACGCCTTGCGCCGCCGCGACGCGCATGACGCACTCGACGCGCCGCGCGAGGTCGTGGTCGATCTCCACCTCGTCGCGCCCGTTTTCGAGCGCGCGGGCGCGGTTGGGCGCCGCGCACACGACGACGCCGGCGGGGCGTATCGCGTTGCCCTCGCCGAACATCACGTCCGGCACGTACATGCACTTGTCGGTGAACAGGCCGCCGCGCCACATCGAGCGGTTGCCCTCGTAGAAGCTGTCCTTGCAGGCCTCGAGCACGGAAAAGAGGTTGCTGCCCGCGCACAGGGCCTCCTCTTGGGCCCATGCGCCGCGCTCGTAGCCGCCGCCCGGGTTGGTGAAGCTGGCGAAGTCGAGCACGGCCGGATGCTCGCCGGCGATGCCCATCACCGCCTCGACCGCGTCGATGCGCAGGGTCTGCGCGCGCGTGGCCGCGAAACGGGCCTCGGGGACGTCGAGCACACGGCCGGCGCCCTCCTTGTAGACGGTCGCCGCCGCGGCCGAGGCCTTCGTCTGCTCGGCGAACACGACGTTCGTCGTCGCGATGTGGCGCTTTGCCTGCGCCACGCGCGCGGCTCTCCTATCCTCGGGCATGCCTTTCGTCCTCCTCGTCGCACGGAGCCGGTCTTTCAACCGCCCCATGATACCCCGTCTCGCGCCTTCTCGGGGCAGGATGGCTTCAGGGGCGGGCGCGCGCGAGGGCGGACAGGGCGGCGTCTGCCATGCCGAGGGCGGGCTCTCCTTGCGCGACGGGCACGATGTAGGTCTTCTCGCGCGGCGACCATATGGCCCGCATGGCGTCGAGGGCGGCCTTGGCGTCCACGTCGCGCGACACGCGGCCGGCGAAATCGGCGCCCACGGGCGATATGCGCAGCTTGCCGCCCGTCTGCACGATGCGCTCGATGCCGCAGGAGGCGGCACGCGCCTTGACGCGGGCGCGGGCGACCATGTTCGCCGCCGGCTGCGGCAGCCCCCCGTGCGCCTCGCGCAGCGCCTGCGCCAGCTCCTCGACTTGCGCCTCGTCTTCTGCCGCGGCCAGGCGCCTGTACCACGCGACGCGCTCGTCGGCGGCCTCCACGAACTCCTCGGGCAGGTAGAAGTCGGCGGCCAGGTCCACGCACACGTCCGCGCTCGAGAGGCCGTCTCCTGCACCGTCGCCCCGGCTGCCGCCTTCGCCACGCGCGCGTCCGCGCCCCGCCTTGCCGCGCGCCCCGCCCCCGTGCCGCGCATCCGCCTCCTCGCCGCTTCGCGCGCTCGCGACGGCCTCGGAGAGCATGTTCGCGAACAGGTCGAATCCCACGGCGCTCATCTGCCCGCTCTGCTCGGCGCCCAAGAGGCTTCCCGCGCCGCGTATCTCCAGGTCGCGCATCGCCACCTTCATCCCGCTGCCCAGCTCCGTCAGCTCGCCCACCGCGGTCAGGCGCGCGCAGGCCTCGTCGGACAAGGGCCGCGACGCCGGGAAGAGGAAATACGCGAACGCCTGGCGCTCGCTGCGGCCCACGCGCCCCTTCAGCTGGTAGAGCTGCGCCAGCCCCAGACGCTGCGAGTCCTCGATGATGAGGGTGTTGGTGTGCGGGTTGTCCAGGCCGCTTTCCACTATGGTCGTCGCCACCAGCACGTCTATCTCGCCGGCGGAGAAACGCTCCATCACGTCTTGCACCTGCGCGGCGCTCATCTGGCCGTGCGCCACGCCCACGCGCGCCTCCGGGGCGGCAGACGCCACGCGCGCCACCGCGTCGTCGATGCTGCGCACGCGATTGGAGACGTAGTAGGCCTGTCCGCCGCGCTCCATCTCCAGGCGTATGGCCGAAGACACCACGTCTGCGTCCCACTCCCCCACATGCACCTTCACCGGCATGCGGTTGGGCGGGGGCGTGGTGATGAGGCTCATGTCGCGCACGCCGGAAAGCGACATCTGCAGGGTGCGCGGTATGGGCGTGGCCGACAACGTGAGCACGTCCACACTCTCGCGCAGGTTTTTCAGCTGCTCTTTGTGCCCCACGCCGAAGCGCTGCTCCTCGTCTATGACGACGAGTCCGAGCTCTTTGGGGTTGACGTCGCGCGAGAGCAGGCGGTGCGTGCCCACGAGCACGTTCACCGAGCCGTCCGAAAAACCCTCCAGCGCCGCTTTCTGCTGCGCCTTGCTGCGGAAACGGCTCAAGACCTCGACGCGCGCGCCGAAGGGGGAGAAACGCTCGGAGAAGGTGGTGTGGTGCTGCTGGGCTAGGATGGTCGTCGGGCACAAGACCATCACCTGCCGCCCGTCTGCCACCGCCTTGAACGCGGCGCGCAAGGCCACCTCCGTCTTGCCGAATCCCACGTCGCCGCAGATGAGGCGGTCCATCGGGCGCTCGCTTTCCATGTCGGCCTTCACGTCGGCGATGGCCGCGAGCTGGTCGGGCGTCTCGGTATAGGGGAAGAGGCGCTCCATCTCCTCTTGCCAGACGGTGTCGCTCGAATAGGAGAAGCCCTTGGCCGTGGAGCGGCGCGCGTAGAGGTCCACGAGGTCGAAGGCCAGCTTGCGGGCGCTTTTGCGCGCTTTGGCCGTCGCGCGGGTCCAGTCGGCCGTGTGCAGCCGGGTGAGCCTGGGAGCCGAGGCGCCCGGGCCCACGTAGCGGGTGATGCGGTCTATCTGCTCGACGGGCACGTAGAGCTTGTCGTTTTCCGCATACGACAACAGCATGTAGTCGCGCTCGACGCCTGCCACCTCCCGGCGCACGAACTCGGAGAACAAGGCGATGCCGTGGTTTGCGTGCACGACGTAGTCGCCCGGAGCGAAGGGAAAACTCGTCTCGGTGACGTCGATGCGGCGCGCGCGGCGGCGGGAGGCGCCGTGGGCGGTGGAGCGTCCGGAGAGGTCGTCGATGGAGACGACGGCCAGATGCGCGTCGCCGATGAGAAAGCCGGCGGGCACGTCGACGTCGCCGATGTTGAGCACGCCGGTCTCGAGGGCCGCCTTGTCCCCCTCGATGCACTCGCGAAACGACAGCCCCGCATCGCCGAACAGCAGCTCCATGTCCTCGCGCACGCGGCGGTCCGCGGCGGTGAAGAGAGTGAAGTCGCGGGCGGCCACGTGCTCGCGCAGGCAGGAGAGCAGCTTGTCGGTGCTGCCCTGCAGGCTCGGGCGCGTCACGGCCAGCTCCGCGTCCACCTGCCCGC
Organism: bacterium; assembly: GCA_963642995.1. Classification (GTDB taxonomy): domain Bacteria; phylum Actinomycetota; class Coriobacteriia; order Coriobacteriales; family QAMH01; genus CAVAWX01. The sequence goes on along the minus strand of CAVIIZ010000017.1, from coordinate 2,405 downwards.
CCGCCCGCATGAGCGACAGCAGGGTCAGGCGCTGCCCCGGGCCGAAGTCGAGCGCGGCCGGGCTCGAGAAGAGGCGCTCGGCTTCGGCGGGCTTCACCTTGGCGGCGTCCGCCATCGCCGATATCTCGTCGCGGCGGCGGGAGGCGTCGTCGAAGAGGCTGCGCGGCTCCACGAGCACCGTGAGCGTGTCCGGGTGCGCGCAGGCGAGCGGGCAGGCCATCTTGTTGTAGAGGGCGGGCACGTGCCGCTCCATGTCCGCAGCCGGGCGCCCCTCTGCGAAGGCCTCGAGGGCGGCGGCGGCATCCGAGTCGAGCGCCATGCGGGGCGCAAGCTCGCGGCGCATGCGGGCAAGGCCCGTCTTGGAGATGGAGAACTCGCGGGCAGGCCATATCTCCACGGCGTCGAGCGCGCGTATCGTCTGCCCCGTCGATGCGACCGTGCGGCGCAGGCCGTCGACCGCATCGCCGAAGAACTCGACGCGCACGGGGGCGCTGTCGCCGGCGCCGTAGACGTCGACGGCGTCGCCGTGCACGGCGAAGAGGCCGGGTCCGTCTGCCGCCTCGGCGCGGACATAGCCACGCTCGACGAGGCGGGCGGCCAGGCCCTCGTAGGAAAGCGGCTCTCCCGTGCCCGCGTCCACCGCGCCCTCGTCGCACGATATGGAGATGGGCGAGAACAGGCGCGTCTCGGGCGGAGCCACATAGCGCAAGAGCGCGCGGGCAGACGCCACCACGACGACGGGGCGGCCTGCGGCGAGCAACCCGGCCGCCTTTACGCGCGCGCCCACGACGGAGAGGTCGGGCGCGGCAGGCGACCAGGGCATGTCGGTGCGCTCGGGGAGGAGCGCCACGCGCGAGATGCCTATCCAGGCAGCCAGGTCGCGGGCGAACCTCTCGGCGGCCTCGGCGCCGCTCACCACCACCGCCACAGGCCGCGGACGGCGGGCGAACAGCGAGGCCACGGCAAAGGGGCGCACGGACCCGGCCACGGCCAACGCCGCGTCGGCGCCGGCGGCGAGCTTGTCGAGGACAGGCCGCAGCGACGGCGCGGCCAGCAGATGCGAAGAGAGGGAATCTATCAACATAGCCCGGAAAGGATAGCGCACCCGGCGCGCGCACGGCATGCGCAGCGTCCCGCACCCGGCGAAACCTTCCGAAAAATCGTGAAAAACGCCCTTGACGCGCGAGGTCCGCATCCCTAATATAGTTGCTCGCGCCATTGCGGGGTTGCTCGATTGGAGCGCACGTTTCGCCCACTGGGGTATCGTCTAATGGTAGGACAGCAGATTCTGGTTCTGTCAGTGCGGGTTCGACTCCTGCTACCCCAGCCAAAGGCGCTTGCATAGCACGGCCCGTTCGTCTAGCGGTTTAGGACACCGCCCTCTCAAGGCGGAGATCACCGGTTCGAATCCGGTACGGGCTACCACAACCGACGCGGGCCGGGGGACTGAGGTTTTCCGGCCCGCTTTCATGTGCAAGAACCTGTCTGCCTCGCCCGCGACACGCGAGGGGCTGCGCCGTGCGCGGCGGCATCTGCCGAAGAAACGCCGCCGCGCACGGCGAGGAAAACGTCGGGGGGACGACCCTCTAGACGAGCTCGCCATGCGCGCGGTCGATGGCGCGAACCAGCTCGGCCATGCGCCAGCTCTCCTCGATGATGCTCGTGGACATGATGCCCACGACATAGGGCCTGTTGCCGCTCATCACCAGATAGCCCTCGTTGTGCGCCGTAGGCCCGTAGAGCCAGCCCGACTTCGCGTAGACGGCCGCGCCCGTGTGGGACAGGGCGCCGCGCGAGGTGATGTAGTCATTGCCGCCGAAAACCGAACGGCACCAATCCGCGCCGGCCGCGTCGCTTTTCAGATAGTCCCCCACGACGACCCACATCTTCGCGAGGTCCTTCGCGCTGTAGGCGCCGTAATGCCCGCGCCATTCGAAGCCGCCCGCATCGGCCTGCCCGACCAACTGATCCAGCGGCCAGTGCCCATAGCGGTCCACCAGCGCGGCGTAAGAGGAATTGTCCGAGACCTGGATCGCCCAGTACGCGTCGCCTCGCGAGTTGTCCAGCTCCCATGGCCAGTACTTGCCCAGCGCCGCGACGAAAGGCCCTTTGATGGTGGAAGCGCTGCTATGGCGCCAGTCCGCGTTGTAGGCCACGCCCGCGCCCGTCACGAGATCCACCATGACGAACCCGACCGTCTTGCCCTGCCCGGTGTAGTTGCCGATGGCGCGCCACAAATCGTCCCATGCGCCCGGGGAAAGACCCGCGCCGGTGCCGAACACGGTCAGGTCCTGCGTGGAAAACGAGTTGAGCTTCCCCACGATATAGCCGATGTTCACGTGCGGCCTGTCCTCGGAGACCCACTCGGTGGGGTTCAAGATCCAGCCCTGCGCGCGGGTTTTGTT
>CAVIIZ010000016.1:0-34926 GCA_963642995.1 bacterium | reverse complement strand
CCCATGTAGGGAGTGTAGAGGTGCGCTTCGGCCAGACCGGGGTTTTTGCCGGAGTCGTTCGTGCCTTTCATGTAGTCGGTGTACTCGGCGACGAGGTCTGCGGGCTCGGAGCCGTTCACGCCCCGATGCAGCGCCTCGACGTCTGCCTTCACCTGCTCGCGGGTCTTGAACACCGTGGCGCCGGAAGCGTCTGCCTGCGCCTTCGCCTGCAAGGTCTCGGCCGAGACGTCCGCGTCCGAGCATGCCGTCGCAAGCCAGTACGCCGCAGACCACTTCGCGTAGACGACGGTGTCGGCCGTGATGGCGGCTGCGTCGAAATCGAAGGCCGTCTTGCACTCCTTGTCCGCATACCAGCCCGCGAAGATGCAGCCGGCCTTGCTCGGGTCGGCGGCGGGCTTGGATGCGTGGGCGCCCTCGTTCACCTTCTGGCTCTCGACCTGCGTGCCGCCGTCCGTGTCGAAGCTGACGGTGAAGGTGCTCTTGGCGGTCTGCTCGACTATCTCGTTCCAGACGGGGATGCTCACGGCCTGCGTGCCGCCGAAGACATAGCACTTCTCCTGGGCCGCCTTGTTCTTCGCGAGCACAGATTCCACGTTATTGGAGTTCTTGCTGTCGGCCAGCACGAGGATGGAGTTGTTCTTGCCGCACAGCGCCGCGCCGCACGTGCCGTCCTGGAAGGCGTCGCCGCGCGCCACGCCGGCGTGGGCGGCGGACATGCCCTGCGCCAGGCAGAAGTCGGCGACCTTCTTGCAGGTGCCGTAGGCGGTGCCGCCCGCGAGACGCTTCGCGCCCGGCACCTGCCCGTCGACGGTGTCCTTCACCGCCGCCGTGCCGCCGATGATGAGGGTGCGCGTGAATCCGCCGGCCTTCACCAGCTTGAGCGCCGAGGAGCCCAGCACCTGCTTCTTGGATTCGGTGAGAAAGATCGGCGCCTTCTTGGCGTAGGCGTACGGCGCTATGGAAAGCGCGTCTTGGTAGCTGTCCACGGTGGCGACGACCGCGTCGGAGCTCCAGCCGCCGTTCACGACCTTGCCATAGTCGTAGATTTTGTTGGCGGTGCCCACGGCCGTGTTGCCGGCCACGCGCTCCACCTTCACGCCCAGCGCCTCGATCTGGGCTTTCACCGCGTCGGACACGGCCGCCGTGCCGCCCACGATGACGACCTCTTTCACCTTCTTGGACTCGAGCAGCGCCTTCGTCTGCGCGGACAGCTCGTCGGGCGCGGTCATGAGCACCGGGCAGCCCAGCAGGCCGGCAAGCCCGCTCGCCGACAGCGCGTCGTGGTAGCTCTTGCTCGTGGCGACGATGGCGTAGTCGGAGCTGTCCCAGCCCTCGTTCACTATGGCCTTCATCGTGCCGAGCGCCGTGTTGCCGCCCAGGCGCGACCACACATCGGAGCGCTCTTCGGCAGGCGTCGGCACGACCTGGCTGCTGGCCGAAGCCGCCTGCGGCGCCGCAGCCGCGACGACGGCGAACGCACATGCGAGGAGCAGGAACGCGAACGCGAGCGCACGCCCGCGCAGCCGCACCCCCTTGCGCTGCGCGGACGCAGCCGCGGCAGACGGGTGGAAGTTTCCGGATTGGTTCATACGAGCGCCTCCCTTTCTCGATTTCGCCGCGCAGGCCCGCGGACAGGCCGTGCGCGACACGGCATTCGCGGGGACATGCGGAATCGAGAAGCGAGAGCCGGCGCATGTGCGCGCGAAAAGCCTTCTGCATCAACACATGCGCAAGCTATAGCAAAAGCGGGGCGGTGAAAGAGAGGCACACACACACACACACGGTGAAAGGGGGCACTCGCCTCGCAAACGGAGCCGCGAAGACCCAAAAAACGAGGCGCCGAGGTGCTGCGGATAGCCCCGCACAGGGCGAGGGAGCGCACTTCGTGCGCGACCTTGGAGCCCGTACGGGGCTGTCAACGAAAAAGGCGCCGCATCATGCAGAGCGCCTCAACCCGTAATGAGGCGCCGAGGTGCTGCGGATAGCCCCGCACAGGCCGTCCGAGCGCACTTCGTGCGCGAGGTAGGAGGCCGTACGGGGCTGTCAACGAAAAAGGCGCCGCATCATGCAGGGCGCCTCAACCCGTAATGAGGCGCCGAGGTGCTGCGGATAGCCCCGCACAGGGCGAGGGAGCGCACTTCGTGCGCGACCTTGGAGCCCGTACGGGGCTAGACGCGGTGCCTCAGCGCCTCATTCGTAGAGGGCGCATTGGCGCTCGATAAAATGATAGTACTCGTCGCACTCGTCTTGCAGCTGTTTGAGCAGCTCCTCGTTGCCGGGCTTGAAGAGGTGCTTGAAGCGGCCTTGGGGCTTGAGGTAGTCGACCAGGGGCTTGCGCTCGCCGCGGATGGGGGTCATGCTCCACTCGCCGTGGTCGATCTCGAACAGCGGCCAGGCGCCGGTCTCGACGGCCAGGCGCGCGATCTCGACCGTGGAATCGGCGGGGATGCGCCAGCCGCGCGGGCAGGGCGCGAGCACGCACAGAAACGCCGGGCCTTTCACCGCGAAAGCCTTCTCGGCCTTCTTCGTCAGGTCGCGCCAGTTGCCGATGGAGGCCTGCGCCGCATAGGGGATGTGGTGCGCCGCCATGATGGTGGTCAGGTCCTTGCGCACCTGCTGCTTGCCCTGCTGGCAGCTGCCCACTTCCGAGGTGGTGGCCCAGGCGCCGTGCGGGGTGGCCGACGAGCGCTGGATGCCCGTGTTCATGTAGGCGTTGTTGTCGTAGCACACGTAGACCATGTCGTGGCCGCGCTCCATCGCGCCGGACAGGCTCTGAAAGCCGATGTCGTAGGTGCCGCCGTCGCCGCCGAACGCGCAGAACTTCACTTCCTTGTCCTCGGGGATCTTGCCCGCGCGCTTCAGGCCGCGAAACGCTGCCTCGACGCCGGACATGGTCGCGCCCGCGTTGGCGAACGCGTTGTGGATGAAGGGGGTGTCCCAGCTGGAATACGGGTAGACGGTCGTCGAGACCTCCAGGCAGCCGGTCGCGCTGCCGCACACCACCGGCGTCTCGCCGGCGCCCATGAGCACCTGACGCACGCAGATCGACGCGCCGCAGCCCGCGCACAGGCGATGGCCGCCGGCCAGGCGCTGGGGAAGTGCGGAGAGTTCCTTGATGTTTGCCATGTCTATTCTCCCCTTTCCTTATCGGCAGCCCAGATAGGCGCAGCCCGCGTCGAGCTTGCCCGCCGCGAGCTTTTGCAGGTCGGAATACACCTGCTCCATCTGCGCGCAGGTGACGTCGTGGCCGCCCAGGCCGTACACGTAGTTTTTCAGCGGGATGGCCGCGCCGGCAGCGTAGAGCGCCGCGGCGACCTCGTGGCCGACGGGCGCGAACTGCCCGGAGAAGTTGTCGGAGCGGTCGAGCACCGCGACGGCCTTCGCGCCGGCCAGCGCAGCCACCAGCTCCTCTGCCGGGAAGGGGCGCAGCACGCGGATGCGCGCGACGCCGGCCTTCACCCCGCGCCCGCGCAGCTCGCGGGCCACATGCCGCGCGTTGCCCGCGCACGAGCCCAGCACCACGATGGTGAACTCGGCGTCCTCGCAGCCGTAGCAGTCCACGAAGTCGAACGGGCGGCCGCAGAGCTTTGCCCACTCGTCGCCTGCCTTCTTCACCACGGGCTTGCTCGCGCAGGCCACGTCGCGCAGCGCCTTGTGCAGCTCGAAGTAGGTGTCCTGGTCGGCAAACGAACCGTGCGCGACGGGGTTGTCGCAGTCGAGCAACGGGTAGACGGGCTTGTTCTCGCCCACGAACTTCTTCACCGTCGCGTCGTCCATCAGCTCGCAGCGCTCCATGGCGTGCGTGGTGATGAAGCCGTCGAGCGTCGTCATGACGGGCAGGCGCACCGCCGCGTCTTCTGCCACGCGGATCGAGATGAGGGTGTTGTCGTAGGCCTCCTGGGCCGTCTCGGCGAAGAAGAGCAGCCAGCCGGTGTCGCGCGCGCCCATGACGTCGGAGTGGTCGCCGTGGATGTTGATGGGCGCGGACAGGGCGCGGTTGGCGTTGGCCATGACGATGGGCAAGCGCATGCCGGCCGCGATGTGCAGCTCCTCCCACATGTAGGCCAGACCCTGGCTGGACGTGGCGGTGAAGGTGCGCGCGCCGGCCGCGGCCGACCCGATGCAGGCGCTCATGGACGAGTGCTCGGACTCGACGGCCACGAACTCGGTGTGGACGCGCCCGTTTGCCACGTGCTTGGCGAAGCCCTCGACGATGGTGGTCTGCGGGGTGATGGGGTACGCGCACACGACGTCGGGGTCTGCCTGGCGAAACGCCTCGCACACCATCTGGTTGCCCGTCGCGGACAGCACCGTCTGCTTCGGCTTTGTCGCTGCCATGTCTACCTCGCCTCCTTCGCCTCGGACTCGAGGACCATGTGCAGGGCGCCGAACTTGCATTCCTTCACGCAGATGCCGCAACCCTTGCAGTGGTCGTAGTCCACGCCCGTCATCTGGCCGTCTTTCACCATGATGGACGAATCCGGGCACATGACCCAGCACAGCATGCAGCTCGTGCAGGTGTCCGCGTCCCACACCGGACGCTCGGCGCGCCAGCCGCCCGTGATGTAGTCCTTCGAGTTGCCGCCCTCGATCTCGACGGCGCCGATGGGAAACTCGGCCGCCTTCCATTCGTGGACCTTTGAAACGTCCCAATGCCTCGTCATGCCGTCTGCACCTCCTCGTATGCGCGCTCGACGCTCTTCAGGTTCGCGTCGATGACCTCCTGGGTGAACTTCGCGCCGAACGTGCTCTTCAGGTGCTCGGTGAAGGAGTCGAGCGGCACGACGCCGGTGACCTTGCTGACGGCCGCGACCATCGGCGTGTTGGGGATGTTGCGCTTGATGGTCTGCATGGCGATGCCCGTCGCGTCCACCGTGGCCACCACGACGTCGTCGGCCACGCCCAGCTTCTCGCGGGCGGCCGCCGGCGCCATGGTCGTGTTCAAGACGACGCAGCCGCCCGCCTCGATGCCGGCCGTCACGTCCTCGAGGTCGAGCAGCGTGTCGTCGAGCACGACGACTATCTGCGGGTTCGTGATGTTGTTGTGCACCTCGATGGGCTCGTCGCACACGCGGGTGAACGCCTTCATGGGGGCGCCCGTGCGCTCCGGCCCGTACTCCGGCATGGCCTGCATGTAGCGGCCCTGCGAAAGCGCGGTCTCGGCCACGAGCTTGGCCGCGGTCACCGCTCCCTGGCCTGCGCGGGCATGCCAGCGGATCTCGGTCAGTTTCGCCATCGGGATCTCCTTTCCTCTCGCTGTATCTGTGGTGAAGATATGTCCGCCCGCCGCAGCGGGCGCGCCGCGATGCCGGGCGCTGCATCTGTGCCGGCCGTCCGACGCGCCGAACGCGAGCTTGTCCTTGCAAGGGTATGCGAGGGAGGGAGCCGCTTCAAGCGGGCAAACCGCCCAGAGGGCGAATACCCCTGTGGGCGCGCGCTTCCATCAGGCCATGGACACGAGTTCGTTGTCTATAGCCCTTCTCACGAAATCCGACTTGGTGATTCCGCTCTCCTTCTGGATCTTCTTCATGGCAACGACACGCGAACGGGGAAGCTTGACTGTGATGGAGTCGAACGGCTCTTCTGCGATATCGGGCGTGCCGTCGACAGCCTTGCCGAAACGCATGCCCGACCAGTCCGCGTTCTCGTACTCCTCGGCCCACGCGTCCAGCTGCCCGGCCGTCACGCCGAACTTCTCGTGCAGTTCCTCGTTGTTCATTTTCTATTGCCCCTTCCCGCGATGCCGAGCTCTCTTTTCGCATTGCCCTGCGGTGGCGTGAACGCGTGGTAGATGAGGAAATCCCCCTCGCCGTCCCGGACTGCGACCAGCTCCATCATTCTTCCCTTGCCGTCGATGCCTATCGCAAGGTATTCGTCCGGGTTCTTTCCGAGCCTTGGTTTGCTCTTGACAACGTTGTGCCAGGCCGTGGCGGCATCCTCCTTTGTGATGTGCAGTTCAGGATGCCGTGTTTCCACCCTATCGTCCACATACACCTCGTTCACTGCCAGCACCACCTCCGCGAATGCAAGATGGCATCATGGTACCAGCTGTGAGCGACCGCGCCATGCGGATTTGCGCTCTGCGTCGTGCCCGCCAGCTCCTTGCAGGACACCAGCCAAACAGAGTCTCAGGCGGAGGGCACGGCGGAGGAGGGCGCGCCCTCGAGCAAGGCGGCATCCACGGCGTCGGCCAGCGCCGCTATCAGACCGGGGGCGGCGCCCAGGGCGGGCACGAGGGTGAAGCGCGGCGCGGTCGTGCCGAAACGGCGCGCCTCCTTCATGAACAGATCGCGCAGGCCGCGGCCCAGCTCGATGGTCGTCTCTATGTTGTCGGCGACGAATCCGGGCGCCGCGACGCACAGGTCGGCGGTGCCCGTCGCGCCCAAGATCTCCGCGGTCGCGTCGGTGAACGGCGCGAGCCACTTGCGGTTGTCGAAACGCGACTGGTACGCCACGACGAGGTCCTCGTCGGGCACTCCCAGGCGCCGCGCGAGGGCGACGGCCGTCTCCTTCGTCTGGCGCTCGTAGGGATCGCCCGCGCGTATGTCGGAAAGCAGCGTCGAGTGAAACGAGACGAGCAGCTTCGCGCCCGCATGCCACTCCCAGCACGCGCGCACGCTGTCTGCCAGCGCGTCGAGGTAGGCGGGCTGCTCGTGAAATCTCTCCACCTCGAGCAATTGCGGCCGCCACCCCGTCCGGCCGGCCAGCGCGTCGAGTTGCGCGCGCGCCTCCTTCAGGCAGGTGCCCGCGCACACGCGCACGTACTGCGGATACATCGGCACCACGACGACGCGCCCGCACCCGCCCGCGCAAAGCGCCTCGAGCCCCTCCGCTATCGACGGAGCGCCGTAGCGCATGGCCAGCTCCACTTGCCAGGCGCCGGCCGCGGCGCCCCCTTGTGCGGCACGGCGTTCCAACTCCGCGGCGAGCAGGTCGCGCTGGCGCAGCGACGTGAGCAGAAACGGCGCGCCGGCATCCGTCCACACCTCCTGGTACGCGCGGACGGTGCGCTGCGGGCGGCGCGGCAAGATGAAGCGGTTCAAGATGATGTTCCACAGCGGGCGCGGCATCGAGACCAGCATGGGGTCGGCGAGCATCTCGGCCAGAAAGGCGCGGACGCCGTCGACGGTCGGTTCGGCGGGGGTGCCCGTGTTCACGAGCAGGACGCCCGTCTTCACCCTAGCTTCGGGAGAAGACACTTGCCAGCTCCGCGCATCCCACCGCGCAAAACACGACGACGGCGACCACGACGACGGCGATGGCGCACACGGCCAGGACCGCCGTGTGGCTCTTGGGCTGCTGCTGGTTGGGGTCGAAGCCGCCCCAATCGATGGGGTTGTCCTTGTCTTTTCTCATGCGCGGCATTGTACCCGCCCGACGTGCGGCGCGCGCGTGGGCGTCTCGTGTTTTCCCGTAAAACTTCGCAAGGCCGCCACGGGAAGCCCGGCCGAGAAGCCGGCCGCGGCGCGCTTCGCCATCTAGTCGCCCGCCGCATCCGCCGCGGCAGGCGCAAGCGAGGCCTTGCCCGCGGTGTTGCGCAGCACGACCAGCACGACGATGGTGGCCGCCACGCCGACGGGCAGGCAGACCATCCAGTTCTGCACGAAGCCGGCCACGAGAAACATCGCAAACGAGACGGCCGCCACCGTCAGCGCATAGGGCAGCTGCGTGTTCACGTGCTCGATGTGGTCGACGTTCGCGCCGGCGGAGGCCATGACGGTGGTGTCCGAGATGGGGCTGATGTGGTCGCCGCACACCGCGCCGGCCAGGCACGCCGAGATGCCGATGGTCAAAAGCGTCGACGTGGAGGGAAACACCGCCACGACGATGGGGATGAGTATGCCGAAGGTGCCCCAGCTCGTGCCCGTGGCAAAGGCCAGGCCCAGCGCCACGAGGAAGATGATGGCCGGCAGCAGCATGTAGAGCGCCTCGGCCGCGCCCGCCAGCGCGTTGCTCACGAACAGCGCCGCGCCGAGCGCCGTGGTGAGCGACTTCAGCGTGAGGGCGAACACGAGGATGATCATGGCGGGCACCATGGCCTTGAAGCCCTCGATGAAGCAGTCGGCCGCCTCGGGGAATTTCAGGATGCCGCGCGCGAGGTAGTAGATGAAGGTGAAGACGAGCGCGATGATCGAGCCCCAGGGCAGGGCCGTGCCCGCGGCCGTGTTGCCGAACGCGCCCGCGAGGTCCATGTAGTAGTCGCCGCCGGCCTCCCAAAAGCCGCCCACGTACATCATGCCCACCACGCAGGTGACGATCAAGACGACGATGGGCAAGAGCATGTCGAAGACCCGCGCGCGCTCGTTCACGGGCTTTTCCGCCTCCGAAAGCGCCCCCAGGTCGCCGTCGCGGCGCGCCTTCAGCTCCGCTTTTGCCATGGGGCCGTAATCGAAGCCCATCAAGACGAGGCCGACGACGAAGACGATGGTGAGCAGCGAGTAGAAGTTGAAGGGGATGGCGTTGATGAACAGCTGGATGCCCGAGATGCCCGTGTCCAGGCCGGACGCCGTGTCCGAGACGGCCGCCGCCCACGACGAGATGGGCGCGATCATGCAGATGGGGGCCGCCGTCGCGTCGATGATGTAGGAGAGCTTGGCGCGCGAGACCTTTTCGGCGTCGGTGACCGGCGTCATGACCGCGCCGACCGTCAGGCAGTTGAAGTAGTCGTCGATGAAGATGAGGACGCCGAGCAAGAAGGCCGCGAGCTGGGCGCCGACGCGCGACTTCACGTGACGGGCCGCCCAATCGCCGAAGGCCGCCGAAACGCCCGCCGAGTTAATCAGCGCGACGATGATGCCGAGTATGACGAGAAAGACGAAGATGCCCGCCGAGCCGGACAGCGCCGGGATCAATCCGACCTCGGAGACGCTGTCTGCCAAGGCGTCCGGCACCTCGGAGCCGACGGCGACGCCGGGAGCCGCGCCGCTCGTGACGGCGTCGGCGCTGTAGACCTCGCCGCTGATGATGTAGTTCAAGGTGTTCACCGCATCGCCGGAGGCGGCGGCCAGCAAGACGGCGCCGACGACGACGCCGACGAACAGCGAGGTGTAGGTCTCCTTTGTGGCAAGCGCCAAGACAATCGCGACGATCGGCGGCAGCAGCGCCCATGCGGTGCCGAGTATCTCCATGAGGTTCTCCTTCGGGGGCGGCCAAGTGCTCGGGTGCGCCCGTTGCGGTTCAAGTGCGCCCGATTATAGGCGAGCGCCCCGCACGGACGGGGCTTTCGCGCAAGGGGAAAATGGTGTGGTTCTATATGGGCAGGGTGAAGGGCGCAGACGCGGCGCCCTACTCGCCGCCGGCGCCGGAGGCGGAGCCGTTTGCGGAGCCGCCGGGATTGCCGTTGCCGCCGCTGCCGGAGCCGCCGCGCCGCCTGCGCCGCCTGCGCCTGCCGCCGCCGCCGTTTGTGCCGCCCGAGCCGTTTGCGGAGCCGCCGTCGTTCGGGCCGCCGCCGCGGCGCTGCGCCGCATCCCCGCTGATAGACGAGGAGTGCTGGCCGGGACGGGCGCCGCCCTTCTTCTTGGGTGCGCCCGCGCCGCCGGCGCCGCCCGTGCCGCCCTTCTTCTTTTTCGAGGAGCTGCGCGAGCCGCCGCCCGCGTTCGGGCCGCCGTCTTCGCGATGCGCCTTCTCGCCCGCCGCCGCGGAAACGGAGCGCCGCCGCTTGCGGGTGTCGCGCGCCTTCTCGCCGCCGCCCGAAGCCTGGCTGCCGCCGTCTTCTTTGCCGCCCCGCCCGCGGCGCCGGCGCCTGCCCCCCGACGACGAGGAAGAGGACCGCGTGTCCGCGGACTTGCGGCGGCGCTTGCGCACGGTGCCGGCGCCCTCGTTGCGCTCGATGGAGCCGCCCTTCGCCTCGCGGTCTGCCAGTTCCGGATTGTCGCTGAACACCTTGCCGCCCATCATGGCCAGCGTCTTGTCGCGGCGCAGCTCCTCGTTGATGCGCTCGAAGGCCTCGTCGCCGATGTGGCAGGGGCGCAGGCGCTCGCCCTCCCTGGGCTCCTTGCCGCCCGTGTCCATCGCATCAAGCGGCACGACCAGGCGCGACCCGTCCTCCATGCGCAGGGTGAGGCGCTCGTGCGGCATGTCGAACTCGACGACCTTGCCCGTGCCCGCCGGCGTCTCGATGACGGCGTTTTTCTTCGGCGCGCGCTGCTTGAAGTCCTTGTAGGCCTCGTACTCGTAGTGCAGACAGCACATGAGGCGCCCGCACAATCCGGAGATCTTGCCCGGGTTCAGCGAGAGGTCTTGCTCTTTTGCCATGCGGATCGACACCGGCTGCAGCTCGCCGCCGAGCCTGGCGCAGCACAGCTGCTCGCCGCAATGCCCCAGGCCGCCGACCATGCGGGCCTCGTCGCGCACGCCCACCTGCCGCATGTCCACGCGCACGTGAAAATGCGAGGCCAGATCGCGCACGAGCGAGCGGAAGTCCACGCGCGCGTCTGCGGTGAAGTAGAAGGTGGCGCGCTTGCCGTCGAAGAGGAAGTGCACGGCGGCCGGCTTCATGTCCAGCTCGTGCTTGTCGGCCAGCTCGTGAAACACCGCCATCGCGGCGCGCGACTTCTCCTCGAGCTCGGCGGCGCGGGCGAAATCCTCCTCGGTCGCCAGCCGGTCGATGGGTTTGAGCGAATCGGGGACGAGGTCGGCGGCCATGTCCACGGGCTCCGCGACGACAAGGCCCATGTCCTGCCCGCGCTCCGTGGTGACCAGCACGTGGTCGCCCTCGTGTATGTCCGCGCCCGCCGGATCGAACCAATAGTCTTTGGACGAATAGCGAAGGCGCACAACAGCCATCATCGGCATAAGGCCCTCCTGATCTCGAACAGCATCGCCTCGCAGGCAAGCTGTGGTGTCACATTATAGTGAATGCGGTGCTCGCAGGTGTTCACGGCCTCGATGGCGGCCAGCACCCCGGACGGGTTTGTCCGGCCTGCCACCTGCGCCGTGCGCTGCACGCACCAGGCATGGCGCACCAGGGCATCGGCGCCCTGCTGCACGAGCAGGCAATCGCGCAGCCACGAGCGCGCAAGCGCCAGCTGCGCGTCCAGGCCCCCGCGCTTCGCGCTCCTCTCCTCGCGTTTGTGCCGCTCTGCCATCGCCTTGCGCGCGCCGGCCGTCAGATAGTCGGCGTAGGCGTCCGCCTCCTCGTTGTGGCGTTTTTCCAGCTCGCCGTCTCCTGCATCGGCGGAGGCGACCATCGCCTTCGCGCCCGCGAGCACCGCGCGGTTGTCCGCCCGCATCGCAAGCGAGAACAGCAGCTCGAAAAGCACGGTGTCCTCCGCGCGGCGCTCCTCCTCGAAGGCCATGCCCAAGACGACGCAGCGGCTGCGCAAGGTGGGCAGCAACGCGCCGGGGGTGCGCGCCAAAAGCACGCACACCACGTCCGCCGGCGGCTCTTCCAACGTTTTCAGCAACGCGTTCGCCGCAGGCCCGGCCAGGCACTCGGCGTCGTCGAAGATGTAGACCTTGCGCTTGGCGCGTATGGGGGCGAGCGCGGCGTCGGCCACCACCTCGCGCACCTGCTCGACCAGATACGCCCCCGCGCCGGCAGGCGACAGTTCGCGCAAGTCGGGATGCCCGCCTTCGGCGATTTCCCCGGCAAGCTCCCCTGCGGCCGCCCCCTCGCCGTCGGCCGCCGCCAGCACTGCGGCCGCGAAACGCCGGGCAAGCTCGCGGCGCGTGGCGGCCGTCGCGCCCGCAAGCAGGTACGCGTGGGTCAGCTGCCCTGCCTCGAGGGCATGGAAAAGATAGGAGGCGGCCTTGTCCCGGCCGCAGGTTCCGGACGGCGCCTGCATCAGCCGGCGATGCCCGCGTCGGGCAGCTGCGCGCCCGCGAAGAGGTCTTGCAGCTCGACGAAGGCGGCAAGCTGCACCTGGTCCGGCGAGCGGTGCGCCGCGACGATGCGTATGCGCTCGGGGTTCACCGCGGCCAGCGCCCGAAACCCATCGTAGACGTCGCGCTGCAGCCCCGCGCCCTCCGCCTCGATGCGGTCCGGGCCGCCGTCGCCGCCGGCGGCGGCGCGCTGCATCGATATCTCGGGGTCCATGTCGAGCAAGATGGTGCGGTCGGGGGAAAGGCCGCCGGTCGCGGCGGCGTTCAGCTGCTCGACGATGTCCGGCCCGAGCTTGCGCCCATATCCCTGGTAGGCCACCGACGAGTCGGAAAAGCGGTCGCACACCACGACCTTGCCCTCTTCAAGCGCCGGCACGACCACCTCGCGCACGAGCTGGGCGCGCGCCGCCTCGTAGAGCAGCAGCTCGGCCATCGGGTCCATGCCGTCCAGCCCGCGGTCCAGCAAAAGCGCGCGCACGCGCTCGCCCGTCTCGGTGCCGCCCGGCTCGTGGACCTGCACGACCTCGTAGCCCTCTTTTTGCAGGTGCGCGGCCAGACGGGCGGCCTGCGTGGTCTTTCCCGACCCGTCCGTGCCCTCGAAAGTGATGAACAGCCCCTGCTCCATGGGCCTTCTCCTTCGCATCGCATATGGCCTGCACGCCGCCGCCCGAAACGGCACATCGTGTGCGTCGCGCACACGGGGCGGACGCGAAAACACCGCGGCGGCGTATATAATCTGCTCCGTATTCTAGGGCTTATCATCCTCGTTTTGGAGTGCGGATAGATGGCACGCAAGCTGTGGGAGCTTTTTTCCACGTTCGTGAAGATCAGCGTCATGACCTTTTCGGGGTATGCGCTCTTGCCCATCGCGCAACGCGAGCTGATCGAGCGCAAGCGCTGGATCGACGAAGAGGAGCTGGCCGACTACTACGCCATCGCCCAGGCCACGCCCGGGATGATCGCGGTGAACACGGCGACCTTTTGCGGCAGGAAAGTCGCGGGCAACGTCGGCGGCGTCGTGGCCACGCTCGGCTTCGTGCTGCCGTCGGTCGTGCTCGTGACCATCGCGGCCGCCGTCCTCGGGCAGTTCATGGACATCCCTGCCGTGCAATCGGCGTTCTGCGGCATACGCGTCGCCGTGTGCGTGCTCATATTCACCACCATCGTGAAGCTGTGGAAGGTCTCGGTGCGCGACGCGGCGGGGGCGTGCATCTTCGCCGCCGCGCTCGCGGTCACGCTGCTCGTCGACGCCTCGCCCGTGCTCGTCGTGGTGGCCGCCGCTCTTGTGGGCGTGCTGGCGCAGGGGGTGCGCGAGCTGCGCGGACGCAAGCCGGCGGATGCCGCGGGCACGGCAGATGCAGAAGATGCGGCAGGCGGAGGACTTGCGGACGCGAAAGACGACGCGGCCAAGGGGGCGCGGGCGGACGAACCGGATGGTGAAGACGGCGGCGCGCGCGGGCACGGGGGGCGGTCCTGATGCCCCAGGCCCTGCTCCTCTTCTTGCAGATGGCGAAGATCGGGCTGTTCGCCGTGGGCGGCGGGGCGGTGACCATCCCCTTCCAGCAGCATTTGGGCGAGAGCACGGGGTGGTTCGGCGCCGAGGAGCTGGCCAACATGCTGGCCGTGGCCCAGTCGCTGCCGGGCGCGATGGGGGTGAACCTCTCTGCTTATGTGGGGTTCTCGCAGCTAGGACCTGCCGGCGCGCTCATCGCCGTCGTGGGCGTCGTCGCCCCCAGCATCGTCGTCATCCTCGTCGTGGCAGGCTTCTTGTCGAAGTTTCGGGGAAACCGCATGGTCGCAAGCGTGATGGCGGCCGTGCGCCCGGCATCGCTTGCACTGCTCGTGGCCGCCGCGCTCCTCCTCTTCTCGCTCGCGTTCATCCACGCCGACGCGCTGCCGCAGACCGTGAATCCGGGCGAGCTGGCCGGCATGCTCGGCGACGGCAGCTTGGCGCAGACGCTCGCCGCGGCCGTGAACTGGAAGGCGGTCGCGCTTTTCGCCGTCGTGGCGCTGCTTTCAAACCTCAAACCGCTGAAACGCGTCCACCCCTTCTTCTGGATGCTCGCCTGCGCCGCCGCGGGCGCCGCCTTCGCGTTCTAGCGCAGGTGCTGCCCGACAGGCCCGCCAGCTTAAAGGCAAGGAGCGCCGTTCCCCAAGATTTGCCTGTTGCCGAACACGCGTGCGCCCGCCCTCACCCAAATATGCCTCGAATCTTCTGTCAGGAGAAACTATGTCAAAATACATACACATATGTTAATCTTTTGGCATGTCACATTTTGACGACATATACGACATCGCAAGCGATAACTACGGCCTGGTCACCACCGCGCAGGCTCGCAAGGCAAGCATCACCGGCGCCGAGCTGAACCGCTGGTGCACGAGCGGACGGCTCGAGCGGCGCGGCTGGGGGGTGTACAAACTCACGCGCTGGATCCCCACTTCCTACGACAGCTTCGCCGAGGCCTTGGCGCTCGTCGGCGAGAAATCCTACCTCAAAGGAACAGCGGTGCTCTCCATGCACGACCTGGCGCTCGTGGACCCTCCCGCCATCAAGGTCGCCACCCCGAAACGTGTGAGGCGCGAGCTGCCGGTCTGGATTGCCACGGTACCGGCGAGTAAGCTCGATCGTATCACCCACTATAATGGCATCCGCTCCCAGCGCGTCGCCGACGCGATACGGGAATGCTGGCGCTCCGTGATGCCGGAGCGGCTCGCCGACGCGGCAAAGGAGGCGCGGCGAGAAGGCCTCATCACGGCAGGGGAATACGACGAGCTGGAAAAGGGGCTGGAATAATGCAGACAAAGAAGCCGAACAGCAGGGTCAACCTCGACAAGGCCATCGACAGAATATGCGCCGAATCGGGCGTGAACCCCCTCCGCGAGAAACGGCTGCTCGCCGCCGTCATCGTCGGCCAGATGTTGCCCGACGGCGTGGCAAAAGGCGGAAACGCCCTCAAAATCCGCTTCGGCAACACATCGACACGCTTCTCGCGCGATCTCGACACTGCAAGGGCGTCGGCGCTCGGAGATTACATTTCATCGCTCGAAGGGAGGCTCGAACGGGGCTGGAACGGCTTCACCGGCATCGTCGTCCCCAAGAAGCCGGCCTCGCCCGAGAATGTGCCCACCGCCTACATCATGCAGCCGTTCGACGTAAAGCTTTCCTACAACCAGAAACCGTGGATGACGCTTCCTCTCGAGGTCGGCCACAACGAAATCGGCGACGCCAACGACCCCGAGATGGTTTCGTCGCCCGAAGCCGCTGAAATTCTGGCCAAACTGGGATTCCCCGAGCCAAGGCCGATTCCCTGCATGAAGCTGGAGCACCAAATTGCCCAGAAGCTCCACGCGCTCAGCGCCCCGGGGAGCAACCGCGCACACGACCTCGTCGACCTGCAGATAATCATCTCCAGAGGAAAAGTCGACTACGCGAAGGCGAAAATCGTGTGCACGCGGCTTTTCGAGTATCGGCGAGAGCAACCATGGCCGCCGGCCATCATGAAGGGCGATGGTTGGGACGCCCTCTACGACGAGCAGTTGACCGGCCTCAACCTGCTGCCGACCGCCGACGAAGCGGTCAAATGGGCAAACGCGCTCGTCGCCGACATCGAGAACAGCTAGGCTTGAAACGCGTCCACCCCTTCTTCTGGATGCTCGCCTGCGCCGCCGCGGGCGCCGCCTTCGCGTTCTAGCGCTTCTTGCGCCTCCGCGCTCCTAATCCGCTTTCCACCACCGAGGCCATGTGTTCGAGCCTCCGGGCGCGAGATACGTCGCCGGGAATGCGGCGCGATATTACGTTGAAGGGGTTGGTGGAGATGATGGGGCTCGAACCCACTCCGTACAGTCGGCGCCTGCGGCCGCGCTTCGCGCGGGACTGCAAGGCGCAGACGCCTGAGGTCGTGTGTTCGAGCCCCCGGGCGCGAGGCGCCGCGTTGGGGATGCGGCGCAATATTACGTTGAAGGGGTTGGTGGAGATGATGGGGCTCGAACCCACTCCGTACAGTCGGCGCCTGCGGCCGCGCTTCGCGCGGGACTGCAAGGCGCAGACGCCTGAGGTCGTGTGTTCGGGCCCCCGGGCGCGAGGCGCCGCGTTGGGGATGCGGCGCGATATCGGGTTGAAGGGGTTGGTGGAGATGATGGGGCTCGAACCCACGACCTCAGGCTTGCAAAGCCCGCGCTCTCCCAGCTGAGCTACATCCCCGTTTTCGGGCGTGCGTGCCGTTTTCGGCTGTTTATTAATAAACGCCCCGGCGGCGACTCGGCCCACGCCGGGGCGTTTATTGCAACGAATGGTGGGCCTTAGAAGATTCGAACTTCTGACCTCACGATTATCAGTCGTGCGCTCTAGCCAACTGAGCTAAAGGCCCAAAAACACGCAAAAACGAATGATGCCACAACCTCGCTCGATTGCAAGGAAAATATCAGGTCTTTTTTGCCATGGGCTGCCTTTTGGGAAGATTTTTTCGCCAAACGGCGCGAAACAGCCTGCAGAGACTGAAAATCCCCGCCGGAAGATGCCCCTTCCGACGGGGTTTTTCACTGTGAAACAGACACGCGCCGCTAAAGCTCTATTCGGTGGTGTCTATGGCCTCGTCTTGCCCGTCTGCTTCCCGTGCCGCCTCGCCGTCGGCGCCGGTGCTCGTGTCGAACTGCCCGGACACGTCGAGGAGCAGCGATTCTTGCCCCTCGACCAGCCCGTCGCTTTTCTTCTTCTTGCCGCCTTCTGCCACGCGGGCCACGGCGACGACGCGGTCTTCGTCGATCACGTTCATCACCTTCACGCCCTGCGTCGCGCGGCCCAGCTCGGAGATGTCGCCTGCCGACACGCGGATGACGACGCCTTCCTCGGAGACGATCATCAGCTCGTGGCTGTCGTCGATGACCTTCATCGCGGCAAGCTGGCCCTTCTTCTCGGTCAGCTTGATGGTGGCCACGCCGCCGCCGCCGCGGTGCTGGGTGGGATACTCGGAGGTCTTCGTGCGTTTGCCGTAGCCCTTCTCCGTGATCACGAACAAATCGGTGTCGGGACGGGCGATCTCCATCCCCAGCACGCGCTGGCCCGCGTCGGCGTCGATGCGTATGCCGTGCACGCCGCTGGTGTCGCGGCCCATCGCCCTAAACTCGCTTTCCTCGCACATGATGGCCTTGCCCGCGCTCGACACGAGCATCACCTTCATGCCAGGCTTCACGCGGCGCACCGCGATCAGCTCGTCGCCGTCCTTCAGGTTGATGGCGATCAGCCCGGAGCTGCGCACGTTCTTGTACGCGGAAAACGCCGTCTTCTTCACCATGCCCTGCGCGGTGCCGAACAGCAGGTACTCGTCTTCGGGGAAATCGCGCGTGTTGATGACGGCCGCGACCGTCTCGCCGGCCTCGAGCGGCAGCAAGTTGACGATGGCCGTGCCGCGCGCATGCCGGCTGCCCAGCGGGATCTCGTAGACTTTCTGGCGGTAGACCTTGCCCGCGCTGGTGAAGTAGAGCATGTAGTCGTGGGTCGAGGCCACGAAGAGCTGCTCGACGAAGTCGTTGTCCTTCAGGTTCACCCCGCTCATGCCCTTGCCGCCGCGTTTTTGCTGGCGGTAGGTGGCCACGGGCAGGCGCTTGATGTAGCCGCTGCGCGTGATGGTGACGACCATGTCCTCGTCGGCGATGAGGTCTTCCACGTCGAGGTCGCGCGCCTCGTCGGAGATGCTCGTGCGGCGCGCGTCGGCGTACTTCTTCTTCACGCCGAGCATCTCTTCTCTGATGATGTCCTTGACCATGCCCTCGTCGGCCAGCACGCGTTTGTAGTAGTCGATCTGCTCGCGCTTTTCGGCCAGCTCGCTTTCCACGGCCTCTCGGTTCAAGCCCGTCAGGCGGCGCAGGCGCATCTGCAGGATGGCCTCGGTCTGCACCTCGGACAAGGCGAAGCGCTCGACCAGGCGCGACTTGGCCTCTTCGTCGGTGCGCGACGCGCGGATGATGCTGATGACCTCGTCGATGTTGTCGAGGGCGACCATCAGGCCCTCGAGTATGTGCGCGCGCTCCTCGGCCTTGCGCAAATCGAAGCGGGTGCGCCGCACTATGACGTCTTCTTGGTGGTCGATGTAGTGCTGCAGCATCTCCTTGAGCGTCAAGACGCGCGGCACGCCGTCCACGAGCGCGAGGTTGATGATGCCGAAACCGGTCTGCAACTGCGTGTGCTTGTAGAGCTTGTTCAGCACGACCTGCGGTTCCTCGCCGCGCTTCAAGTCGATGACGATGCGCATGCCCTTGCGGTCGGACTCGTCGTTCAAGCCCGAGACCTCGGTGATCTTCTTCTGGCGCACGAGGTCGGCGATCTTGTCGATCAAGCGCAGCTTGTTCACCTGGTAGGGTATCTCGGTGACGATCAGGCGGTTGCGCCCGGATTTGTTTTTCTCCACATGCGCCTTCGCGCGCACGGTGATCGAGCCGCGGCCGGTGGCGTAGGCGTCGTGGATGCCGGCCCTGCCCATGATGGCGCCGCCCGTGGGAAAATCGGGCCCGGGCATGATCTCCATCAGCTCTTCGAGCGAGATGTCGGGGTTTTCCATCTGCGCGATGGTCGCGTCGATGGCCTCGCCCAGGTTGTGCGGCGGGATGTTCGTGGCCATGCCGACGGCGATGCCGTTCGAGCCGTTCACCAGCAGGTTCGGAAAACGCGCCGGCAGCGCCTTGGGCTCTTGCAGCGACTCGTCGTAGTTGGGCTGCCAGTCCACCGTCTCCTTTTCCAGATCGGCGAGCATCTCCATGGCCGGCTTGTTCAGGCGCGCCTCGGTGTAGCGCATCGCGGCGGGCGAGTCGCCGTCGATGGAGCCGAAGTTGCCGTGACCGTCGATCAGGGGCACGCGCATGGAGAAGTCCTGCGCCATGCGCACCATCGTGTCGTAAATGGCCGCGTCGCCGTGCGGGTGGTATTTACCCATGCAGTCGCCGACGGAGCGCGCCGATTTCACATGCGGTTTGTTCGGGGTGATGCCGGAGCTGTGCATCGAGTAGAGGATGCGGCGGTGCACGGGCTTCATGCCGTCGCGCACATCGGGCAGGGCACGCGCCACGATGACCGACATCGAGTACTCGAGAAACGACGTCTGCATCTCGTGGGAGAACTCGGTGCTCGACACCTTGCCCACGTTGATGTCGAGGACGCCCAGCCCCGCGTTTATCTTCGATTCCATGTCCTCGCCCACCACGTGCTCGGGCGCAGCGGAAAGCCCGTCGCCGAAACCGTCGCCTGCCGCGGCCACGTCGGCCACGTCGGCTTCAAGGCTGCCGTCGCCTCGCGTGTCGGCGTCGTCGATGCGGCCGAGCAGGTTGTCGATGCTGCCGTCTTCGCCGTGTTCGGGCGTGTTGCCGAAATTCGTGTCGTCTGCCATGTGCTGTCCCTCCTCTCCCTACACGTCCAAGAACTTCTCGTCGAGCTCTTTGGCGTGTTCCTGGATGAACAGGCGCCTCGTCTCGACATCGTTTCCCATAAGGTCGGAGACCACTTTATCCACCTCGCCGGCGTCTTGGTAGGTGATCTGGCGCAAGGTGCGCTGGTCGGGGTCCATCGTCGTCTCCCACAGCTGCTCGGGGTCCATCTCGCCCAGGCCCTTGTAGCGCTGCACGTCGTATTTGGACGGATCGTCGACGCCGGCCATGCACTCGGCCAGCGCCGCGTCGTTGTAGAGGTACTGCAGCACCTTGCCCGTGCGCGAGTTCTTCTTCTTCAGGCCGTAGAGCGGCGGGCACGCGATGTAGATGTAGCCGCGCACGATCAGCTCGGGCATGAAGCGGAAGAAGAAGGTCATCAGCAAGATGGCGATGTGCGCGCCGTCCACGTCGGCATCGGTCATGATGATGATGCGGTGGTAGCGCGCCTTGTCGGCATCGAACTCCTCGCCGATGCCCGTGCCTATGGCGGTGATGAGCGAGGTGATGGTCTCGGAGTTCAGGGCGCGGCTCTGACCGGCGCGCTCGACGTTCAGTATCTTGCCGCGCAAGGGCAAGATGGCCTGGTAGCTGCGCTCGCGCGCCTGCTTGGCCGAGCCGCCTGCGGAATCGCCCTCGACGATGTAGAGCTCGGTCAAGGCGGGGTCTTTCACCGAGCAGTCCGCCAGCTTGCCCGGCATGCCCGCACCCTCGAGCACGCTCTTGCGCCGCGTCGTGTCGCGGGCCTTCTTGGCCGCCTCGCGCGCCTTGGCCGCCCCGACCGCCTTCTTCACCACGGTCTTCGCGGGGTTGGGGTGCTCTTCGAGCCACTCGGCCAGCCCCTTCGTCACCGCTCCCTGCACAAGGCCGCGGATCTCGGTGTTGCCCAGCTTGGTCTTGGTCTGCCCCTCGAACTGCGGCTCGTGCAAACGCACGCTGATCACGGCGGTCAAGCCCTCGCGCACGTCCTCGCCCGTGAGGTTCGCGTCCTTTTCCTTCAAGATGCCCTGGCGGCGCGCGTAGTCGTTGACGGTGCGGGTGAGCGCGTTGCGAAAACCCTCCAGATGCGTGCCGCCCTCGGCGGTGTGGATGTTGTTGGCAAACGAGAGGACCGTCTCGTTGTAGGCCTCGGTCCACTGCATGGCCACCTCGACCTGGCCCGCCTCGCTTTCGGCCTCGAAGTCGATGGGCTTGGCGCCGGACACGGCCGTCTTGCTCTCGTTCAGGTACTTGATGAAATCGACGATGCCGCCCATGTACTGGAAGGTCTCGTCGACGTCTTTGCCCTCGCGCTTGTCGGTGAAGTGAATTTTCAGGCCCTTGTTCAAGAAGGCCGTCTCGCGGAAATGGGTGAGCAGCACGCTGTCGTCGTATTCGGTGGTCTCGAATATCTCGGGGTCTGCCCAAAACGTGATGGAGGTGCCCGTCGACTTCGCGCTGCCGGTCTTTTGCATCTTCTGGGTGGTCTTGCCCCGGGAAAACTGCATCTCGTAGACGCCGCCGTCGCGGCGCACCTCGGCCACCACCTTCGTGGACAGGGCGTTCACCACGGACACGCCCACGCCGTGCAGGCCGCCGGAGACCTTGTAGCCGTCGCCGCCGAATTTGCCGCCTGCGTGCAAGATGGTCAAGACCACCTCGAGCGTCGGGATCTTCATCTTCGGGTGCTTGTCCACGGGGATGCCGCGGCCGTTGTCCACCACCGTCACGGACCCGTCGGGGTTGATGGTGACGTCCACTTTCGTGCAGTATCCCGCGAGCGCCTCGTCGACCGAGTTGTCCACGACCTCGTAGACCAGGTGGTGCAGGCCTTTAGGGCCGGTCGATCCTATGTACATGCCCGGCCGCTTGCGCACGGCCTCGAGCCCTTCGAGCACCTGAATGTCTTTTCCGGAATAAGAAGATGGTTTTTGCGCCAAGACACCCTCCGTCAGCATCGTGTCCGCGGCCGGTCTCGGCGCACATGAGAACACGCCACGCCCGACCGTGAACATCACAACATATGTCCGATATTGTATTTGAAACCACAAGATTTTGTGGGCAGATGACTTATTAATTTTTAAGATAAGAGGGTTTTCCCAGTTGATGTGAAGAAAAACTCAAAACTCTGCACGGGGGCGCTCTCGCGCTTTCTCATCGCCTCGCGTGCGTTTGCCGCGCGGCGCGTGAGAGATTCGAGTGCGCGGCCTCCAGGAGCACGCGGCGCAGATGCTCGTCGTCGATGGATTCGGCGGCGCGGGCAAGCTCCTCGCACGTCGCATCCGGCACCTCCACGCGCCCCGGGCGGGCAGCCTCGTCTTCGGCGGCCAGCAGCTCGGCGGTGCTTTGCCGCCTCTCGGGCGGCGCATAGGCCTTCTTCGAGACGATGAACTTCATCTTCTTCACCACCTCGACGTTTTTCCCCATGGAAAAGAGCCCGTCGTCGCCGGCGAGGAAATCCTCCCCCTCTTGCTCGCGCAGCTCGGCTAGGGCGATGTTCAGGTGCATGCGGAAGCGCTCCGACTGCATGTTCATGTCGGCGGCGCGGATGGCAGAGTCGACGTAGACCAGCACCTCGCTGCAGCCGCTGCCGGGCACGGCGAAGACGGCGACGGTGTGCCGGAGGGTCTTCTCGTCGGCCGCGCGCTGCCAGGCCAGCTGCACGCGCGCGCTCGCGGCGATGTCGGGGTCTTTTTTCTCCATGGCCCGCGCCAGCTGCTGCACCTCGTCGCCGATGTTCACGACGCCCGAAAACCCGCGTTTCATGCACACCCCCTCCCGCCGCATGCGCGCTCGCCGCTCAAGGCCGCGCGCCTCGCAGCCGAAATCCCACATGTTCAGTATATATGCCGCGTCCCCTCCACGGGCAGCTCGACGATGCGCGCCCCGGACAGCACCGCGTCGCTGAAATACCCGAGGTTCGTCGTGGTGACGAAGGTCTGCGCGCAGCTGTTCAAGAAAGAGGCGAGGCAGTCGCGGCGCTCCTCGTCGAGTTCGGACATCACGTCGTCGAGGAGCAGAAACGGCTTGTTTCGAGAGATCTCCTCCATCACGGTCAACGCGGCGATCTTTTCCGCCAGCACGATGGAGCGCTGCTGGCCTTGGCTTGCGAAGAGGCGCGCGTTCTTGCCGTCGATGAAAAACGCGATCTCGTCTTTATGCGGGCCGAAAAGCGTCATGTGCCGCTGCCTCTCGCTTTCGCTCACGCGGCGCGAGAGTTCGCAGAGCCTTTCCGCGATTTGCCCCGTATCAAAAACCGTTTCGCCTTCCTGCAGCGAGACGGGGTCGCCCAGCTGGCGCCCTGCGGCGTCGAACCTCTCCCACGAGGGGATGTAGCGCGCCGCCAGTTCCTCGCCTTGCGATATCTCCCGATACACCTCCTGTGTTTTCCGCGCGATGCGAAAGAAAAGCGACTGCCGTTTCGCGCATAGGCGCGCACCCGCGGCGACGAGGGACTCCTCCCATGATTGCATCACGTATGCGGGCACGCCCTCCTCTTTGAAAAGCGCGTTGCGTTGCTTGAGACACTTTCTGTAGTCCTTCAGCAGCTTCCCATAAGGTTGAGAAAGCTGCCTGCCAATTCCATCCACCTCGTCGCGCCGCCGCGCGCTGGCCGCCTTCACCAGCTGCAGATCGTCGGGAGTAAAAAGCACCGACGAGGTGGACTGCGAGAACGCGGACTGCCCCTTCCTCTTCCCGTTCACGAGAAAGGAGTGCCTTTCCCCCTGCACCGACACCGCATGCTCCAGCACGCGCGGTTCGTCGCGAAACACCGCCTCCACCTCGCAGGAGCCGCGCCCCCACGAGACGAGCTCGCCCCATCTTCTGGTGCGAAACGATTCTCCGGCGGTCAACAGGCGCAAAGCCTCGACGAGATTCGTCTTGCCGACGGCGTTCGGCCCCTTCATTATCACAAAATTAGATAAATCACCCAGCGAGAAGTCGTTGTACCCGCGGAAGTCGTGCAGCCGTATGTTGTCGACGCGCAGCGCCATCGCGGCGGGGTGCTACCTCACGTGCATGGGCATCACGAGATAGAGGTAGCTCTCGTCGTCTTTCTGCTTGAAGATACCGGGTTTTTTCCGGTCTTGCATCTCCAGGCACGTCTCGCCCGTCATCACGTTCAATCCGTCGAGCACGTATTGGTGGTTGAAGGCGATGTCGACGTTGTCCTCGCCTTCGACGGCGGCCTTCATGGTCTCCTGCGCGCCGCCCACGTCCTGGGTGTTTGCAGACACCACGGCGTTTTGCGCCAGCAGGTCGAAGTGGAAGCGCACGGGCGCATGTGACTGCGCGAGCAGGGAGACGCGCTTCACCGCGGTTTTCAGCTCGCCCACGTCCATCGTCGCCGAGACGTCGTGCTTCTTCGGCAGCAGCCCCCTGTAGTCGGGGTAGCTGCCCTCGGTGCGGCGGCTGATGAACACGGTGTCGCCGAAGCTGAACGCTATCTGGTTTTCGGTGAACCCGATCGAGACCGCCTGCTCGTCGGCAGCGAGGCGCATCACGTCGTCGAAGGCATGACTTGGAATGATCGCCGAAAACGGCTCGCTTTGCGTGATGACGACGGGCATGTCGCAGACCGCGAGGCGATAGCCGTCCGTCGTGACCAGGCGGATGTTTTTCTCGTCCACCTCGACGAGTATGCCCATCAGCACCGCACGGGCCTCGTCTCTGCTCGCGGCAAACGCCACGCGTTGCACCGCGCGCGCGAGGTCGCCCGCCGGCACGCTGATGAGTTGCTGGGGTGTGAGCTGGGGAAACGCGGGGAAATCGTCTGCGGGGAGCATGGAGAGGGTAAACGACGAGTTCAGGCATCCGACTTGCGCCTGCGCATCGCCTGTCTTCACGTGGACCGCCGCGTCTTGCAGGCTCTTCACGATATCGGAGAAGAGCTTTCCCGGCACCACGGCGCGACCGGGCTCCATCACGTCGGCGCGCGCGGTGTGGCTGATGGACGTCTCCAGGTCGGTCGTCTGGAACGTGACCATGTCGTCTTTCGCATCCACGAGCACGCCCGAAAGTATCGGCAGCGTCGCCCGCGAGGACATGCCCTTGCCCACGACGTTCAAGGCTTTTTGAAGTTCGTTTTTGTCGATGTTGAATTCCACAGCCGCCAGCCTCCTCTTTAATTAAGTTCTTTACATATTTAGTACTTATAGTAAGACACGTGGATATGTAGACGACTCGCCTTCTTGCAGCTCTTCACAGGTGTCTCTTTTCATTTGCATTGTGCAAAACCCCGTGTGCTTTCCACCGCGAACATCGCCTGCCGCCTTTTCCACAGATTTTCCCATCCTTTTCAACCCTTCTTTGCCCACTCTTTCAGCTGTGCCCCTTTATCCGCGCCGTCAACTGCTCGATCTGGTCGTAGAGGGTGCGGTTGTCCTTCTGGTCTTTGTCTATCTTGTTCACCGAGTGCATGATGGTCGTGTGGTCGCGTCCTCCGAACTTCTTGCCGATGCCCTCCAGCGACTCTTCTGTGAGCCAGCGCGAGAGGTAAATGGCCACGTGGCGCGCCTGGGCGATGTCGCGCGAGCGCTTCGCCGAGACCATGTCCTCGTGCGAGACGCCGAAGTAGCGCCCGACCTCCGCCTGGATGCTCGCGATGCTCACCTGCTTCTTGTCGGTCTCGAGGAAGAAGTCCTGCAGAATCTCCTTGGCCTCGTCGACGGAGATGTCGCTTTTATGCAGCACCGACATGTGGGTGACCAGCTGGTTTATGGCGCCTTCTATCTCGCGCACGTTCGAGGTCGACACTTTCGCTATGTATTCCAGCACGTCGTCGGGGATGGCGCCCGTGAAATTCTGCGGCAGCGCGCGCGGCAGGTAGTTGCGCAGGATGGCCAGCCGCGTCTCGTAGTCCGGCGGGTTGATGTCCGGCGTGGTGCCCGTGAGGAAGCGGCTGCGCATGCGGTCGTCCATGTCGATGTCTTTGGGCGCGCGGTCGGCCGACAAGACGATCTGCTTGTGCTGGTTCACCATCTCGTTGAATATGTTGAACAGCTGGTCGATGGTCTCGTTGCGCCCCTCGAGGTACTGTACGTCGTCGATCAGCAAAATGTCGGCCTGGTGGTATTTCTTGTTGAACACCGCCCAGTCGTTGGTTTGCACCGAATGGACGAACTCGTTGGTGAAGTCGTTGGCCGACGCGTACACCACCGCCATGCGCGGAAAGTTCGTTATCACGTAGTTGGCGATGGCGGCCAGAAGATGCGTCTTGCCCAGTCCCGAGTTTCCGTAGATGAACACCGGGTTGTAGGCCATGCCCGGCTGCTCGGCCACTGCCAGCGCCACGCCGCGCGCGAATTTGTTGGAAGGGCCGACGACGAAGGTGTCGAAGGTGAAACGCTCGAAGAGTATCTCGCGCCCGCTCGTCGGGGAGCTCGGGTCGTGGCCGGCGCCGCGGGCCACCATGCTCTCCGCCTCGGGCGCGTTGCGCTTTTGCGGTGCGGACGCCTTTATCTCCTCGGGGGTCACATATTGGTTCATCCACGCGGGCTGCGGGTCTTGCGGCGCGTGCGCCTCCTTGCGCGGGGACGGCATCGTGAAGGGGCGTGTCGCCGCCTGCGCGTCTTGCTGCACGTGCTGCATCTGCCGTGCCTGCTGCGCCTTTTGCGCCGTCTGCGCGGAGCTGTTGCCCATGTCCTCGTTGGAGGCGATGTTCACGTGGTAGCTCTCGGGTGCGACCGCGTCGAGCGTGGATTGGATCTCGCCGAGGTAGTTTGCGCGCACCCACGACTCCACCTGCGCGTTTTCCGCGAGCAGCACGAATTGGTCGCCGAATATGCGAAAGGGTTTCAGCAGCGTGAGGAAAACGCTTTTCGGGTCGTCGGCGCTCACGCCGTCGAGCAGCCGCGCCATCACCGCCGACCAGAGTTCTTCTTGGTTCATCTGCGCCTTCCTTTCATGCGATCGCCGCCCGGCCGCCGTCGGTGATCGTGCGCCTGTGCTGCCCGCCCGCCTCGGACTTCAAATAGCCGCCTTCCTCGAGCCTCTTCAGCAGGCGGTGCGCGGTGGAGACGGGAATTTGCAGCTGTTCGTGCACATCGGTAGGGCCGATCGAGCCCAAGTGCATGGTCAGGCGCAAGATGTCCTCGTCGCGCTGCTGGAGCGCCACTTCCCTTGCCGTCGCTTGCGCTTGCTCCTGCACCGGCTGCTGTTCTTGTTGCGGCTGCAGAATCTCCTGGTAGACGAGCGGCTCGTCTTTTTGCATATAGGGGTTCACGCTGATGGTGATGACCGTGCCCTGCGAGATGTTGTCCTCTATCACCAGCCGGCCGTTGGAAAACTTCAGATATTCCTTCACGATGGGTAGGCCCGACCCCACCCCGTTTATATATTGGCGCATCTCCTGCGTGGCCGAGGTGAAGCCCGGCAGCTGCACGCGCTCCTTGTCCTCGATGCCCGGGCCTTGGTCGGAAAAGCGTATGGTGTTGCCCTTGTCCATGATGGAGATGCACGGCTCGGAGAAATGGGCGTGGATGAAGTTTTCCGTCACCTGCAAGATGACCGTGTAGGGTATCTGTCCGCCGCGCGCGCTGGCCAGCTCGTAGGTCTTCGCCGCGATCTCGCCGATGTACTGCTTGATGTCGTCGTTTTCGATGTCGACGATCTGCGGCTCGGTGCGCAGGCCGTCGTAGACCGCGATGCGCGCCGGTTGCGGGGAAAGTTTTTCCATGGCCGTTTCCAAGGGTTTTCGCCTCCTTTCCACAAATATAGAAAAAAATTCAGTTTTCCACTAGGTTTTCAACGAAAAAAGGCGAAAGTTTTTCAGGAGTTTAGCGCGGCGCTCCTTGTTTTCATTCTTGTGAGGAAAGTTTCCACCTATATTGAACTGGTCTTTTCACTGTTTTCCACATAAAATTCCACGTATGGGGAAAAGTTTTCTGGAAACATGGAATATTCGGTGGAAACTTTGTGCCTTTTTCACGTGGAGAGGCGTCGAGCGGTGAAATCTATCACTTTTCAAGGCAAATGGATATCGTGAAACACTTGTTCGTGGAAAAAGCCCCTGAAAATTTTTCACCGTTCATTTGGAAGTTTTCCACCGAAAACGCTTCTTTCATGCAGCGTTTTCCATGTTCTCCACTTTTTCCCACAAGACTCTTCGCGAGAAAAACTCTTCTCTTTTTTCTTGACGTGCCAATGTCTCCGAAGTAGAATTCTCAGGCTTATCTGTTCGTAGCGGAGATTTCTCCGAGGAGGATTGAAGATGAAACGTACCTATCAGCCGAACAAGCGCAAGCGCGCGAAATGCCACGGTTTTCGTGCCCGCATGTCGTCTCGCGGCGGCCGTGCCGTCTTGAAGGCGCGCCGCGCCAAGGGTCGCAAGCGTCTGTGCGCATAACCCGCTTCTCGATCCGGCGGTCGCGCGCGGTGGCTTTTTCATGAAAGGCACCATCAAATCGAAACAGGAGATAGAGCGCCTCTTCAAACAAGGGAGGCGCTCTTCTTGTAGATACTGCTCGTTCATCTTCGCCTCTTCCCCGCTTGCCTGCGGGCGTTGCGCGTTCATCGCGGGAAAGAAGCTGGGGGTCGCCCCCTTGCGCAGCCGTTGCAAGCGCGTCATGCGCGAGGCGGCCCGCGAGCTGGGGGCGCCGTGGGCGGGGACGGATGTCGTTTTCATCGCCCGGAAAGGAGTGGCGTCTGCCCCGCACGAGGATGTGCTGCGCCAGATGAAGCGCGCGTTGAGGCAGGCGGGTGTGGTGGCAGACGGGGGCGCGACGCGGCGAAAAAGGCGCGAGCCGTGAAAACCCCCGCGTTTCTCGCCCGCATGCTCGTTGCAGCGATACAAGGGTACCGCAGATACGTCTCGCCTCTTTTTCCTCCCACCTGCCGCTACGTTCCAACCTGCTCCGAATACGCTATCATTGCAATTCGCCGTTTCGGATGTATCAAAGGGTGCTGGATGGCGACGAAGCGCATCGTTCGTTGCAATCCATGGCACACCTGCGGATACGACCCCGTGCCGGAAAAAGAAGAAGCGGGCGTTTTTCGCGTCCGCGTGAAATAAAGCGAAAGGTTTGCGCATATGTGGGACGGTATTTTGAATGGGTGCTCCTACGCCCTGTCGCTGCTCGCGAATTTCGTGGGCGACTGGGGGCTTGCCATCATCATCGTCACGTTGGTCATTCGCTTCATCCTCTTCCCGCTGCAACGCAAGCAGTTCAAATCCAGCTACGAGATGAAGAAGTTCCAGCCCCGCATGAAGGAGATTCAGGAGATTTATGCGGGCGACCAGCAGAAAATCCAGGAAGAGACGATGAAGCTGTATCGCGAGACCGGCTTCAACCCGCTCGCGGGCTGTCTGCCGATGCTCATCCAGATGCCCATCTTCATCATATTGTTCCAGGTGCTGCGCTGGAAAATCGGCGATTATGCCACCGACCAGCTGGGGGTCACGTTCTACCACATCATCCCGAACCTCACGCAGACATTGGGCGACGCGTGGGCTGTGGGCACCGTCTACTCCATTCCCTACATCGTCCTTCTCGTGCTGTTCATCGGGTTTTCCATCGCGCCGATGGTGTTGCAGCTGAAAACCGCCGATCAGAACAGGAACCAGACCGTGATGATGATCGGCATCATGGGGTTGATGTTCGTGTGGATGGCGTTCATCTCGCCGGCCGGCGTCATGTTGTACTGGGCGTTGTCGTCGTGCTTCGGCTTTTTCCAGCAGCTCATCCAAAACAAGGTGATGGAAAAAGAAGACGCCGCCACCGACGAGGAGATTCACATACAGCCCGTGCGGGTGAACGTGCAGCGGCGCGAGAAGAAGAAAAGGCCGCGCAAATCCCGCTAGAAAGTGCGTTGAGAAGGCGCGTTTTCCCGCAAGGGGTGCGCGTTATAGATGGGAAGTGAGGAGCCTCCATGAACGATGAAGAGATGATTGTGGTTTCCAACGACGATGCCCTCGACTATGGTGAAGGAATTATTGAAAATTTAGATAATCAAGAAGGCGAAGCTTTAGATAATCAAGAAGGCGAAGCTGGGGACGCCGGTGAGGATTTTGCTGCCGGTGCCGACGTTTCCCTGGATGGAGAAGCTGCCGCAGACGCAGACGAAGCCTTTCGTGAAAGCGAGTTGGACGAGGTTTCCGATGCGGCGATAGAGGTCCTTCAATCCATACTCGCGTATTTCGATGCGGAGAACGCCGAGATAGACGAATACGAAGGCGATGATGAGGAGATCATCCTCGACGTCGTCGGCGGGGACCTTGCCGTTTTGATAGGGCGCTATGGGCGCACGCTCGAGGCGTTGCAAGTGGTCGTCTCGACCATCACTCAAAAGAAAGTGGGCAAACGCCATCGTGTGAGCGTCGATGTGGAGAGCTATAAACATCGCCAGCGCCAGAAGATAGAGACCACTGCCTACAATGCGGCAGACCGCGCGGTCGACCAAGACAGGGACGTGCGCTTGCGTCCTATGAACGCCTACGAGCGCCGTCTCGTCCATATGGCTTTGCGCGATGACGAACGTGTGGAGACGCATTCCGAGGGCAACGATCCCGAGCGCCGCGTCGTGGTAGTGCCTGTATAGCGATGGATGCCATTAAATTTGGAGATACCCAAAGAGCCGCCCTCGACGCGGCTCTTTCTCGTTTGGGAATAGAAGTCGAAAAAGAGAAGAAGGAGATATTGCTTTTGCATCTTCAATTTCTCTTTGAGGAAAACGAGCGAGTGAATCTCACCCGCATCACCACGTATGAAAAAGCCATACCGCTTCATATAGAGGATTCTCTTTCCGTGCTTCCTTATATGAAGGGTGTGGATGGGTCGTTTTTGGATATAGGGACAGGCGGGGGTTTTCCGGGTCTTCCCCTTGCGGTGGCAAGTGGGAAAGAATTCACGCTTTTGGATTCCGTGAAAAAGAAGGCTGCGGCAACCAAGAGAATAGTGGATTGTTTGGAACTTGGTGAAACAGTTCATGTGAGCGATATGCGTAGCGAGGAGTTTGCCCGCGAGAAAAAAGAGATGTTCGGCGGGGTGGTTATGCGCGCGGTCAGTAGCCTTCCCGTGTGCGAAGAGCTTGCAACTCCTCTTCTGCGAAAAGAAGGGAAACTCTTTCTTCTGAAGTCCGATATCTCTGAAGAGGAAAAAAGGGACGGTGTGAAGGCCGCTGAAATTCTCGGTCTCTCCCTCACCAGCGTGGAGGAGTGCTGTGTAGGGGAAGAGAAAGCGAAACGCTTGATTTTCATTTTCGAGAAGGTGGGTGAAGCGGGCATCAGTTTGCCGCGCCGTCCGGGTATGGCCACGAAGCGACCTTTGCCGTATAAGTGACAAGAATTCCAGTGGCGAGAAAATCTGTCACATATATGGAGATATAAATCAGCGCAAAGTGTATTCATGGTTGGATGTTTCACGTGAAACATCTGCTATCTGCTTCTCATTTTTCATTTCGCTTGCTTCTGAAGGATGTTTCACGTGAAACATCCTTCAGAAATTTCTTTTCACCCCTGTTGACTTCTTGATAGTGTTTCACGTGAAACATTTTCTGTTTACAAACGCACTGTAGGGAGTGTATTTTGAAACAGGATATGTACGCGTAGTTCCCGTATTGGAGGTTTCCCGTGAGTTCCCGTCAACTGAAACGCAAGAAACCCGAGAATCCTGTTCTCACATTAGGAATCATCAATCAAAAAGGTGGAGTAGGAAAAAAGGTGGAGTAGGAAAAACAACAACATCCGTGAACCTTTCTGCAGCGTTGGGTGAGAAGGGATACAGTGTTCTTCTTGTCGACCTCGATCCTCAGGGAAATAGTACAAGCGGCCTCGGCTTTGATAAAAGAAGCTGCGAGTTAAGTTCCTATGATTGCCTCTTGAATGATGATATCGACGCACATGAAACCATCGTCGATGTGGAAAGCGAGAACGTGCACATCATTCCCGCCACCATCGACTTAGCCGGTGCGGAGGCAGAGCTTGTGCAGGTGATTGCACGTGAATCTCGCCTAAAAGAAGCAATAGACGAGATAGTGGAACATGAGGATTTGTACGACTTCATCATCATCGATTGCCCTCCGTCCCTTGGAATGCTCACCATCAACGCGCTTACTGCGGCACAACAACTCCTCATACCCATCCAATCGGAGTTTTACGCATTGGAAGGTTTGTCAAAAATCATCGATTCGATGAATATGGTCAAAAAACGCTTGAATCCGGAACTCGACATACTCGGCGTGCTCTTGACGATGTACGACAAGCGCACGGCGCTCGCCCAGCAAGTTGCCGATCAGGTGGAGGAGTATTTCGGCGACAAGATCTTCAACACGAAGATTCCGCGCACGGTGAGAATTTCCGAAGCCCCGGGTTTTGGCCAGCCCATCACCCAATACGATCCGAACGGAAAAGGCTCTAAAGCATATAGAGCGCTTGCAGACGAAGTGGTCAAGCGCTACAAGAAACTCTTTTAAGGGAAACGGGGAAGAAAATGGCATCGAAAAATCGCGGTCTAGGCAAAGGACTCGAGGCTATATTTGCCGACACCACCGTAGAATCGGGCACTATTGAAGACAACGGGGGAGAGCTTCCCATCGACGAGATAAAACCGAATCCGGGGCAACCCCGCTCCCATTTCGATGAAGACGGCATTGCGGATTTGGCCGACTCGATTAAAAAAGAAGGGCTCCTGCAACCTATACTCGTGCGCCCCGTCGCGGATGGCGGGTACCAGATCATCGCGGGGGAACGAAGGTGGCAAGCTTCCAAGCAGGCAGGTCTGAAGAAGGTTCCCGTCCGCATCATGCAGATGGACGACACCCAGACTCTACGCGTCGCCCTGATAGAAAACCTCCAGAGAAACGACTTGAATCCCATCGAAGAGGCGCGTGGATACAAAGACCTGATGAAGGTCGGGGGGCTGACCCAGGCGCAGTTAGCCGAATCCGTTTCCAAGTCGCGCTCTGCGGTGGCCAACGCCATGCGCCTGCTCGATTTGCCCGACGAGGTGCAGGAACTGATGTATGACGGAAAGATAAGCGCAGGCCATGCGCGGGCGATTCTTTCCGTGCCCGAAGACGAGAAGCGCATCAAGTTCGGCAACAAGATTGCCGAGGAGAAGCTTTCCGTGCGCGAGGCGGAAAACCTTGCCCGCCTTTATGCCGCAGGCGAT
Organism: bacterium; assembly: GCA_963642995.1. Classification (GTDB taxonomy): domain Bacteria; phylum Actinomycetota; class Coriobacteriia; order Coriobacteriales; family QAMH01; genus CAVAWX01. The sequence goes on along the minus strand of CAVIIZ010000016.1, from coordinate 2,602 downwards.
ATCGAGCGCGAGGCGAAACCGCCCGCGCCCCGCTCTTTCAAAACCGTGGCAAAAGAATTGCGCCGTCGTTTCGACACAGGAGTGCGCGTGAAGTCGGCGCGTGGGAAAAACAAGATAGAGATAGAGTTCAAAGACGAAGACGACCTGCTCCGCATCTTCAAGATCATCAAGAACGAAGATAGCGCTGCCTGAGCTGCCCGCATGCCCCGTCTATATCCGCGCCGCGCGACGCACGCACGGACACTTCTATATGTTCCCTCTCCAGCGCGTGTTTGAAGTCTTGCATGCGCGGAGAGGGAAGCATTTTTCCCCCGTCACTCATATTTTCATCTGTAAAATCCTGTGTTTCTGCAGGGGGTTGCGTTTCATCTGCATGTTCCCGCGAGGGGTTCAAGGGGATGAGGTTCACATGGCAGAGCATCCCTTTGCAAAACGCGACAAGTGCCGCCAACTCTTCGTCGCTGTCGTTTACTCCTTGGATCGGCGCATACTCCAGACTCGGGCGGCGTTTTGTCGTGTCGCCGTATGTTTTCAATGCAGCCCGCAAATCCGGCAGGGGCGCGCCCGCCACCCCCGGCATGAGCATGTCGCGGGTTTTCTGCACGGCAGAGTGCAACGAGACGGCCAAGGTGAATTGCTCGGCCTCGCGCGTGAAGCGCTCGATGCCCGCCAGGAGGCCGCATGTGGACACGGTGATGTGCCGTGCGCCGACGCCTAGATAGCGCTCGTCGTTCATCAGACGAAGCGCCGCCAGCGCCGCATCGTAGTTTGCGAACGGCTCGCCTTGGCCCATGGCCACGACGTTTGAAACGCGCATCCCGAAGTCTTCGCCCACAGACCGCACTTGGTCGAACATCTCGCCGCAAGAAAGGTTGCGTGTGAAGCCGCCGCGCCCTGTCGCGCAAAAGATGCAGCCCATCGCGCATCCCGCCTGCGTGGAAAAGCAGACGGTCAGGTGCGCGCCGGAAGGTATGCCGACCGCTTCGACGCATGTATTATCTGAAAAAGAGAATAAATATTTACGCGTGCCGTCTCTCGATTCGCGCCGCGCCGCCATCTCGCAGCGTCCTATGGAAAAGCGCTCTTCAAGTGCCATGCGCAGCCCCTTGGGCAAATTGCTCATCTCCGCAAACGCGCCCGCTCCTTTTCCATAGAGCCAATCGAGCAGCTGTGCCGCGCGGAAGGGTTTCTCGCCCATCTCCTCCACCAGGTGCCGCACGCCCGCCGCATCCAACGTCTTTATGTCCTCGCGCTCTGTCATCCTCGACACGATTATCCGCCCGAGGCGCAAAACCAACTCTTGCAAAAATTGCAAAAGTTGCAAAAGTTGCAAAAGTTGCAAAAAAAAGCAAAAATTGCAAAAGTTGCAAAACCAAGCAGGGAAGGGGATCCCATGCCGATTGCAAACCCGTTCACTCCGAGCTTCGGACAGATCCCGCCTTTCATGGCAGGACGCGAGCACATCATTTCCGACCTGACGCACGCGTTCGATGCAGCAGGTGCAGACCCCAATCTCTGCACCATTTTCGTCGGCGCGTGCGGGACGGGAAAAACAGCCCTGCTCTCCTATATGTCGCAAGAGGCCTCTTCGCGTGGTTGGGTCGTTGCAGATGTCTCGGCGCGCCCGGGAATGCTCGAAGACATCGAGCAGCGGGCGGTGGAAGCTGGGAGGAATTTGCTGTCGAGCAAGGCGGCGGCGCGCGTGAAGGGGGTGAAAGTGGCGGGCGTCGGCCTCGAATGGGAGTACACGCAACCTCGGCGCGGCAATTGGCGCACGCGTATGAACTCGCTTTTCAGCCAGCTGGACAAAACCGATACGGGCTTGCTCGTCACGGTGGACGAGGTGCGCGTGGACCTCGACGAAATGGTGCAGCTCGCCTCCGACTACCAGCATTTCGTGCGCGAGGGCAGACGCGTTTCCCTGCTCATGGCCGGTCTTCCCTACAAGGTTTCCGCCCTGTTGCGCAACGATTCCGTTTCTTTCTTGCGCAGGGCGCAGTCCCACAAGCTCGCCCGGATAGCCGATTACGAGATAGAGAGCGCCCTTGCGAAAACCGTAGGCCACGCCGGCCGCAGTTTCGCGCCCGATGCCTTGGAGCGCGCCGTAGAGTCTATAGACGGATTCCCCTACATGATGCAGCTCGTCGGATACCGCGCTTGGGAAGTGTCGCCCGGCGAGGAGGTGATTTGCCTGGATGACGTCGAGGTGGGCGTGCGCCGGGCCCGCGGGGAGATACGCTCGCGCATACTCGAGACCACCTATCTCGAGTTGTCAGACGGAGACCTGCGCTTCCTCGAGGCGATGCTACCCGATGCACGGGAAAGTTCCGTGGCCGACGTCGCGAAGCGCATGGGTGTGGCCAGCAATTACGCAAGCCAGTACAAGCGCCGTCTGCTCGAGGACGGCGTGATAGGTACGAGGGGCCGCGGCAAAGTCGCCTTCGACATTCCCGCTTTTCGCGAGTATTTGCAGGAGAAGCTCGGTGAGTGAGATGTTGAAAACCCGAAAAAGGTGCAAAATACCCCTTTGAAAAACTGGAAAAAGGTGCAAATTTCGCTAAAATTTATTGGAAAAAGTGGAATTTCCCAGCTCGGAGGTATC
>CAVIIZ010000015.1:0-35526 GCA_963642995.1 bacterium | reverse complement strand
CGGGCGACTACCCCTACGCGGCCCGGCCCCTGGCCGTCGGCATCGCCTGGGACGCAGACAAGGTCCACGAGTGCGCCATCGAGGAGCTGTAGGGGCGGGCGAGCACGAGACCGCAGGCCCTTCACCGAAAGGAGAGACTCATGGACCTGTCACCGATGAAGATACTGCTGTTGGGCTCGGGCGGGCGCGAGCACGCGATCGCGGCCGCGTTGGCCGACAGCCCCCTGTGCGAGGAACTGCTCATCGCCCCCGGCAACGCGGGAACGGCCGCGCTGGGGCGCACCATCGCGGGCCTCGACATATGCGATGGCGGGCAGGTCGTGGCCTGCGCGCGCGAGCATGGGTGCGGCCTTGTCGTCATAGGCCCGGAGGCGCCGCTGGTGGCAGGCGTGGCGGATGCGGTGCGCGAGGCGGGCATATCCTGCTTCGGGCCGGGCGCGGCCGGCGCGCGCCTGGAGGGCTCCAAGGATTTCAGCAAGCAGTTCATGCTGCGCCACGGCCTGCCCACGGCCGCCTACGCCACCTTCACCGATTGCGACGCTGCGCTGGCATATCTGGCCGAGCATCCCGCGCCCATCGTGGTGAAGGCCGACGGCCTGGCGGCGGGCAAGGGCGTGACGGTGGCCGCGACGCGCGAGCAGGCGCAGGCCGCGGTGCGTGAGTGCTTCTCCGGGCGTTTCGGAAAGGCCGGCGCCACGGTGGTGATAGAGGAGTGCCTGAGCGGGGCGGAATGCTCGATGCTCGCCTTCGTGAGCGGGCCGTGCGTCGCGTGCATGCCCGAGGCGCAAGACCACAAGCGCGCCTTCGACGGCGACGAAGGGCCCAACACCGGCGGCATGGGCGTCTACAGCCCCGTGCCCTCCGTCACGTCCGCCCAGCGTGCCGAGATGCAGTCGATCATGGCGCGGGCGGCGGCAGGCCTGGTCGAGGAGGGCATCGACTACTGCGGCGTGCTCTACGGCGGCTTCATGCTCACCCAGGAAGGCCCGAAGCTGCTGGAGTTCAACGTGCGCTTCGGCGACCCGGAGACGCAGGTGCTGTTGCCGCGCCTGCAAAGCGACCTCGTGTACGTCATGTGCGGCATGGAAGTCGAGAGAGCGCTTGTCGCGCAGCTCGGCGCCTGGCCTGAAGACCCGTGCTGGTCGCTCTTGTCCTGGAGCGACGAGGCGGCCGTGTCGGTGGTGCTGGCCAGCGGCGGCTATCCCGGCGCCTACGAGAAGGGGCGGCCCATCTCGGGAATCGCCGAGGCCGAGGCCGCAGACGGCGTGCGCGTCTACCACGCGGGCACGCGGGCAGACGGCGGGCGCGTCCTCACGAACGGCGGACGGGTGCTGAACGTGACGGCGACGGCCCCCACCTTCGCCGAGGCGCGCGAGAAGGCCTATGCCGCCTGCGAGAAGATATCGTGGGAGGGCATGTTCTACCGCCGCGACATCGGCGCGCGAGCCCTCGCGGATTCCGAGTAGATTCGCCGAATAGCTTCCAGGAGGTTTTTTCCATGCATTTCGACAACATCGACGAGCTGCGCGACTACTACGCCCGCGACGAGTTCGCGCGGGAATGCCTCGGCGCGCGCGTCGACTCCTACGACTTCGAGACGCACGAGGCGCAGGTCAGCATGGACGTCGACGGGCGCCACCACAACGCCTTGGGCACGGTCATGGGCGGGGTGATGTTCTCGCTGGCGGATTTCGCGCTGGCCGTGGCCTGCAACACCGACCAGCCGGACTCCTGTTCGGTGAACCACGCGATCGACTTCATGCGCCCGCCGCGAGACGGGCACCTGGTGGCTTGCGCGCGCCCGGACAAGCTGGGGCGCAAGCTCGCGTTTTTCACCATGGACGTGTTCGACGGCGCGGGCGCGAAGGTCGCGCGCATGACCGCCACCGTCTTCCGCCTCTCTTGAAGGGTTTTTTCGGCCGGGCTGCAGAGCGGGCACAACGCCTCGGCGCGTCCGGCTGAACATCACGGCCCGTCTCGTCCGAACACCGCGACGCTTTGAGAAACCCGCCCAGCTCAAACACCGTGGCGCGTGGGAAAACCCGCACGCCCGCACGTGCCGTCCCCATTTGCCGTTTCCGCGCGGCATGGACCCACCACCTGCGTCCGCCGTTTCGGGACGAGGATTCACCGCCCGCCCCCGCCGCCTCCGCGCGGCATGGGCTAGACTTAGGCATTGCCGATTTCGGAAAGGAGCACCCATGAGCTATACGGCGGCCCTGGCCATATTGGGGGCAGGCGTCTTGTTCGAGGTGTTCGGGGACTCGATGATGAAGCTCTCCGACGGCTTCAAGCGCAAACTGCCCGTCCTCGGCGTCGCGGTGGGCTACCTGGCGGCCTTCTACCTGATGGCGCAGGCGATGGAGGTGCTGCCCCTGGGTTTTTCCTACGCGATGTGGACGGGGCTCGGCATCGCGCTCACGGCGGTCGTCGGCGCGATCTTCTGGAAAGAGGGCTTCAACCTCTCGAAGGCTCTCGGCATCGTCGCCATCATCGCCGGGGTCGTCTTGATGGAGATGGGGGTGTAGGACGATGAGCTGGAAAGACAGATTGCGCAAGCACCCCTATGTCCTGCTCGCCTTCGCCATCGTCACCGAGGTACTTTCCACGACGATGATGAAGATGTCTGCCGGATTCACCGTGCAACCCTACACCGTTTTGTGCATAGCGGGCTTTTTCCTCTCGATAGCCGCCCTCATCTTCGCGCTGGAGAAGCTGCCGCTGGGCTTGACGTACGGCATCTGGGGCGGGGTGGGCACGGCGCTCACGACCCTCATAGGCGTCGTCGTGTGGGGCGACCCGTTCAACGCCTGGACGGCCGTCGGCATCGTGCTCGTGGTGGGCGGCATCGTCTTGTTGAACAAGGGGCAGAAGAAGGCCGGCTAGGCGCAGGCGGACGGGCGCGGGCGTTGCGGTATCATCGTGGATTACGCGGTGAGGGGCGCGTGGGTCTTCGACCATTCTCCTCACCAGCCAAAACGCACGACGCGATAGAAAGCAGCACACGATGAGCGAGCACGAGTACCGTCCACAAGACATCGAACCCAAGTGGCAGAAGGCCTGGGAGGAAGCCGGCCTCCACCATGTGGACGCCGCGTCCGGGCGCGAGGCCAGATACGTGCTCGAGATGTTTCCCTACCCCAGCGGCGATTTGCACATGGGGCACGTGCGCAACTACACCATCGGCGACGTGTACGCGCGCTACCTGCACATGAAGGGCTACGACGTGCTGCATCCCATCGGGTGGGACGCCTTCGGGCTGCCGGCCGAGAACGCCGCCATCAAGCACGACACGCAGCCCGCGAAGTGGACATATGAAAACATCGCCACGCAGGAGGCCTCCTTCAGGCAGATGGGCCTGTCCTACGACTGGGGCCGCAAGGTCGTCACGGCAGACCCCGAGTACTACCGCTGGGGGCAGTGGTTCTTCATCCAGATGTACAAGCGCGGGCTGGCCTACCGCAAGTCCAACCCCGTGAACTGGTGCCCGGATTGCAAGACGGTGCTGGCCAACGAGCAGGTCGAGCAGGGCGAGTGCTGGAGATGCCACAGCAAGGTGGAGCGCCGCGAGCTCGACCAGTGGTACCTGAAGATCACCGATTACGCGCAAGAGCTGCTCGACGGCCTGGACGGCCTGGACGGCTGGCCTGCGCGGGTGAAGCAGATGCAGGCCAACTGGATCGGCCGCTCCGAGGGCGCGCACGTGGACTTCGCCTTGTGCGATGCGGACGGGCAGCCGACCGAGCAGACCATCACCGTCTTCACCACGAGGCCGGACACGCTGTTCGGCTGCACGTTCTTCTTGCTCGCGCCGGAGCATCCGCTGGTGCGCGAGCTGGTGGCGGGCACGGAGCACGAGGCGGCCTGCGAGAAGGTGCGCGCGGCGGCCGAGGCGGCCAGCGCCGTGGAGCGCACGAGCGGCACGCGCGACAAGCACGGCGCCTTCACCGGGCGCTACGTGGTCAACCCCGTGAACGGCGAGAAGGTGCCCGTGTGGGTGGCCGACTACGTCTTGACCGGCTACGGCACGGGCGCCGTCATGGCCGTGCCCGCGGGCGACCAGCGCGATTTCGAGTTCGCCCGCAAGTACGGGCTGCCCGTCGTGCCCGTCGTCGTGGGCGACGACGACCCGCTGCTCGAGCGTCTGGCGGGTGAAGAGGGGCGCGTCGTGGCCGACGTGGACTGGGACGCGGCATGCGACGCTCCCGGCGTGATGGTGCAATCCGGGCAGTTCAGCGGGATGCGGGGCGGGAAGGGCAGCGAGGGCGCGGCGGCCGTCACGGCGTGGCTTTCCGAGCACGGCTGCGGATGCGCGACGGTCAACTTCCGCCTGCGCGACTGGCTCGTCTCGCGCCAGCGCTACTGGGGAAACCCCATTCCCATGATCTACTGCGAAAAATGCGGCATCGTGTGCGAGGCCGAGGAGAACCTGCCCGTCGAGCTGCCGCGCGACCTCGACATCGCGGCCGGGCAGACCCTGCGCGACGTGCCCGGGTTCTACGAGTGCACCTGTCCCGAGTGCGGCCGGCCGGCGCACCGCGAGACGGACACGATGGACACCTTCACCTGCTCGAGCTGGTACTTCTTGCGCTACACCGACCCGCGTTGCGACGACGCGCCGTTTTCGAGGGAGGCCGCGGCGCGCTTCATGCCGGTGGACCACTACATAGGCGGCATCGAGCACGCCATCTTGCACCTGCTGTACTCGCGCTTCTGGACGCGCGTGGCCCGCGACCTGGGGCTCGTGGACTTCGCCGAGCCTTTCACCAACCTGCTCACGCAGGGCATGGTAAAAGACGAGCACGGCGAGACGATGAGCAAGTCCAAGGGCAACGTCGTGGCGCCGGGCGAGATGCGCGAGAAGTACGGCATCGACGCCGTGCGCGCCTACATCATGTTCATGGCGCCGCCCGACAAGGACCTGCTGTGGAACGAGGACGGGCTGGCCGGCATGGCGCGCTACCTGCACCGCGTGTGGGGGCAGGTGTGGCAGCTGTGCGGGAGCGCCGGCGCGGGTGAAGCGGAGGGCGCCGGCGCGGCGGGTGAAACGGGCGCGGGCGAGGCGGCCGGCGACGGCGCGGATGCCGCTTCCAAGGCCAAGGCCGCGAAGGCGCTCGAGCGCCAGATGCACGCGAGCATCAAGAAGGCCGGGGCCGACATCGAGCGCTTCAACTTCAACACGGCCATCTCGGCGCACATGGAGCTTGCCAACGCGGCGGGCGACTACTTGAAGCTGCCGGCAGCATGTCGCGATGCGGCGCTGTCCGCGCAGGTCGCGCGGGCGCAGGTGCTCTTGCTCGCGCCGTATGCGCCGCACTGGGCAGAGGAGCTGTGGCATGCGGCGATAGGCGAGACGGACAGCGTCTACGACCAGCCGTGGCCGGAATTCGACGAGGCGGCGCTTGCCGTGGACACGGTCGAGCGCGCCGTCATCGTGGGCGGCAAGCCCCGCGCCCACATCGAGACGCCCGTCGACGCCGGCGAAGAGGAGGTCGTCGCGGCGGCGCTCGCGGCGGTGGAGTCGCGCCTTGCGGGCAAGACCGTGCGCAAGACCATCGTCGCCGGCAACGTGGTGAACATCGTCGCGAGCTAGCGTGCCGGCGAACCGGCGCGCGGCCGCGCCCGCGCACCGACGCGTGCCGGCGCGCGGGCGCGGCAGTGAAGTTTTGTCCACGCACAGGCCGCGCAATCCGCTATACTCTGTCTTCGCGCCGCGCGGCCTTGCCGCTTTTGCCATGTGCCCGCGGATGCGCCTTGTGCCGTTGTAGCTCAGCTGGTAGAGCACCGCTCTCGTAAAGCGGGGGTCCAGAGTTCGAGTCTCTGCGACGGCACCATGAACTCCAGGAGGGTCGCCTGCGCCGGGCGGCCCTTCTTGCTTCCGCGCCGCCTGCCGCCTCCGGCTGCGCCCGCCTTCACCCGCCTTGTTCACGCCGCGTCCACACGATGGCATGACATTAGGATAAAATAAGGCAGTTTAGACTCGCTATCTGGAGGTATGTTCGGCATGGCTACAGCTATGGAACACGTGCAGGTGCTCGTCGACCGCATCGGCCCGCGCCCCGTCAGCACGGAAGAGGAGAACCAGGCTGCGCAATACGTCGCGCAAGAGCTCATCGACCTCGGGCTCGACGTGGACATCGACGAGTTCGCCACGCCCACGGGCACGCAGTGGCCCTATACGGTCGCCTTCATCGTCTCCATCGTCGGCATGGTCGTCTCGGGGCTTGCCGCCATCTTCACCACGATGAGCACGACGCTGCTCGTGTTCGGCCTCATCCTCACGGCGGCCGGCTGGTTCCTCTACTACAGCGAGCGCAGCGGGCACTCCCTGCTCGGGCGCACGCGCATGAACGGCGTCTCGCAAAACGTCGTCGCGCGCTACCTGCCCGAGAGCGCCTCGCGCGAGAAGCGCCGCCGCCGCATCGTCTTGGTCGCGCACATCGACACGACGCGCGCCCAGCTGTCCGCGTCGCCCGGCGTCGTCAAGTACGTGCCCCTGCTGAAGAAGGTCGTCAACTGGGTCATGCCCGCGCTCGCGCTGATCGCGCTGCTGCGCGTGCTGCCGCTGCCCTGGCCGCCCGTGGTGAACACGGTGCTGTGGGTCGTCGGCGCCATCGGCTGCCTGCTCGTGCTTCTGGACGCGGTCGACATCATCACGCACCGCTTCATGCCCTTCTCGTCGGGCGCCAACGACAACGCGACCGGCCTTGCCGTCATGCTGGCCGCCGCCCGCCGCCTGCTCGATCCGGCGGAGCGCGCGCGGCGCGAGGCGAGAAAGCAGGACAAGGACAAGGACGGGGACGGCGATGCGGACGGCGCGGCCGGGGCGGACGCCGCGCAAGCCGGCGAGGCTGTGGCGGATGGAAACCCCTTCGGCGAGGCTCCCGCGATGGAGCCCGTGTCCGTGCACACGCCTGAAGAGGCCTATGCCGCGGGCGTCGTGCCGCAAGGAGCGACGCTCGAGTACGCAGACGGCGCGCAGGCGGCGGGCGGCAATGCCGCGTCTGCCGGCGCCGACCCCGGGCAGACGGTCGTGATGGCCGGCGGCGCGCAAGCCGATGGCGCCGCTGCGACAGACGCTGCATCGCAGGTGGATGCGCAGGCTGCAGCCGAGGCATCCGGACAGACGGCCGCGCAGGCCGCCGCCGCGCCTTCGTTTGCAGAGCGGGCGGCACGGGCGCAGGCGCGCAAGGACGCGGGGCAGACGTCTTCGCCTGCCGCCTCCGGGAGGAAGTCGAACCTGCCCTCGTGGTACACGGCCGGCAAGAAGAAGGCGGCCAAGGACCTTGCAGCGGAAGGCGAGGAGGCCTTCGTGGACGAGGCGGCCGAGCGCGAGCGCGTGCGTTCCCGCTTTGCCGACGTGCCCACGGCAGACGAGGTCGAAGAAGACGACGCGACGGCGCAGGCGCAGCGGCAGGTGGAGCAATTCGTCGCGGCGGCCCAGGCGGAAGGGGCGCCCGAGCCGGCTGCCGCGGCTTCCGACGCCGCGGGGCAACCCGACGCCGCCGGAGCGCCCGCGTCCGAGCAGGCCGTCGATGCGGCCGTCCAGAACCTTGCGGCATCCGAGCCCCAGGAGGGCTCCGATGCAGACGACGCGGCGGGCACGGCCACGCAGGTGAACGCGTCCGACGCGGACGCGGCGCACGACGCCGAAAAGACGCCTGCCGAAGCTGCGGACGAGCGCGTGGATGCGGACAAGGACGAGGATGCCGCCAAGGCCCAGGCGCCGGCGGACGCAACGCAGGCGATGGACATGTCGGACCTCGTGGGCGCCGCCGAAGACGAGAGCGTCGAGGAGGAGACGACAGACGCTGCGGCCGAGGAGGTCTCCCCTGCAGACAAGACCATGGTCATATCCGTGAAGGCGCTGGCGAGTGCCGACGAGGCGGCAGACGAGGCGCTCGACGACGACGATCTCGACATTTCCGTCGGGGACGAGGGCAAGGGCGCCGATGTGGAGAAGGCCGCCGCGGCGGCAGGCGCGAAGCAATCCGGGGAAAAAGCTGAAAAGGCCGAAGAGCCCGAAGAGCCCGGCGGATCTGCAGAGGCCGACGACGGGCGCGGCACGCGCGAGGACCCGGCGGCGCACGACGAGGCAGACGGGGACGGCGCCGAGAAGGCGGCGGCGCAAGAGGAGCCGGGTGCAGGCGATACGGACGATGCGGCAGACGAGGACGCGGCGCCTGCCGGCGGCAAGACGTTGGCCGAGGCCGGAAACGAAGAGGCCGGCGAGGCTGCCGCGGACGTCGACGTAGACGATGTAGACGATGTAGACGGCATCGATGCCGAAGAGGACGCCGACGACAGCCGCGAGAGTCTCTTCAAGGGCCTGTCCTCCCTCATCCCCAGCATCGGCTCCTCTTCGCAGACAGGCGACGAGCGCCAGCCCAAGGGCCGCAGCGCACGCAAGGACATGCCGTCGAAGCCCAAGCGCCAGCTGCGCTCGCAGGCCGACAAGCGCAAGCCCTCGCGCCGCAAGGTCGACGAGAGCTTCATCCCCACGACCGCGCCCAAAGACGACGAGCGCCAGGCCGCCGCGCTGTCCAGGTCGCGCCAGGTCGCAGCGGTCGATTCCAGCTACGAGGACACGCCGCAGGGCGGCCCTGTCGAGCACGGGGACGAGGGTCTCGAGCAGTCGCTGCCCCCTGCGCTTTCGGGGCGCCTGCCCGTGGTGGGGGCCGCTGCAGACGACGCGCTCGGCGCAGCTTCGCGCACGAGTTTCCCCACGCTCACGGGGTCGTTTCCCGCGATCAAGGTCGGTGCGGAGAGCATCGACGAGAGCGATTTCGCCCGCCCGTCCGGCGCGCCCGGCCCCGACCGGGGCGCCGCGCTTTCCGCGGGCGGCGGTGATGCGGCAGACGACCTGTTCGCCCCGCAAGGCGACGCCGCCGATTTCACCATCGAGGACTCGCGCTTCCACAACGCGGTAGACGGAGTGACGAGCATATTCGGGCGCATCGGCAAGCGCCGCAAGAAGAAGAGGGGCAGAGACGACGACGAGCTCTTCGGCGGCGGCGACGACGGTTGGGGCGGCGACGACGACTGGAAGGGCGGCGCCTACTTCAGCGACGACGACCTGGGCTTCGACGACATAGCCGAGCTGGGCGCGGCGAGTGCGCCCGCGGCAAGCGGCGTCGGCGCGGAGGCCATCAGCGCGGCGAGGAAACGCGCGGCCGAGATCCGCGAGTCGGTCATCCATATGACGGTCAACGACACGGTGGACAAGGAGATCTGGTTCGTCGCGTTGGGGGCGTCGGCGGCAGGCAACCACGGCATGAAGAACTTCCTCGAGCTGCACGCCGGCGACCTGCGCGGCGCCCTGATCGTCAACCTCGAGGCCGTGGGCGCGGGCGATGTGCGCTATCTGTCCACCGAGGGCGAGGGCAGCGTGCACCGCTCCGACCGCCGCCTCCAGACGCTCGTGCGCCAGGCCGCGCAAAACACGCTCGGACATGAGGCGCGCGCGCAGAAGATGGAGTGGCGCGACACGGACGCGACGCCTGCGCTGGTGGCGGGCATGCGCGCCATCACCCTCATGGGCGTCGACGAGGTCGCGCCCGTGGGCTGGCGCTGGACGACCGACACCGTCGACATCGTGGACGAGGAGCAGCTCGACGGCGTGACCGAGCTCGTGCTCGACGTCATCGACAACGTGTAGCGCACGCGCCGCGCGAAGCGCCGAAAGGCAGGCGCGGGCGGACAGGATTTGGCGAAGGGGACGGCGCACATGGAGGAGCAGCGGATACGGCGCGCGATCGTGTCGGTCACGGACAAGACGGGCGTCGCGGATTTCGCCCGCGCGCTGGTCGACGAGTTCGGCGTCGAGGTGGTCAGCACGGGCGGCACGGCGAAGGTGCTGGCGGAGGCGGGCGTTCCCGTCGTCGCGATCGAGGACTTCACCGGGTGCCCCGAGATCATGGACGGGCGGGTGAAGACCCTGCACCCGAAGGTGCACGGCGGCCTGCTCGCGCGCCGCGACGACGAGCGTCACATGGCCGACGCGCAGGCCAACGGCATTTCCCCCATCGACATGGTGGTGGTGAACCTCTACGCCTTCGAGGAGACGGTGGCCGCGCCAGGCGTGACGTACGAGGATGCAGTCGAGCACATCGACATCGGCGGGCCGTCCATGCTGCGCAGCGCGGCGAAAAACCATGCCTTCGTCACGGTGGTCGCAGACCCGGCCGACTACGACGCGGTGCTGGCCGAGATGCGCGAGCACGGCGGGGCGACCACCCTTGCCACGCGGCAGCGCCTCGCGCTTTCCGTGTTCGAGAAAACGAGCGCCTACGACGCGGCCATCGCCGGATGGCTGGCCGGGCAGCTTGCGGATGCGGCCGGCGACGGAAACGGCGCGCCCGGCGATGGGTCCGGCGCCGCCGCGGCCGCCGCCGGTGCCGACGCCGCTTTTCCCCAAGACGAGCTGATCGTGCTGGAAAAGGCGGCCGACCTGCGCTATGGCGAGAACCCGCACCAACGGGCCGCCTTCTACAGGCTGTGCGCCCCGGACGCCGAGCCGGGCGGCAACGCCTTCACTTTGGCAAACGCCGTGCAGGTCCAAGGCGAGAAGGAGCTGAGCTACAACAACTACCTCGACACGGACGCCGCATGGGCAGCCGTGCGCGAGTTCGGCGCCGAGCGCCCCACCTGCGTCATCGTCAAGCACCTGACCCCTTGCGGCATCGCGGCCGCCGACGCGCAGCCGGATGCCTACAGGCGCGCTTTCGAGTGCGACAGCGTGAGCGCCTTCGGCGGGGTCATGGCCTTCAACACGAAGGTGGAAGAGGCCACCGCGCGCTGCATCGTCGAGGAGAACAAGCAGTTCATCGAGGTCGTCATAGCGCCGGACTACGAGCCGGGCGCCCTTGCGGTGCTGGCGCAGAAGAAAAACGCCCGCATCCTCAAGACCGGCGGCGTGAACGCGCCGGGCGGCACGCGCGATCTGCGTGCGGTGGAGGGCGGCGTCGTCGTGCAGGACACGGACGCGGTGGTCGAGGAGGCGGACTCCTTCACCGTGCCCACCAAGGCCGCGCCCACCGAGGCGCAGCTTTCCGAGCTGCTCTTCGCGTGGAAGGCGGCCAAGTGCGTGAAGAGCAACGCCGTCGTCTTGACGCGCGACCATGCCACGGTGGGCATCGGGGGCGGCCAGCCCAACCGCGTGAACTCGGCGCGCATCGCCGTCGAGCAGGCCGGCGAGAAAGCGCGCGGCGCGGTCGTGGCAAGCGACGCCTTCCTGCCCTTCCCGGACACGCTCGAGGTCGTGCGCGATGCGGGCTGCACGGCGCTCATCCAGCCGGGCGGCTCCATACGCGACGAGCTGTCCATCGAGTGCGCCGACGCGGCGGGCATTCCCATGGTGTTCACGGGCATGCGGCATTTCCGGCATTAGGCGCGGCGGAACCGGCATGCCGAGGAGAACGCAGATGGAGGATATGGTGAAAGGCGCCGAGGGGGCGCATGCCGCAAGCGAGGAGGCGCCCATGCCGCGCAACGTCGTGGGTGGCACGGGCGGCGCGGCGCCGGGCGGAGCAGCCAGGTTGCCGCAGCTGTCCGAGGCCGAGTGGCGCGCGCAGAACATGCCGAAATCGCGCCTTGTCGTGCGCTGGGGCTATCGGGGAGGGCAGGTGCAGCTGCTGAACCGGCGCATGCGCAACCTGGCCGAGCGGCGGGTGGGGCCGGCCATGTGCGCGTGGATCCGCGAGCGTGTGGAGTGGGAGGCGGCCAACCGCCTGCGCGAGCTTCCGGACGGCGTCGTGGTCGTGGACGTGGACCCGGCAGGCGAGGGCAGCGTGGACGTGCGCGTGGACGCTTTGGGCGAGTCGCCCGACTTCACCCGCGACATGCTGGACGGCAGCGTTCCCGCAGACCTGCACCCCTGGGTCGTGACGGCTGGCGGCTGCGTGCGGCGTTTGCGCGCAGACGAAGCCGGCGGCGCGCACGGTGAGGCAGCCGGCGCGGATGCGATCGACGCCGGCGCGGGGGCAAGCGCCATCGACCGCCTCGTTCTCGACCTCGCGAAGACCTTGGGGTTTGCCGCCGCGGAGGCGCCCGCAGACGGCGCCGACGGCATGTCCGCAGACGGCGCCGCCGCAGATGTCGCGGGCTATTTCGCCACAAGCGAGGAGTGGGGGCTTGTGCCCTGCGCCGGCGACGAGGACCTGAAGCCCGTGCGCAAACTCGCCTCTTGTTTCGATACACTGTGGAACGGCAAGGCGGGCATCTGAGGGCGTCCGCCTCTTTCACCTGCGAAAACGCGTCGCGGCACACGAGAGGAAGCAGCATGGCAGTCGAGCCCAGGCACGTCGTCGAGACCATCGAGATGGTCACCCAGCAGCATCTGGACATACGCACGATCACGCTCGGGCTGAACCTGCGCGCCTGCGTCCACGAAGACGTCGACGAGATGGCCCGCCGCGTCTACGAGCGCCTGACGAGCGCCGCCGAGCGCCTCGTCCCGACAGCCGAGCAGCTCGAGCGCGAGTTCGGCATTCCCATCATCCACAAGCGCATCGCCGTCACGCCCATAGCCGAGATATGCGGCGCGACCCGGGCGCAAGACCTCACGCCCATCGCCGTCGCACTCGACCGTGCGGCTGCCGAGGTGGGGGTGAACTTCGTCGGCGGCTTTTCCGCGCTCGTGCAAAAGGGCGCCTCGGACGCCGACAGGCGCCTGATCGACAGCATCCCGCATGCGCTGGCCGCCACGAAGGCCGTCTGCTCGAGCGTCAACGTCGGGTCCACGCGCGCAGGCATCAACATGGACGCCGTGCTGCGCATGGCCGAGGTGGTGAAGGAGACGGCCGAGGCCACCGCCGAGGACCAGTCCATGGGCTGCGCGAAGCTCGTGGTCTTCTGCAACATGGTCGAGGACAATCCCTTCATGGCCGGCGCCATGCACGGCAGCGGCGAGGCGGACGAGGTGGTAAACGTCGGCGTGTCCGGCCCGGGCGTCGTGCACGCGGTGCTGGCCGACATGTCGCCGGACGCCTCCATGACCGAAATCGCCGAGGCCATCAAGGCCACGACTTTCAAGATCACGCGCGCGGGCGAGCTGGTGGCCCGTGAGGCGGCGGCGCGCCTGGGCTACCAGAAGGGCATACTCGACCTGAGCCTCGCGCCCACGCCCGCCCGCGGCGATTCCGTGGCCGACATCTTGGAGACCATCGGCGTGGGCCAGGTGGGAGGGCCCGGCACCACGGCGGCGCTCGCGCTGCTCAACGACGCGGTGAAGAAGGGCGGCGTCATGGCCAGCTCCAGCGTGGGCGGGCTGTCCGGCGCGTTCATCCCCGTGTCCGAGGACGCCTCGATGATCCGCGCGGCCTGCGACGGGGCGCTTTCCATTGAAAAGCTCGAGGCCATGACCTGCGTGTGCTCGGTGGGGCTGGACATGATAGCCATCCCCGGCGACACGAGCGTCGAGGCCATCGCGGGCATCATCGCCGACGAGGCGGCCATCGGGCTGATAAACAACAAGACCACGGCCGTGCGCGTCATCCCGGCGGCGGGCAAGGGGGAAGGCGACATGCTGCACTTCGGCGGCCTTTTGGGCGACGCGCCCGTCATGCCCGTGAACCCGCACGCCGGCACGGTGTTCGCGCACCGCGGCGGCCGCTTCCCCGCGCCCATCAACTCGCTGAAAAACTAGCCGGAGGCTGCTCTAACTGATCGGTGGTTCTTCTGGGCGCCTGCGCTCGAAAGCAAATGCGGCCCCGGGCTCTTCACCCGAAGCCGCATTCCGCAACAACGCATGGCCGACCGGTTTCACCGGCGGCGGGGTTTCGGAGCGCAAGGGCCTAGAAACCCGGCCCGTGCATCGCCGCGCCTTCTAGCAGCAGCAACCGCCGCTGCAGCATCCGCCCGCGTCCTCGTCGTCGCAAGAGTAGGGCACATTGCCGCAACCCGGGAACGGCCCGTAGTGCACGTCGCGGTTGCCCTCGATCTTGAACGCCTTGCCGTAGCGCGTGTCCTCGACCATGGCGCAGCTGTTGCCGCACACGTCGAGAGGCACGTCGGTGAAGAAGCGGTGATGGTCGTCGAGGTCGAAGAACTGGTTCATCCCCTCGATGGTGCCCTGGTAGGTGGCCACCTGGTTGTACTGCTCGCACAGGTCCTCGATCTTGTCGGGGATCTTGAACGCGCGCACCGTGCGGCTGAAGAAGGTGAAGTCCTCGACTTTGGCCGCTATCTCCTCGTTGCTGATGGAGGATTTGCGGGTGCTCATGTAGCGGAAGTCTTCCCAGCCCACTTTGCGCATGAGACGGCGGAAGTCCTCGATGTACATGGCGCCCGAGATGCACTCGCCGCGCAGCACCGGGTCGCATGCCAGCTCCTCGGGCATGCGCCTGTCGGCGAAGACGTCGGAGAAGTACAGCTCGCCGCCGTATTTCAAGACGCGCCAAATCTCCTTGAACACCTCTTCCTTGAAAGGCGAGAGGTTGATGACGCAGTTCGAGATGACGACGTCGATGCTGTCGTCTTCGATGCCCAGCGAGGCGAGGTCTTCGATGTAGCCTTGCTTGAACTCGACATTGGAGGCAGCGTAGCCGAAGCTTTTCGCGACCTCGTCTTTGTGCTTCTCGCCGACGGCCAGCTGCTCTTCGCTCATGTCCACGCCGATGACCTTGCCGTGCTCGCCCACGAGCTTGGAGCACACGAAGACGTCGCGCCCCGTGCCGCAGCCGAGGTCGAGGACGGTGCAGCCCTCGAGCATGGGCGGGATGGGAGAGCCGCAGCCGTAGAACTTGTCGCAGATCTCGGCCGGCAGCTCGTCGATGATCGCCTGAATGGCCTTGGGAGCGCTCGAGCACTTGCACACGTCGGTCTTCAGGTCGCCGCTGGACTGCAACGACTCGTAGTACGCTTTCACCTGTTCGCGTATATCGCTCATGTGAAATCCTTTCCGTTCACGTCCGACCCGAAATTTTCAAGTCCTCCGGGTCTTGCCTGCAAAAACCTTCCGGGCGCTTTTTAGCACTCGCCGTTGGCGCGCAGATGATGGCGCTCGGCGAGTTTGGTCCAGAAAAACGCCGCCAGGCCGCCGCCGACCAGGGGGCCGACCACGTAGACGCAGAGAGTGCCCAGAGCGTCGCCGCTCATCACGTCGTTCATGCCGAAGATCGCCGCGACGATGCGCGGACCCATGTCGCGCGCGGGGTTCAAGCCGGCATCGGTGATAGGCCCGACCACGCAGATGATGATGGTGACGGTCAGGCCGATGAACAGCGGGAAGAGGTTGTTGTTGGGGCGGCCGAGATTGCTGTCTTCTGTCATGGAGAAGATGACGAACACCAACACGAACACGCCGACGCCCTCGGCGAGGGCCCCTACGAAGGCGGGAGCGACTTCCACGCCGTTGGGATAGCGCTCAGCCCAGATGGACGACCAGTCGACGGAGCTGCCCGCAGCCAGGCAGGACTCGCCGAACAGCGCCCACAGCAAGAGGCCGGCGATGACGGCGCCGATGAACTGCGCGATGACGTAGACGGGAAACTCCTTCCACTCCATGCGCTTTGCGATGCACATGGCGAAAGTGACCGCCGGGTTGAAGTGCGCGCAGGAGAGGTTGCGGGTCACGTAGATGGCGATGGCGATGGTAAGGCCCCACACCATGCCGACCTGAAACGGGCCGCCGAACGCACCCGAGACCCCGAGCGTCGCGTTGGCGACGGCGCCGATGCCGAAAAAGCACATCATGAACGTGCCGATGACTTCGCCAAGGACGACTCGCAGCGTCTTGCCGCCCGTGTCGGGCGCCGATGTTTTCTCTTCGCTCAAAACAGATCCTTTCTCTTTCAAAAACTATCCTTGGGTCGCCGTGCGTGCCGTCGGGCAGGCCTTGCCTGTCGAGAAGCCGGCGGAAACGCCGCTGCATGAAGCCGCGAAGCAAACCCTCCTTTCCACGTGCCTGCGTTTCGGAACACGACGCAGCCTAATACTTGCATATAGATGTTATTGGCAATATGCAATTATTGGCAGTTGCCGCATTATAGGGCATCTTGCCTTTGGCTATTCGGAATTTCGAGAAATATTGAACTTTTCAGGAAAATGCCTTGTCGGGCGCCGCGCGAGGCGAAAAGGGGCGGCTTTCCACGCGTGGTGAAAAGCCGCCCCGGCAGGTGCGAGATGGAGCGGGTGACGGGACTCGAACCCGCGAATACCAGCTTGGGAAGCTGGGGCCTTACCACTTGGCAACACCCGCATGCACGCGAGGGATTCTAGCACACCGGCGGCACATGCGCGGCTGCAGGCAGGAAGGCGCCGCCCCTGTTGTCCGCCTCGCCCGCGCCGTCCGTGCCGCCTGCCGGCGCTAGAGACGCCGCACCAGCTCGCGGAACTCCCGCTCCGCCGAGCTCTTCACCGCCGCGATGACCTTCTCGCCCGGCGCAAGCCGCGTCTTGCCGTCGATCATCACGAAGTCCCCGTCGCGTATGACGGCGATCAGCTGCACGTTGCGGCTCAGTCCCATGTCTTTGACCACCACTCCGTCGCGGTGCCGCATTCGCTCGGGCAGGCGGATCTCGACCATGACGATGTCGCCTTCGCGCAGGCCGAACACCATGCGCATGTCGCGCGTCGTGGCCTCCTCCTCGACCATGCGCGCGATGATCTCGGTCGACGAGACCGGCTCGATGCCGATGGCCTTGAAGATGCGCAGGTTCTTCGGGCTGTTCACGCTGGCGATGCAGCGCGGCACGTCGAAGCTCGTCATGGCCAGCTCGCACGCGACGAGGTTCTTGTCGTCGTGGCCCATCAGCGCCACGAACAGGTCGGCCTCGTCCACGCCCGCGTCCAGCTGCACCGACGAGTCGCAGCCGTCGCCTTCCACGACCATCACCTGCGGCGGCAATACCTCGGAGAGGTGCTCGACCACCTCGTGGTCTTCTTCGATGACGACGATGCGGTGGTTTTGGTCGAGCATCATCGAGACGAGGAACTCGGCGGTGGTGGACCCTCCGCTTGTGACGATGAGCATGGCGCGTCACCCTCTCATGTAGCGGGCGAAATCGGCGAAGCTCTCGCGTGGCACGCAGGCGAGCACGATGTCGCCGTCGTGCAAATCGGATTCGCGGGAGGGCATCATGGACGTGCCGCCGTGGTCGTAGGCCACGATGCGCGCGCCGAACTCGCGCTCGAGGGCAGCGCAGGCCACCTCGTCTTCATCCGGCGGCAAGGCCAGCGCGAAGCGGATCAGCTCGAAGTCGCCGAAAGTGTCGATGTGGTTGCCGTGGCCGGATTGGATCTTCGAGAATATCTCCTCGGCCACCAGCGTGGTGCCGCACGCGTAGTCGATGCCGAGCTTCATGTAGGTGTCTTCGCGACGGTACTCGTAGAGGCGCGTGATGACGTGCTCGACGCCGAAGAGCCTGCGCGCCACCTCGGCCGTCATGAGGTTGCTGTTGTCGTTGCTGGTGACGGCGGCCAAGACGTCGGCCTCCACGACGCCGGCCTCCTCGAGCACGTCGGTGTCGTAGCCCAGCCCCTTGACCGTGCAGCCGTTGAAATCGCGCCCGAGGCCTCGGAAGGCCTCTGCCGAGCGGTCGACGACCGAGACGTTGTGTCCGTCTTCGGAGAGAAGCAGCGCGAGATGGCTGCCCACGCGCCCGCACCCGACCACGATGATGTTCATTGCACGTCCCTCCCGAAAGCCGCCCGCCTTGTGCGCGGTGCACGGGGCGGGCGGCGAAGCGCCTGCGCCCGGCTGCGGGCGCGAAGGCAAAAGGGTGAAGCTATTTGGTGCTGCCGATCTTGCAGATGGTGGTGCCGCAGACGGGGCAGGTGCCCTTGGTCATCGGGCGGCCGTTTTTGGTCGTGGTCTGCTTGGGGTCGGTCATCTCTTGCTTCTTCTTGCACTTCATGCAGTAGCCCTCCATGAAGCAACACCTCCTGTGGTCCGAAATCTGATGATGCAAACGGCGCGCGGCCTCGAGGGGCTGCGCGCTGCCTTTGGCAGTATAGGCAAACGCGGGGAGAGGAACGCGGCAAAGCGAAAAAACACACAACGGCGACGAACCGCCCGGCGACCGGATGCGGAAAAGCGCCATCACCCCCTATGCTAAAATCAAACGCAGTGCCAAGAGGAAGCAAGAGAGGCCTGAAACTTGGGAAAAAACGCTGATAAACAACTAAAGCATAAATTTGTCGGCTGGACTCGATTCATGGCCACAGTGCCGATTTTGGGCCTGTTCATATCAGCGGTGGCCCTCACCATCTCGACTCTGATCGCAACCGTGAGGACAACTGTCGAGGCGGTGATAACCGAGGTCAGCATTCAAAGCATGCTCGTTGAATACATCGAGTACGCCGATTTCTTCTTGCTCTCCATCGTGCTGTATATAATCGCGATCGGGCTCTATTCCCTTTTCATCGACGAGAAAATCGCATTGCCCAAATGGCTTGAGTTCCACAGCCTCGACGACCTGAAGGAAAAACTGGTAAGCGTCGTGGTTGCCGTTATAGGGGTCTCGTTTTTAGGCCAGATCATCAACACCTCAGATGCAAAAAGCGTGATGTTTGTCGGAATTGGCATAGCCGCGGTCATATTTTCGCTTGCCTATTTTGTCAAGCACGTGATGGGCTCGCATGCGCAACCGGAAGACGACAAAGACAAATAGGAACCCGATATGAAGGAAAGCAACCGCAAAAAAGGCCAATTGTGGGTCGAGTTTAGAAATTTCCTCACAGACTCCACCTTCGTGGAGTGGACTCTGGGCTGGGCGACGGGAGAAGTCGTCTCAAGATTCATATACTCCGCAGTGCATGATTTTCTCTTTCCGTTTCTCGGGGGGACTTTCTTCGGCGGGGTAAACATAGAGCAGGCAAGCTTTGAAGTCGACGGCCAAATAGTCAATTATGGAAGCCTGCTTGTAAATGCCGTCGACATGCTCATCGTTCTCTTCACGGTGTTTCTCGTGTGCGAGCTGATCTTTTTTATCCGCAAAAAACATAGGATAGTCGAAGAGGACGACAACGCCGAGTTGGTGGAAATCGCCAACAAGAACACCGAGATATTGTCCGAGATCAGGGACGCTCTTTCAAAAAACAGCACAAGCCGCTAGGTGCTCGCTGCCAAAAGGCGCGCTTTCGATCCGGCTCGCCCTTCTCAGGCTTCAAAAACAAGCAGCCAGCGCCACCGCTCTTGAGGTGACGTTGGCCTGCTTGCTGAAACCTTCTATGTCCGCTTTAGCCTAGCGGATCGGCTCGACGACCTTTCCATATGTTTGAGGCTCGCGCGCCTTCAAGACGTTCAGGCCGCAGTTGTCGAAGATACGCGCCTGAACAAGGCCCTCGCGGATGTCGCCGAGGTCGGCTACCACCATGCCCTCGCCAAAGCCCTCGGTCTCGCCCAGGCACTTGCCGCTGGCGTTGTAGATCATGGAGTGGGCCAAAGCCCCCGGGTTGGCGTTGTTGGAAACAATGTAGTTGACGTTGTTTGCATAAGAGCTTGCCTTGATTTGCGCACGCAGGAAATCGAGCCCCGGGTCTTCGTCGGGGTTATCGAGGTTTGTGAGCGGGGCAGCGGTGGAGATCGCGATGATTTCGGCACCGTTTAGCGCAAGGCAGCGATGAGCCTCCGGGAACGCGAAGTCAAAGCAGATGAGGATGCCGATCTTGCCGATCTTCGTGTCGAACACGGGGTACGAATCGCCCGGTTTTGCCAAAAGAGCCTCGCCGCCGGGCATATGGACCTTGCGGTACTTGCCCACAAAGCCCTCGGGGCCCACCAGGGCAGACACGTTGAACAACGTCATGGGGACCAGGCTGTCGTCGCACTCGTAGGTGTTGAAGATGATGTAGCAGTCTTTCTCCCATGCTTTCTTTTCAAAGATGTGCGTCGTTTCCTGGTCTTCCACAAGACCGGATGCGTACAGGCCGCGTTTTTCGTCAGGGCCCACAAGGCCGGTCACGGCATCGAGGTAGCCTGCTTTGTCCGTGCACCCCGTCCCAAAAGAGCACTCCGGAAACACCACCAGCCTGGCGCCCTGGTCGCAGGCTTTGTCTACCCACTCGAGCATTCTCGTGACAACGTCCTTGCCGTCAGGAGACGAGTCGACGTCAATTGCAATGCTAGCAACCTTCACGTCTTTTCCCTTGTCTTTGCTCGTGAAAATTCCCATGATGAAGTCCTCCTTGAATTTTCTCTAAGCCCCGTATACCGTCTGCCCGCCACGAATGGTCTCGAGCACCTTGGTGCCGTGAATGTCGGTCACGGGAACCTCGAAGAGGTTTCGATCGATGACGATCATGTCTGCCAGCTTGCCCTCCTCAATGGAGCCGAGCTCGACCCGAGATTTCCACCGCAGTTCCGTCCGGGCTTTCCTATATCTCCAAATTTGCGTTGTACTCGCCCTTGATTGCGTTGTTTGCAAAGTAGTGGCCCTCTTGAAGCTGCACCAAGTCGAAGTACATTTCCGGGTGGCGGTCCTTGAACGTGTACAGCCCCCAGGTGTTCGTCACTTGGTGTTTCTTGTTTTCCAGTGCAGGCCAGCCTACGTTTGCAACGGCAATGCCCTCTTCTTCGCCTTCTGCAACTTCGCTTAGAACCTCGCCGCGGGCGTTGACGATCATGCTGTGGTTGAGGGCGCCCGGGTTTCCCGCATTGGCCGCCACAATCGTCAGCCCGTTGCTCATGGCTTCCGAGATGACCATGCTCTTGAAGAAGCGGTACGTGCCGTCGGTGTCGATGTTCGAGGTCTGGAAGTCGCGCGGGACGCCGGTGGGCAGAACCAAGATGTCCACGCCTTTGATGCCGTAGATGCGATAGATTTCCTCGAAGAACGAGTCGTAGCAAATCGCCATGCCGATCCTGCCGATTTCCGTGTCGAACACCGGGAAATCCTGGCCATTCGAGTTTATCAGCTGCTCGCCTGCCGGCAAATGCACTTTGTCGTAGCGCCCGATGTAGCCCTCAGGGCCTACGAGCACTGCCGTGTTGTAATAGATGCAGGGGTCGATCTCGCTTCGCCTTCCCATGGACCAAATCACGTACACGCCACGCTCTTTTGCCTTGGCGATGATTTTCTGGCACAGCGGGCCTTCCGGCACATACTCGCTGAACTCCACCAGATGCCTTGCCGTCGGCTCATCAGCGCTGCCACGCAGGGAATTGTTGTAGTCGACCCTGCCCTTTTCGCCCCCTGCGATGCCGTCGCCGGTCCCCTCGGGAAACGCGATCAGGTCGACGCCTTCATCGGCGAGTTTGTCGATGAACTCGCAAACCCTGGTGCCGTTGTCCTTGTCGTCCGGGTGCAAGTCGACGTCCATGCCGACCGCAGCGACCTTGACGTCCTTCACATTTGAAAAGTCCACCTTTTTATCCATTGCCATGTTCAGTCCTTTCGTCGTAAAAAAGCGGGGATGCACATCATTCACATCCCCGCCTGAGCAACCCTACGCTTTGTAAGTGGTTATGCCGTCTCGAATCGTTTCGACGACCTTGCATGTGTGAATTTCCTCGGTGGGAATGTCGAAGAGGTTTTTGTCGACAACCACCAGGTCCGCGAGCTTGCCGGTCTCGATGGAGCCGAGCTTGTCCTCCATGCGCACTTGCCATGCGTTGTTGATGGTGAACGACTCGATCGACTCTTCGAGGGAAGGCGCCTCGCAATAGTCGGCAGGCTCCGGGTCATCACTGCCAACCAAACGTCTGCGCATACCAACCTCAATGGAGACGAACGGATCTGGTTTGCCATCGGCCACTGGGAAGTCTGAGCCTTGACCATATTTGCAGCCCACGTTAAGCAAGCTTTTAATTGGATATGTAAAGCCCTGAATGTTTACACCGAAGTGCTCTTTGTAAAGCTCATTTGAGCAATAATGCCAAGCGCCCGTCGAGTTGATGAACATGCCCAGCTTGCCCGCACGCTCGATGGCGCCCGGCCCCCAGCATTGGCTGTGAGAGATGACCATGCGCGTGTCGTCGTACCCGGCATCGCGAACGGCCTGGGCCATGTCGAGCGCAACCTCGTTCGTGGCATCGCCAATTGCATGCATGTTCAGATCGTAGCCGGCGCCTGCCACCAGGAGGCCGATTTGCTTCGCGGTCTCGGAGTCGAAGTTGGGTTTGGCCAGCACGCCGTTGTCGTAGGGCTTGAGCATGGCGGCGCTGCGAGCCTCTATGACGCCATCGCCCAGGATCTTGAAGTACCTGAAGCCGACACGATCCGTGTTCATCAGGTTTTCCGCCACGTCGGCCGCGCCATTCAGGCACTCTTCCACATCATGGATGTTCGTTGCCAGGTAGTAGCCGCCGAACAGGCGCTGCACGAAGTCGTCGCTGTTCAGGAAGTCGACGAAATCCTGGTCAAGCGCGTCGACGACAAACGAGAACACGCCGCAATCGCAAAACGACGTGTAGCCCATCGACGCGAACTCGCTGGCCAAAGCCGAAATGTTTTCAATGAGCTTTGCGGCGGGGAAGTAGTTTGCGCCTTTTGCAACTTGGATGTAGCAGCTCTCGATGCACCTGCCCGTCGGGTTGCCCTCCTCGTCACGCACGAAGTAGTTGCTGCCGGGCGTGATGTCGGGCGTGTTCTTGTCGATGCCCGCAACCTCGAAAGCCTTGTGGTTGCACCATGCGCCATGGCACGACGACGAGACCAAGAGCAGCGGCTTGTCCGCGCAAATCGCATCCAGGTCGTCGGCAAGCGCCGGGGTCTCCGCGAAGATGTAGTCTGCAAAGCCTTGACCGAAGTAGGTCTCGTTGTCCGGGTGGGCTTCGACGAACTCGCGCACCACATCCAGAATCTCTTCCTTGGTCTTGCATGCGGCCAGCTGGGCGCCGGAGGCGAAGGCGGCGCTCATGAGCGGGTGGATGTGCCCGTCGATGAAGCCCGGCATCATCATCTTGCCCGAAAGGTCGCAGACCTCGGTGTCGGCATCTGCCAGCTTCAGGGCCTCGTCGTTGCTTCCGACAAAAACGATTTTGTTGCCCTCGATTGCCACGGCCTCCGCCCATGGCTGCTGTTTGTTCACGGTGTAAATCTTGCCGTTCTTGAAAATTCTCGTTGCTGACACAATCGTCTCCTTTTACATAGAAGCCAATAGGTACGAAAAGAGCCTACTTTGCATGAATCTCCTTTCCCGTGAAGTAGGCCGGTTCAACCTCACCTTCATGAATTCTACCAGCTGCGCAAGGTGCGGCGCCTTGATTTATCGGCAAGGAACCCGCAGACTTGCCGGCCTTGAAAAGCCCGCCGGTAAAACTCATGCGCTGTAGACTTGCCTGCCCTCGAAGTACACGCTTTGCACCTTGCCCTCGTTGATCTTCGTCTTCTCGCAGGTGGTGATGTCTTTGTCGAGCAACACGAAGTCGGCGTACTTGCCTTCCTCGATGGAGCCGCGCGTGTCGGCGACCATCAGCTCCTTGGCGCCGTTGATGGTCATGATGTCGAGCGCCTGCTCGACGGAGACGAGTTCCTTTTCGTCTAGCGGCCACACGTCCACGTCGGGGCGCGTGTCGTTGACGGCCACCTCGATGATGCCGCACACCGAGGTGGGGGCGCCGCTGGCGGCCGGGACGTCGGTGGAAGACGTGACGAGGATGCCGTCGTCGATGAGGCTTTTGATCGGATAGCCCGCTTTCGCGAGTTTCTCGTCGAGCAGCTCGGGGACCTTTGCCGCGTTTTCCTTGGAGATGAGCGTCCTCCAGTTGATGTTCTCGGCGGCGTAGATGTTGTTCTCGCCCATCTTCTTCTTGGTTTCCTCGGTGTAGTTGCGGCCGTGGCAGATGCCGTTGAAGATGCCGTCTTTTTTGCACATGCCGCCGTTGACGTAGGCGTTGACGGCTTGCTCGGTGGCGCCGTCGCCTTGGGCGTGGACGTGGACCGAGAGGCCCTTTTCGTTGGCGCCCTTCACGATGCTGTTCATGGTCTCGGTGTCCCACACCCGGGTGCCGTGGCTGCCGTCGGCATAACCTTCAAGCATCCAGCCGGTCTTGCTCTCCACGGCCTCGCCGTCGGCGAACAGCTTGATGACGCGGCATTTGAAGTGGTCGGTGGGGTATTTCTCCATGCAGTCCTTCGCCTTGTCGAGCTCTGTGCTCCAGTCGTCGAACGAGTCGATCTTGTAGGCGCCTCCGACAACGGCGTTGAGGCCGCTTTTCTTGTCGTAGCTGCTCAAGGCCTCGATCAGCCCGTTGCCCCAATAGTTGAGCCAGCCGTCTTGGTAGTTGGTGTAGCCGTTGGAGTGCAGGGATTCCTCCATGAAGGAGCAGATGCCATCGTAGTCGGATTCCGTGAAGAGGGTCTTTTGGATGAGGCCCTTCTTGAGGACGTAGTTGTAGGCAAGATCGGTGACCAGGCCGGAAAGCTCGCCGCTTTCAGTCAGCTGGAAGGTGCCGCCCTCCACCTTGGTGTCCTTCGTCACGCCCGCGAGCTCGAAGGCCTTGCTGTTGGCAAAGGCGTTGTGGCCGGAGTTGTCGACGGCGACGAGGGGTTTGTCCGGGCAGATCTCGTCGAGCTTGGTGCGCATGTCGATCTTGGCCTTGACGTTCATCATCGCGATGTTGTCCCAGCCGTACGAGTAGTAGACCTCTTTGCCGGGGTTCTTCTCGACGTACGCCTTTATGTTGGCGACGATCTCGTCTTCGGTTTTGCCCTCGACAATCAAGTTGAGGTAGGTCATCATGCCCTGCCCCACATAGTGTCCGTGTCCTTCCGTGGCGCCGGCGAAGACGAGGCCCTTGTCGCGGTGGTCGACGATCTTCGTCGTGCCGTCCTTGACGAAGCTCTTCACGCCGTCCTCGGATCCGACGTAGACGTACTTGCCGTCTTTGACCGCGAACGCCTCGGCGTAATCGCGGTTGCCGTTGGAGGTGTAGATCTTGCCGTACACGACCGTGTCCGCCACGGTCTGCGAGGCCGAGTTCGAGTTCGAGCAGCCGGCCAGTCCTCCGCCGAGAGCAGCGCTCGCCCCCGCGATGCCGGTCAGTTTCATGAAGTTCCTTCTCGAGATGCTTTGCATGGGCCGTCCCCTTTCAGGCGTCTTTGCAAACAAGTGCGCCCCCGCGTTTTCGCGGGGGCTGGATTATCCCATAACTCTTTCAGCCTGCGTCGGGGGCATGCCGTCCCCGCCCGGCTTTTCGCGCTCGATTCTCGATGCTCGCCTTTCAGCGCGTCTTCTCGCGCGCTTTCCTTCTCGCCCTGTAGATGCAATAGGCGAGCACGGCGTTTGCCAGAAGCGAGACGATGCCGATGCACAAGGCGGCGTACACGAGGGGCTCGAGGATGCCGCCGATCTGGGCGGAGGCGCCGTCTTGCCCGCGCACGTGCCCGACGTCTTGGGCGGTGGAGTCCGTGTAGGTGACGACGAGGTCGCCTGCGGCGTCTACCGTCACGCCGGCGATGCCGCGCCCGTTTTGGCCGTTGTCGCCGTCGGTGGTCACGGTGCCGAGCGGGGTGGTGGTGATGTTGCCGGTGGCGGCGCCGGAGCTGCCGGATTTGCCCGTGTTGCCTGCGCTGCTCGCAGACCCCGGGCTCTTGGAGGCGCCCGCGTCGCCGCCGTTGCCGTTGCCGGCGCTGCTGCTCGCGGCGTTCGCGGAGCCGGCGGAGGACGCGGTGCCAGAGCCGTCTGCTTGCTGCACGTTCAAGTTGTCGTAGGCGTCGGCTTTGTCCTCGCCGTCTTTTTGCGTGAGGATGTCTGCGAGCTCGTCGGCGGTGCCGGTGAAGCCGCGGGCGACGGCGTCTTTGAAGAAGGCGAAGACCGCGATGCCGGAATCTCTCGCAGTCGCGCCGCCGTCCGCGCTCGAGCCGCTGCCTTTGCCCGAGGCTCCTGCCGCGCCGCCGTCCGCATCTTGGGCGCCCGCTCCGTCGCCACCGCCTTTCAAGCTGTCCAGCCAGGCCTGCTGCCCGAGGATGCCCTTGTTGTTGTCGGCGGAAAAGGCGGTGTCCTTGTAGACGGAGTAGCCGGTCGCATATGCGCACGTGGCCTTGAACAGCTCGAGCGCGCGGTACTTGACCTTCTCATAGTCCATGTTCGTCCAGTTGAAGGAATCGTTTTGCGCGTAGACGGTGTTCATGGCCTCGTTGAGCAAGTCGATGTCCTTGCGCGCGTAGTCCTCGAACGTCGTGCACCCCTTCACCGCGGCGTTGTACTCGTTTTCGGACAAGATCATCACCCGCCCGTAGATGGCCTCGATCTCGGCGGTGGTCATCTTCGCGGTGGCGGCCTTCAAGAACTCGGTGGCAAGGTCGAAATAGCCGGCGTAGGCCCCGCCGTAGGAGATGCACCTCTTGATGTAGTCGTCTTCGCTCAAAGGCGTGATCTTGGCGTCGGTCTGCCTGCACGCCTCGACATAGGCGCTGTAGACGCCCTGCTCGTTGGAGGCGTTTTGGGCGTTGCGGACAAGCTCGACGAACTTGCCTTGGGTCAAGAGCTTGCCGGACATGGCGTTTTCGACGTAGAGATCGTAGGCGCTTTTGCCCTTTTGCTGCGACATCCACTCCTCGAGGGTGCCGCTGTAGCCGTTCTCGCGGGCCAGCTCGTAGGCGCTTTTGCCGTCGGCCCCGTTTGCGCCGTAGAGGCTTTGCAGCCACTCCTCGAGGGTGCCGCCATAGCCCTTCTCCTTCGCCAGCTCGTAGGCGCTCTTGCCGTTGGCGCCGTCGTTGCCGCGAAGCGAGTTGATCCACTGCACCTCGGTGCCGGTGAACCCGTTCTCGCAGGCCAGCTCGTAGGCGCTCTTGCCCTCTTTGCCCCGGAGGGCGCGCAGCCACTCCTCGAGGGTGCCCTTGAAGCCGTTTTTCAGCGCGAGCTGGTAGGCGTTCAGGCCGTCCTTGCCGTCCTTGCCTGCGGCGCCCGTATCGCCTTTGTCTCCCTTTTCTCCCGTGTCGCCCTTCTCTCCTTTGTCCCCTTTCTCGCCGGTGTCGCCTTTGTCTCCTTTGTCTCCCTTGTCGCCTTTCTCGCCCTTCTCGCCGCTTGCGCCGGCCGCCCCGTCGGCGCCCTTTTCCCCGGCGTCGCCTTTCTCGGCGGTGCCGCCGGCGGTCGTCTGGTTGGTGAAGATGTGCATCGAGGGCGTGGGGTTGACGCTCTCGACGCCCTTCATGGCGCCTTTCGTCAAAGAGCAGCGGACGGCATACGACATCATGGAGCCCGTCTCGGTGCTGCCGTCGCCGGGGGTGAAGGTGTAGGTCATGGTGCCGTCTTTTGCGATGTCGCCGTCGTCTACGGTAAACGGCTTGGCGGTGACGGCCGTCCAGTTGCCGGATGTGCGCTCGTCGCGTTGGTAGAGCTTGTATTGCAGCTGGTTGTTGGCGTAGAAGGTCCTGCCGGACTTGTCGTCGTCGGGCAGCTTCCAGCTGACGCTCACCTGCGTCTTGCCGTCGTCGCCCTTGCTCTCGCAGACGCCTTTCATCACGACGCGCGCAGGCGGCGCGGAGAGGTTTTTCACGATGTGGTGCAGCAGCGGGACGTAGACGGCGCTGCCATCGCTTTTCCTGGCCACCTGGATGTTGCCGCCGGCAAACGCCCACTTGAACTTGTGCGCCTCGATCGTGGCCTTCGTGTTCGCGCCGTTGGCGACGAGCGTGTTCTCGTCGACGTTGTTCACCGAGGTGGAGTTGCCGGAGCTCTCGTTTTTGGAGTCGCCCCCGCTTTTGCCGTAGGTCTGGCTTTGGTTGAAGTAGATGCCGGCCTTGGCCACTTTCACGCCGACCTTGAAGGATATGCTGGACGACCACCCGTTCATGGTGCTCCAGTGGTTTTCGGTGGCGTCTGCATACGAGATGCTCATGGCGTTGCTGCCCGCTCCGTAGCCCAGGCTGCTCCATGTGGCCTGGCTGGAGAAGTTGGCGGCGTTGCGCTTGCCGGACGGCGCGTGGACCCAGCTGTCGTCGACGATGTTCGTGCCGCCGAGCTTGTCCGAGTAGCTCCAGGGGTTGCCGGTGTTGTTCAACAGCGACTTCTCCTCTATCTTGGCAAGCTCGCAGGCGTCGCCCAGGTCCTCGGTCTTCTTGCGCTCGGCCAGCTTCGCGTTGTAGTCGTCGACGAACTGGTTGTAGTCCGCCACGGTGTATTGCACGTAATAGGGCGCGCCGGGGGCCACGACCGTCATCTCGGAGTTCGCGGCGTCGGCGGCGTTGAGGACCTTGTACTTGTATATGAAGGTGGGAATGCGCCGGAGCACGACGTTCGTGCACTTCGACGCGGTGAAGGATTGGGAAAACGTCGTCTGTCTCGATTTCGTGTAGCCGCTCGACCAGTTGCCCACCCAGCCCGCGCTGACGTCGAGAGCGATGTTGTCGGTGGTGATGTTGCCCGCCACGCCGACGCCCCAGTTGTGGCTCCAGTTGCGGCTGTCGGTGACCACGTTGTAGCTGATGGTGGTGGAGTACGTGGTCAGCCCGCCGCTTTGGCCGAACTCGCCGAACGCGGGGGCCGCCTGGATGACGCTTTGCACCTGCGGCTCGGTGTAGGCCACGTCCACGCCCGAGTAGTTCACCTCCACGCCGTCCTTGCCGATGTCGATGCACACGAGCTCGGAGGAGAAGCGGTCCTCGACGTCGGAGTACGTCTTGTTGCAGGTGTAGGTGTCGTGGTTGTACATGTCGTTGTAGAAGAACCCGGAGGCGTCCTTGAACTCCTTGACCTTGCCGTCGTCGTCTTTCACGTCGTCGTAGACGCCGCCGATCGCCATGGCGCTCACGGCCTCCTGGTGAAGGTCCTCGCGTTTGAAGCCGATCAGCATCATCAGCTGTTCGCGCCCGTTCGTGTTCTTGTCGAAGTTGCCGGCGACGACGCTGCGGATGTAGGTGTTGGTGATGAGGAAGTCGGCGGTGGTCTGCTTGTCGGAGTGGTTGAAGTACTCGGGCGTGTAGGGCGAGTTGTCCACGGTGGCGCCGTTGGCGCTGAAGTTGAAGACGTTGCCGTCCACGAACAGGGCCTCGGGCTTGTGGTTGCCGTTCACCTTGAACAGCTTCACCCCCATCCTGGCCTGCATCCTGTCGGAGCTGTAGGAGCCGGCGGAAGTCCAGCTGTTGGAGCGCAGCGCCACGGTCTTCTCGATGGTCTCGAGCTTGCCGTTTTTCACGCGGTAGCTGCTCATCGTGTTGTTGTCCCAGGTGTGGCCGTCCCAGACGTCGCCGGAGTCGCATTCCTTGGACGGGTCGTTCACGCCCTTCTTTCCCTTCAGGTACCAGGTGCTGCCGGCGACGACGAGCTCGTCGGTGTCGTCGCCGTCGATGTCGCCTACGGAGATGCCGGGGTTTCTGGTGGTGGTCCAGTAGTAGTTGCCGTGGCTCTCTCGGCTGTCCGAGATCATGTACTCGCCGCTCGTCGCGTTCAACACCTCGCCCTTTGCGCCCTTGCTCTTTCCCAGGCACGCGGCCACGTAGGGAGCAAAGCGCAGGTTGCTGGAGGTGTCGGCGTTCGACGGCCAGGGCATGCTGGTGACGACGGCCAGGTCGTCGATGTTGTCTCCGTTGAAGTCGCCGGAGTCGAGCGTGCAGTTCAGCTTGTCGTAGACGGCGTCGCTGGTCTGCCAGCCGCCGTTGCGGGCGCTCTTGTAGCCGGGGTGGATGGCCGACGCGCTCGCATCGGTTTTCGCGGGCTCGTCCATTTTCGAGAAGTCGATCTGGACGAGGCCCATGTCGTCTTTGCTGCCGGCGCCGTGGCCCGGGAAGTAGGCGACGATCGTGTCGTAGCCGGCGCCGCTGTAGTCGCCTGCGGTGATGGCCATGTAGTTCAAGAACTCGGAAGAGTAGGTCTGCTCCTTCACGTTTTTCCAGTGCACGGTGCCAAGCGAGACGTTGGCGGAGCGCTTCTTGTTCGTGTAGTCGTACATCCACACGACGAACTCGGCGTCGTCGTTGCCGCCCGGGTTCACGCCGATGTAGGCCACGCAGTCGTCGCGGGCGTGGTCCTTGCTCGGGCGAAAGGCCACGGCGCGGATGTTGGCGTATGCGACGTCTTGGCCGAATTCCGTGGCGGCGGTGAAGTTGGAGGCGTAGCCGGATGCGCCGGCGCCCCGGAAGGCCTCGTCGGATTTCAGGGAGTCGGCGGCAAAGGGCGTGGTGCCCAGCTTGGTGCCCTCCCACGTGCGCTGGTCGTTGTGGTAGGTGTCGAACACGACGGAGCTGTGCGCGCCTTCGGCGCTTTGCACGAACGCGAGCTCGTTTTGGGCGTTCAAGACCTTGCCCGGCAGCGTGCCGTCCGCGTTTTTCTCGATGAGGGGGTTGACCTTCGTGTCGTCGATCTCCTTTTTCCTGCCCTCGGCGTCGGAGTTGGCGCCGGTCATGTCGTCGAACTTGCCGGTGGCAGAGGCCGCGCCGGCGGCTTGCGGGGAGCCGGAGCCGTCGTCGGCCTGGGCGGCGCCGTCGGTGTCTGCGCCGCTGCCGCCTGCGCCGTTGCCGCCCGTGCCGTTCTCGTCGCCGTTGCCGCCCGCGGTGCTGGCGGCGGCGGAGCTGGCGGCGGCGTCTGCGGACGCGCTGGTCGTGGCGAGGTTGTTGTCCTCGACCTTTTGCTGCTGCTCGCTTTCGCTCAGGCTGGCGCCGACTTGCGATTTCGCGAAGTCCTCGACAGACGCCACCTCGGACAGCGCGGAATCGCTCGTGGTCGTGGCCAGCGCGTCTGCCGTGCTGGAGGGTCTGGCCTGGGCGGTCAGGGCGCCGAGCGGCACCATGCCCGCTGCGAGCGCGGAGGCGAAAAGCACGTTCAGCGCTTTCTTGAAGACGGTCTTCGGCTTTTCAGGAGAAACCACGGTGCGCCCTCTCTCTCGTGCTCTTGTCTTTCGACGGGTTGCAGCCCGCCCCGTTTCCCCTCACGCGAAGAACAGGGAGATCGCGGCGAGGTTGACGTCCCAGAAACGCTCTTTCACCCGGCGCTTGACGGCCGCTTCCAGCTCTTCGCGCGAGATGCCCAGCACGCCCGCGCTCGTCGCGGCGGCCAGCATGGCGACGTTGGCCACCTTCGGCGTGCCGACCTGCGCGCAGGCGGCCGCCGCGTCCACCTCGACGAGATAGGACTTGCCCTCCTCGCGCGCGTGGCGCTCGAGCCAGGCGAGCGCCTCGCGGCCGTCGTAGTCCACGCGCTGCAAGGCGGCGGAAGGGGGCCGGCTGGCCTTCGTGTTCACCACGACGGTCCCCAGCGGCTTCAGGTAGTCGATGCAGCGCAGCGCCTCGCCCGGCTCGAAGGCGACCAGCACGTCGGCCGTCCCGCGCGGCACGAGCGGGGATTGGGGCCGGCCGCCGCGCACATGGCTTGCCACCGAGCCGCCGCGTTGCGCCATGCCGATGGTCTCGGCGCATTTCACGTGCTCGCCGCGCTCCATGAGGGCGTCGGCCACGATGCGCGAGGCCAAGACGTTGCCCTGGCCGCCCACGCCGCAGATGACCAGGTCGAGGCCTTCCCGTTCACGAGCGCGCATGGCGGCCTCCCTCCGTGCCGGCGCCTGCGCCCGTTGCGCCGCTGCCGGTATTTGCGTGCGCATCTGCGCCCGGGGCGGCGCCGTCCGCGCCCGCCGAGCCTGCGCCCGCGTTCGCAGCCGGGCTCTTTATCGCGCCTGTCGGGCACACCTGCGGGCACAATCCGCAGCCGTTGCACAACGCGGGCTCTATCTTCACCGCGCCGCCCTCGAGGAACAAGGCCGGGCAGCCGAGGCGGTCGATGCAGGCGTGGCAGCGCACGCACGCGTCCCGGTCGATGAAAAGCGGCGGGCGCTTTTCGCGGTCGACGTAGATGCACGGCGCCTTGAAGACGATGGCGCGCACCCCGCCGCCCGCGTCGATGGCGGCGACCGCGTCCTTCACCACCCGCATCGCATCGTCTTGGTCGAAGGGGTCCGCGACCGTGCAGGGCACGCCCAGCGCCTCGAGCACGCCCGGGATGGACAGCGCCGCGCCGTCCGGGGCGCCGCCGGCCCCATCGCCCGTTTTCCCGCTTTCTGCCCCGGCGCCCGCCACGTCCATGAGCGTGCGCCCCGTGCCCGGGTGCGGCTGCTGGCCGGTCATGGCCGTCGTCGAGTTGTCGAGCACGCACAAGACGAGCCTGTGGCGGTTGTAGACGGCGTTCACGACGCCTGCGATGCCGCTTGCGAAAAACGTCGAGTCGCCCACGAACCCGAAGGCCAGCGTTTCGGGGTCGACGCAGGAGATGCCCTGGGGCACGGTGAAGCCCGCGCCCATGCACACGCAGGTGTCGACCATCTCGAGCGGCGCGGCGTTGCCCAGCGTGTAGCAGCCGATGTCGCCGCAGAAGGCCGCCTTGCGCTTTCCCACCGCCCGCTTCACGGCCAGAAAGCTCGCGCGGTGCGGGCATCCCGCGCATAAAACCGGCGGGCGCGCGGGCAATTCGGGCGCGGGGGCGCCGTCTTCGGGCAGCGCTTCCGCATCTTCCGCCGCCGCCGCAAGGCCGTCGCCTCCGTCCTCGTTTCCGTTTTCGATGACCGGGATGGGGAAGGGCAGGCCCGCGCCCCGCGCCGCCCCGCCGTCCGCGAAATCGCCGGCGCCCTCTTCGCCCCGCGCGTCCTCGCCGGCGCCTTCACCCGCCAGCCGCTCGAGCGCCGCCAGCACCGCCTCGACGCTCTGCTCGCCCTCGTAGGGAAAAGTGCCGTCGAGCTTGCCGTGCACCGCGCGCCTCCAGCCGCGCCGACCGCATAGAAATACCAGCTCGCGTTCTATGGCGCAGTCGAGCTCCTCGACGACCAGCACCTCCTCGCACGCGTCGAGGAACTCCAGGCCGAGCGCCTCGGGGAAGGGGTAGGGCATGCCCACCTTCAGCAGCGGCACGTCCAGCCCGGCCATCTCGAGCGCTTCCTTCGCGTAGTGATACGACACGCCGCCTGCCGCGATGCCGAGGGGAAAGGGGGGCGTGCCCCCGGCCTCTCGCCTCGTCTGCTGCGCGAACGCCACGGTTCCCCGCGCGTGGTGCCGGGCGCCCATCTCGATGCGGTTCGGGTGCCAGCCGTTTGCGAAGTCGCGGGCGATCTGCGCGGCGCGGGCCTCGGCGCGGGCGTGGTTGGCGCGGCTTGTCTTGGGAAAGACCACCCAGCGGGCCGTGTCGCGCGTGAAACCGGACGGCGTGTGCCGGAACTGCTCCCAATAGGGGTCGTCTTGGCCTATGTCGGCATGGGCGAACGCCTCGGCCGGCGCGCAATCCGCCACGCCCCCGCGCGTCTTCACCGTGCCGCAGGCGTGGCACACCCGCGTCGTGGGCCGCACGATCACGGGCGTGTCGTAGCGCTCGGATATCTCGAAGGCGTCCTGCACGATGCCGTAGCACTCGCCGGGGCTGGCCGGGTCGAGCACGGGCACCTTGGCGAAATGCCCGAACACGCGCGTGTCCTGCTCGGTCTGGCTCGATATGGGGCCGGGGTCGTCTGCCACGACCAGCACCAGGCCGCCCTTGCAGCCCAGATACGACAGCGTCATCAGGGGGTCGGAGGCGACGTTCAATCCCACCTGCTTCATCGTGCAAAGCGCGCGGGCGCCCGCCATGGACGCGCCGGCCGCCGCCTCGAGCGCCGCCTTCTCGTTGGTGGACCACTCGACGTGCACGTATCCGTCGTTGTGCTTGGCCACGGTCTCGAGCACCTCGGTGGACGGCGTGCCGGGATAGCCGGATGCGAAGTTCACCCCGGCGTGCAGCGCGCCCAGCCCCAGCGCCTCGTTTCCCATCAGCAGATACACGGTCATGCGCAAATCCTCCTTTCGGGGCACATGGTACCATCGTGGCGTTCGCGCGATTTCGGCAGGAGGGCTTGGGCATGGCAGACATCGGCATACGCTATGGCGACACGCGGGGCGCGGTGAAAGGCCCGGTCTCGTTTTCCGATGCCCTGCTCCAAGGGCTGGCCCCCGGCGGCGGCCTGTTCGTGCCCGAGGTGGTGCCGCAGGCCGCGCTCGCCTCGATCCTCGCGCTGGCCGAACTGCCCTATGCGCAACGCGCCGCCCGCGTCTACAGCTGGTTCGGCGTGGACTTTTCCGACGACGAGCTGGCGCGCCTGATGAAGACGGCCTATGCGGGCAACTTCGACACGCCCGCCGTCTGCCCCATCGAGCAGGTGGGCGACGCCTACGTGCTCGAGCTGTGGCACGGGCCGACGAGCGCCTTCAAGGACATGGCGCTGCAGTGCCTGCCGGTCTTTTTCTCCGAGACGCTCTCGCGGCGCCTGGCGGCGGGCGAGGCGCAAAACGACTACCTCGTCGCGGTGGCCACGAGCGGCGACACGGGCAAGGCGGCGCTGCAGGGCTTCGCCGGACGCGCGCACATCTCCATCGTCGTCTACTACCCGCACGGCGGCGTGAGCGACATCCAGTACAAGCAGATGGCCACGCAGGAAGGCGCCAACGTCTCCGTCTTCGGCGTGCGCGGCAACTTCGACGACTGCCAGACGAGCGTGAAGCGCATGTTCGCGGACGCGGATTTCGCCGGGCGTCTGGCCGCCGAGCACAACATCGCCTTGTCCAGCGCGAACTCCATCAACTGGGGGCGGCTGCTGCCGCAGGTCGTCTACTACCTGTCGGCCTATGCGCAGATGGCGGCCGACGGGCGCGTCGCGGCAGGCGAGCCTATCGACGTGTGCGTGCCCACGGGAAACTTCGGCAACATCTTGGCCTGCTGGTACGCCAAGCAGGTGGGCGCGCCGATCGAGCGCATCATATGCGCGAGCAACGCCAACCGCGTCCTCACCGATTTCCTCGAGACGGGCACCTACACGGTGGCCGGGCGCGACTTCGTCTCGACCCCGTCCCCCAGCATGGACATCCTCGTGTCGAGCAACCTCGAGCGCCAGCTCTTCGAGTTGACGGGCCGCGACGCGGGCAGAATCTCGGGGTGGATGCGCGACCTGAAGGAGAAAGGCGCCTTCTCCGTGGACGAGGCCACTTTTGCCCGCCTGCAGCGCGAGTACCTTTGCGGCAGCGTCTCCAACGCCGAGTGCCTGGAGACGATACGCGCCGTCGAGGCCGAGCACGGCTACCTGCTCGACCCGCACACGGCCGTGGCCTGGGCCGTCGCGCAACGCCGCCGTTCGGCCAACCCGCTGCTCGTGGCCAGCACGGCGCATTGGGCCAAGTTCGGCGCCGACGTCTACCGCGCGCTTTCGGGCGTCGCGGCAGGCGAGCCGCTGCCGGCGCAAGTCGCGGGGCTGACAGGCCCTGCCCTCAACCGCGCGGTCGTGGACTTGCGCGGCGGGCGCGGCTCCATCCCGCCGGCCCTCGACGCCCTCGACGACGCCCCCCTGCGTTTCACCGAGGTCGTCGACGGCAGCAAGGACGCGCTCGAGGCGTCCGTGGAGGCGTTTTTGGAGCGCTAGGATCTCGGACGCGGGGCGGCGCCTCCGGCCGGGCGGCCGCGTCCGGATGCGTTCGCCCGTCGCGCCCACACGGCGTGTTCACATCGAGTTCACGTATGTTTCAGGGAGCTTTAAGGTGGGGCTTCTATAGTGCAGGGCACAGTCGGCGCGGGGCTTTCATCCTTCCCCTTAAACGACTCCGAAGCTCCACGAGCGGCGGCTGTGATGAAAAGCCCGGGACGGACCCCTTTCTCCTCCCTCCCCGAAACTCGTCCGGGCTTGCGCGAATGAAGGCCGCATTCCCC
>CAVIIZ010000014.1:0-35825 GCA_963642995.1 bacterium | reverse complement strand
GCTCGACGCCTACCCCGTCGGCTCCATCTACATGAGCGTCAACTCCACCTCCCCCGCCGACTTGTTCGGCGGCACGTGGGAGGAGATAGCGGGCGGGCGCGTCCTCATGGGGCAGTCCGCCGACTACGCGGCGGGCAGCACGGGCGGCGAGGCCACGCACAAGCTGACGGTGGCCGAGATGCCGAGCCACGGCCACGGCACGGGCGGCACATGGGAAGCGTTTCTCAACACCGCGGCCGGTACGCAGATTGTGCGCAACAATGTGAGTAAGGGAGTAAGCGGCGGCACAACCGTCACCGGTGTGGTCACCGC
Organism: bacterium; assembly: GCA_963642995.1. GTDB lineage: Bacteria > Actinomycetota > Coriobacteriia > Coriobacteriales > QAMH01 > CAVAWX01. Next base: position 35,513 of record CAVIIZ010000014.1, on the reverse strand, counting down.
GACGAATTCCGTCGGATGCTCGCGCACTATAACGGCAAGCGTCGGCAACGGCAGCGCGCACAACAACTTGCCGCCGTACCTGTCCGTTTACATGTGGCAACGCACGGCCTGATGCGGCTGCGGGAAAGCGGTTAGAGGGAAGCCCCGTCCTCGTGGCGGGGCTTTTTGCGTTACGGTGATGCGAACATGTGTTCGCGTCGCGAGAGAGGAGGTGGGCATTGCCGGAAATAGACGTGCTCTTGACCGCCGTCTGCACCGCCTTGATCAGCTCCGTCATAGGAGCCTGCGTGTCGGCGGCTGTGGTCGCAGTCAAAGCAACGAGGGCGGAAAACGCCGAGATAGAGCGTCGCCAGAGCGCGTTGGAAGACGGGATGAAGTGCTTGCTCAGGCAGAACATCATCGACGTTTACCACGATACCGTCATCCGCGGCGAGCCGATGACGGTTGATTTGTCGCAGCAGCTCGACCGTGTACATGCGGCGTACAAGGGGTTGGGCGGGAACAATATCGGCGACAGCCTGTACACAAAGATACGCGAGCAAGCCGAGGTCAAGCTCGGCTAGCGGGGACACATTGGGACGAATTAAAGGAGACAGAAAATGAACAAGCAATATTGGGTCAACTGGATCAAGGCGGCGGGCGTCCGCGCCATCAAGACGGCGGCGCAGGCGGCTGTGGCGGCAATCGGCGCGGCCACCGTCATGGGCGCGGTCGACTGGCGCGTCGTGGCGTCCACGGCGGGTTTGGCGGCAGTGCTGTCGCTGTTGACCTCGCTGGGCGGCTTGCCCGAGGTCGACGAGCCGGACGACGGCGGGGACGCGTCGCCCGTGGAGACGGAGGTCGCCGATGCCTAGCGTGGACTATTTCGCCGAGCGGATGCGCTATTGGTGCGACGAGGGCAATGTGGGCTACGACCAGTCCAACCGCTGGGACGTGCGTTGGGGCGGCGAGACGGACTGCTCGGCGCTCGTCATCCACTGCCTGCGGGAAGCGGGTTTTGACACTGGCGGCGCGTCGTATACGGGCAACATGAGCGCCAATCTGACCGCGCGCGGCTGGGAGCGCCTGCCGTTTGACGCTAACTCCTTGCGCGTGGGCGACATCATCCTCAACGACAAACACCACGTCGTGGCCGTGACCGAGGGGAATGGCGCGGGCTGCAAGGTGAGCTACGCGTCCATCGATGAAAACGGCAACGCGCGCGGCGGCAAGTCGGGCGACCAGACCGACCGCGAGACCCTCACGCGCAGCCTCTATTACCCCTCGTTTGGCTGGGATTGCATCTTGCGCTATACGGGTGCGCAGAGCGCTGCAGAGACGGCCACAGGCAGCGACAACGCCTTCCCGCTTGCTTCCGGCCACTGGTACGGCACGCCGAAATCCGACGACCGCAACCACAGCGGATTCTATTGGCCTGATGACCGCCCTGGCATCAAATGCATCCAGTCGGCCTTGGGCTGCGACGCGGACGGCATGTTCGGCGAGCGCACCGAGGAAGCCGTGCGGGCGTACCAAGTGGAGCACGGCCTGACCGCCGACGGCGAGGCCGGAATCAACACGTGGACGGCGCTTTTCAGCAGCTGAAAGCCAATCGAAGACACAAATTGGCACAGGAAAAAGAAAAAGGTCAGAGGGGCGAAAAACTCTATACCCCCTCTGACCTGCTGTTTTGCGATGGTGGGCCGTCAGGGGTTCGAACCCTGGACCTTGGGATTAAAAGTCCCCTGCTCTGCCAGCTGAGCTAACGGCCCGTGACACAAGACGCTATTCTAGCGCAAACGCGGCCATCACGCCTCGACGACGACCGCTTCTCCCGCAGGGTCGCTTGCCGCATCGCCGGCATCCGGCAAGGCCATCTCGCCGCGCAGCCTGATGATGGGCGCGCCATGCCCCTCGATGTAGTCGCCCGTGATGGCAACAGCGCCGATGTTTTGGTCCTTGGGCACCTCGTACATGATGTTCAACATGAACTTCTCGATGATGGCGCGCAGGCCGCGTGCGCCGGTGTCTTCAGCCAGGGCCTTGCGGGCTATCACGCGCAGCGCATCGTCGGTGAACTCCAGCTCGACCCCGTCGTAGCCGAGCAGGGCCTGATATTGCTTCACCAGCGCGTCATGCGGCTTCGTGAGGATGTCGTAGAGCATGTCCTCGTCGAGGGCCTCCATGGGGCACGACACGGGCAGGCGGCCGATGAACTCGGGGATGAGGCCGTAGTCTTTCAGGTCCTCGGTGCGCACGTGCTCGAAGATGTCGCGTTCCTCGTCGAAGTTTGCCTTGAGGTCTGCGCCGAAGCCGATGCCCGCGCTCTTGTTCAGGCGCTTGGTGATGATCTTTTCCAAGCCGGGAAACGCGCCGCCGCAGATGAACAGAATATTGGTCGTGTCCACCATCGCGCTGCGCGAAAACGGCGTCTTCATCCCGCCGGACAGCGGCACCTCGATCTGCGTGCCCTCCAACAGCTTCAACAGGCCCTGCTGCACGGCCTCGCCGCCTATGTCGTGGCTGCCGCCGCCGATCCCGTCGCCGGAATTGCTCTTTTTCGCGATCTTGTCGATCTCGTCGATGTAGACGATGCCCAGCTCGGCTTTCTCCACGTCGCCGTCGGCTGCCTGGATGAGCTTGGTGATGATGCTCTCGATGTCGTCGCCCACGTAGCCGGCTTGGGTGAGCGTCGTGGCGTCGGCGATGGCCAGCGGCACGTCGAGCAGCTTGGCGAGCGTGCGGATGAGGTGCGTCTTGCCCGTGCCGGTAGGGCCTAGCATCAAGATGTTGCTCTTGTCTATCTCGATGCCGTCTTTCTCGCTGGCCTGCGCGCGCTTGTAGTGGTTGTAGGCCGACACGGCGACGATTTTCTTCGCCAGCTCCTGACCCACGACGTAGTCGTCTATCTGCGCCTTCAGCTCGTGCGGAAGGGGCACGGGAGCCATAAGGGGCTCGTCGGGGTCGCGTTTCTTGCGCTCCTGCATGCCGCCGCCGCCGATGGCAAACGGCCCGCCTCCGCCGGAGCCGGTGAAAAAGCCCGGCAGCCCGAACCCCATCCAGCCGCCACGGGGTTTTCCGCCGTCTTCCTTCTCTTCGCCGTCGGCCGCATCGCCGTCGCCCGAGGCGTCGCCGCCGGACTCCGCCTCGTTTTCACGGGCGTCTTCCTTCTTGTCCAAAGTGGTGGAAACGGTGTTCTTTTCCTTTTGCGCAGGCGCGCCCGCATTCGCATCCGGCATGGAAAAGCCCAGCTGCTCGAGCATCTCGCCCATCTTGCCCACCTCGTTTTCCAGGCAGTTCGGGCATATGTCGAGGTTGGGCGGCATGTGCACGAGGGCGCCGGCCTCCTGTTCGGTCTTGCCGCACACGTTGCAGCGGCGCGTGGAGCCGCTCTTCTCGTTTTCGCTCATCGATCCTGCGCCTTTCCGTGTGTTTCGAGCCGACTTGCCAAGGACACGGCGCGCGTCCGTCTGCCCCTGCAGGCGCCCCGCGTTTTCTTTCACACGCATGCATGGCGCCGATTGCGCATGATGCCCCAAACATGCCGGTTTGCGGCCGTATGGGAAAGAAACCGTTACCCGCACATGGCGAGAACGCCCGAACGCGAGCAGCCGAGCGGAGGAGAAGGGGCGAGGAGGCGGAGAAACGAAAGCGCGGGCAGGCAGGCGGGCGCAGGCAAATCGCCTTGCCCCGCCGGATACTACCCCTCGTCGTCGCTGCTCGACGATTTAGCCGACGAGGAGGTTTTCGACGAACTCGAGCCGGTGCTGCTCTTGGCGCTCGAGCTGCTAGAAGAGCCGGAAGAGCTCGAGTCTGCCGACGAGGAGCTTCCGAGCGACTTCGTGCGCTCGTCGTCGCCTGCGGGCAACCCCTCCCCTTTCGGGCTGCCGTAGAGATCCGTGTACGAGGTGTAGGAGAACAGCGGGCCGTCCGTGTAGTTGGATTTGCAATCCGAGCCGTTCACGTCGGTGTCGTATTTGGCAAGCCCGTCCAAAATCGTCTTTCCCGTGGTGAAGTTCTCCTTCATCACCTCGTAGACGTCTTGGAACACGATGCCGAACCACTGTCCTTTGATGGTGGCGCCGGCGATGCCCAGCTGCGCGGTGTCTATCTCTTCGGTGTCCATGCCCTTCATGTTCTGGGCAAGCGAGACGATCTTCGATGCGTCCATGTTCGTCTCGAGGCATTTCGCCAGCCCCTCGATCAGCGACGGCATGCGCGAGATGTCTTGCGAAAGCACCTTCTTCGCAATGGCCTTGATCAGGTTGCGCTGGTTTAAGGTGCGCTGGAAGTCGCCCATGACATAGGCGCCGGTGTCGGGCGGGTATCCATGGCGGCAACGCGCCAAGACGAGCGCCTCCTCGCCGTCGATCTCGACCGCGTCTCCGGCCGGCACCCACACGCCCTCGTAGTAGGTGCCCTCCGGCACCGCCACGGTCACGCCGCCGATCTTTTCCACGAGGTCGCTGAAGCCGTCGAAGTAGATGAAGGCGTAGTAGTTGATCTTGATGCCGAGGATGTTGTTCACGCACTCGACGACGCGGTTGTAGCCGCCGTATTCGATTGCGGAGTTTATCTTGCAATAGCCGTGGCCGTCGATGTAGACGCGCGTGTCGCGGGGAATCGATAGTATGCCCACCTTCTTGCCCGCCTCGTCTACGCGCGCGACCATGATGCTGTCCGTGCGGTTGTCCGCGTCGGTGTCGTCACGCGAATCGCCGCCGAGCAGCAGCACGTAGTAGGGCTCGCCCGTGTCGACGACCTGCGTCGTGTTGGTGATCTGGTTGTCGCCGCGCAAGGTGGTCATGAGGCCGTTGTACCACAAGGCCGCGGCGGCCCCCACACCGGCGAGCAGCACCACGAGCGCGATGGTGACGCCTGCGAGGATGCGCTTTTTCTTGGAGGCGCGGCGGCGGGAAAGCGCCTGCTGCGCATAGGGCGACGCGGCCGCATCCCCTGCATGCGCACGAGAGCTGTAGCGCGCGGCATCGCGGCTGTAGTCGCCGGCGCTCGCGAAAGACGAGGCGCCCGCATAAGAGCCCGCAACTGGATGGGAGCGCGAATCCGAATAGGAGCCTGTGCCGCAACGAGAACCCGGGTGGGCATGCGAGCCAAAACGCGAGTCCGCATCCTGCCGCGCGCCCGACGGACGCGGCGAGCGGGCATACCGGCTGCGAGCCTGCGGATCCGCGCCGCCGCCCGTCCGGGAATACCCCCTCGCGGCTCTCACGTCGCGATACCCCTCGCCTGCAGGCGCTTGTCCCGCATACGACGAATACCCACGCCCGGAGGCGGCGTTTTGGCCATCCGCGCCGTATCCGCCGTCGCGGCGGGCATGCCGGTCGGAATATCCGCCCCGCGTGTCGCTTTGCATGTCGGAGGGGTCGGAGGAAAAGCGTTGGCGCTCGTCCGCATGCGATGAGGCCCTGCGTCTGTTGCGTGCCATAACGTCCCGTCGTATCGTGTCGTGCCGTTTCTTCGGGCGAAAACACCCGCCGCCGCCCTTGCCGATCGTGCGCTTTGGACGCGGAGCCGCGCGCACCTGTCCCGCGCGACATGGTCATTCGAGAAATACGAGCATTCACCCTATCAGCAAGTTGCGGAGAAACTGTGAATGCGTGCAGGCGGCGTGCCCCCTCAATCGCAGGCGAGCTTTTCGGCGGCGGCGACCCGCTCCAGCGTGCGGGCCTGTCCCAGCAGCTCGACCGACTCGAACAACGGCGGGCTGACCATGTTGCCCGTGACGGCCACACGCAAGGGCTGAAACACCAAGCGCGCCTTCACGCCCATGGCCTCGGGCACCTCGCGCAGCGCCGCCTCGATGCGCGCGGCATCCCAGGCGCCGGCGTCTGCCACGCCGCGCAAGGCCTCCGCGCTCCGGGAAAGCGCCGTCTTCGCGCCCGCGCCCTCCTTTTGCAGCACCTTCTTCACGCTCTTGTCGTCGAAGACCAGCTCGTCGCACAGCAGATAGGCCAACATGGAAGGCACCTCGGTCATGAGCTTCACCCGCTCGGCGACCAGCGGATAGGCCGTCTCGACCATCTCGCGCATCTCCTCGGCCTCGGCCGCATCGGCCGCCACGCCCGCATCCACCAGATACGGCAGCGCAGCACGCGCAAACGCCTCGGCGCCCATGGACTGCACATAGCGGTTGTTCATCCACTGCAACTTGTCGTAATCCAGCGAGCTGGGGTTTTTGCCCACGTGCTCCAAGGTGAACAGACGCGCCATCTCGTCGCGGGAAAACACCGTCGTCTCGCCGTCGGGCGCCCAGCCGAGCAGCGCCAGATAGTTGAACAGGGCATCGGGCAGATACCCCATGTCGCGGTACTCCTCGACAGACGCCGCGCCGTGGCGCTTCGAGAGCTTCTTGCCGTCCGGGCCGCAGATCATCGGGATGTGCGCGAACGTGGGCACGGGATAGCCCAGCGCCTCGTAGACCAGCACCTGGCGCGGCGTGTTGGACAGGTGGTCGTCGCCGCGGATGATGTGGGTCATGCGCATGTTCACGTCGTCGCAGACCACCGCGAAGTTGTAGGTGGGGCTTCCGTCGGCGCGCGCCAAGATCATGTCGTCTTGCAGGGCCGCGTCAAAGGAGCTGTCGCCGTGGACGACGTCGTGCACCACGATCGTGCCGCGGCCTTCGGGCACCTTCAAACGCCAGGTGTGCGCCTCGCCCGCCGCCAAGCGCGAGGCAGCTTCGTCGGCAGACAGCGCGCGGCACGGGTCGGGGGCGGCATCGGCGCCCTTCTGCACGGCCTCGCGGCGCGCTGCAAGCTCTTCTGGCGTGCAAAAGCACGGATACGCCCTTCCCGCGCTTTCGAGCTGCTCGAGCGCCGACGCGTACGTGGCCGCGCGTGCGGTCTGCAGGTACGGGCCTGCCTCGCCGCCCACCTCCGGACCCTCGTCCCAATCCAGCCCCAGCCAGCGCATCGAGCGCAAGATGAGGTCGATGTTTTCCCGTGTCGAGCGTTTCGGGTCGGTGTCTTCGATGCGCAAGACGAACTTTCCATGCGTCGCGCGGGCAAACGCCCAGTTGTAGATGGCCGTGCGGGCGCCGCCTATGTGCAACTTGCCCGTCGGCGAGGGCGCGAAGCGCACGCGCGTCTCGGTCGGTGTCGTGTCCATGCGTTTTCTCCTGCCGTTTCCTGGCGCCCGCGTCGGGCTTCATGGTAAAGAAAAGCGTCGCAGCCCGCAGGTGAGCGAGGCCGCGACGCTTTTGCGTCCGTTGCCGAAAAAGAGGCGTGCCCCGCGCACGTGCGAGGCGAAGCCGGCCCGGTCGTGCTAGTCGCCCAAGGCGATGCGGGCGAAGTCGACCACCTTCACCGTGTCGCCCAGCTCCTTGGCCACACCGGCGACGTATGCGGCGACCGTCTTGTCGGGATCCTTCACGAAGTCCTGCTCCACGAGGCAGCTCTCCTTGTAGAACTTCTTCATGCGTCCCTCGGCGATCTTCACCTGGATGTTGTCCGGCTTGCCGGACTCGGCGGCCTGCGCCTTGTAGATGTCCATCTCGTGGTCGCGCACGTCGGCGGGCACGCTGTCGGCGTCGAGCGCCACGGGGTTGGTGGCGGCCACCTGCATGGCCACGTCCTTGCCCATGGCCAGGAAACGCTCGTCGGCGCCGGTGGCCTCGTTGGAGAACTCGAAGGCCACGAGCACGCCGATCTTGCCGTTCATGTGGATGTAGGGGACAACCGCGCCGGTGCCGGCCACCTCGAGGCGCTTGAAGTTGGAGATGACGATGTTCTCGCCGATGGTGTGGATGGCGTCGGTGAGGATGTCTTGGACCTTCTCGCCTTGGTACTCGCCGGCGAGAAGCGCCTCCACGTCGGCCGGGTCGTTGTGGGTGACCGCGCGGGTGAACTTCTCGGCGTACTCGCCGAACTTGTCGGTGAGGGCGACGAAATCCGTCTCGCAGTTCACCTGGCACACAGAGCCCTTCTTGGCGCCGTCCTTGCAGACCGCCGCGACGACGCGGCCCTCGTTGGTGGCGCGTCCTGCCTTCTTGGCCGCCGCCGCCAAGCCGCGCGTGCGCAGCACGTCCACGGCGGCGTCGAAATCGCCGTCGGCCTCCACGAGCGCCTTCTTGCACTCCATCATGCCCGCGTCGGTTGCCTCGCGGAGCTCTTTTACCATCTGAGCGGTGATAGCTGCCATGTCTACTCGTCCTTCTTCTCGTCGTTTGCCGCGGGCTCGGCCTGCGCGGCTGCCTTCTCCTCTGCGGCCGCGGGCGCAGCCGTCTCGGCGGGCGCCCCTTCTGCCGCCTCGGCCTTCGCGGGCTTCTCGGCCTTCTCCGCCTTCGCGGCCGCAGGCTCGCCGGTCATCTCCTCGGCCGTCACATCGGCCTGGCCGCCGGCCAGCACCGCATCGGCCATCACGTCGCACAGCATGCGCACGGAGCGAATGGCGTCGTCGTTTGCCGGAATGCCGTAATCGACCTCGTCGGGATCGCAGTTCGTGTCGATCAGCCCGACGATGGGGATGTTCAGGCGGCGCGCCTCGCGCACGGCGTTGATCTCGTGGTTCGTGTCCACCACGAAAACCGCCGCCGGCAGCCCGTGCATGTCGCGGATGCCGCCGAGGGCCGCCTGGAGCTTGTCCAGCTCCTTGTTCAAGCCGGCCTGCTCCTTCTTGTTGTAGGACTCGATCAGGCCGGATTCCTTCATGCTCTCGATCTCGGCCATGCGCTGCACGCGCGTCTTGATGGTCTGGAAGTTGGTGAGCATGCCGCCCATCCAACGGAAGTTGACGTAGGGCTGGCCGGCTCGCTCGGCCGCTTCCTTCAAAGGCCCGCTCGCCTGCTTCTTCGTGCCCACGAACAGCACCTGGGCGCCGCGCGCGGCGACGTTGGACAAGAAGGTGTACGCGTCGTCGATGGCGTAGAGGCTCTTCTTCAGGTCGATGATGTGGATGCCGTTGCGCGAACCCCAGATGTAGGGCTTCATCTTCGGGTTCCAGCGGCGGGTCTGGTGCCCGAAGTGGACGCCCGCGTCGAGCAGGGTCTTGATGGAGACAGTCGTTGCCATGGTGTACCTCTCGCTTTCGTTGGTCCTCTGCAGGAAATCATCGCCGGCTCCCGCAACCGCTCGCGCGGCCACTGGCGGGGCGGCTCCTCCTGCATGCGTCGTTGTCCGCTGCACGCCTTATTGCGCACGGCAAATTCGCATTTTACTACGTGCTGGCGGCGTTCGCTATGAGAGTTTGAGGTTTTTCAAAACAGCGAAGGGATTGCCCGGGTCGGGCTCGTCGTCGTGCGCATGCCCGGGGTCGTCGTTGAGGTTTGCCCCGCAGCGCGGGCACAGCCCCTTGCAATCGTCTTTGCACAGCACGACGAACGGGGTGGCGAAACACAGGGCCGCGAGCAGCGCGGGCGCGATGTCGATGCTGCCGTCGTCGGCCGCATAGGAAAACTCGTCTTGCTCGAGGCCTTCGGCGTCGGCGTCCGCGTCGGCCAGATAGTAGCCCGAGACCTCGCCTCTCACCTCGAGGGAAGCGGCCTCCAGGCAGCGGGCGCACTGCGTCTCGGCGCGCGCCGAGACCGTGCCCGTCAAGGTGAAGGCCTCGCCGGTGTTGGAGAGCACGAGGTCGTAGACTATGCCCTCCGGCGTGGAAAGCTCCATGTCGCCCATGGTGTAGCCCGCCTCGTCGAGGGTGCCGGCCAGCGGCTGCGAGGCTCCCGCGGCAGAAAGCCCGGGGCGCGTGGAAACGATGAATTCCCTCATGGTGAACGTATGCGCCTTTCGCGCGTGCGCTGCGGCCGTCGAGCGCGCGGCGCTAGTCGCGGCCGCCGTTGTTCAGGCGCGTGCGCAGACGCGTGACGTTTTTCAGCAAATTGTCGAGGTTCGTCTCCAGGTTCGCGAAGATCTGGTCGGCGTAGTCTTCTGCGCCCACGCGCATCTCGCGCTCGCGCGCCATGGCGTCGTCGACGATCTCTTGGGCCTTCTGCTCGGCGATGCGCACGACCTCCTGGTCGCTGGCGATCTGCTCGGCCTGGCGCTCCGCGTCCTCCAGAATGCGGTTCGCGTCGGCCTCGGCCGTCTCTATCATCCCCTGCCGGTCGCGCACGATGATGCGCGCCTGACGCAGCTCGTCGGGAAAGATGTCGCGGATCTCGTCGAGAATCTCGAAGATGGGGCCTATCTCGACTTGGCGCTTTTGGCTGTTGCCCAAGACAGGCTTCGAGTTCTCGATGCGATCGGCGAGCTCGTCAAGCAGCTCCTCGATTCCCCCGTCGTCCATGCCAAGGCTCCTTATTCACTCACAAAATCCTGCTGTCACATGCATACAAACCCAAATGGTAGCAAAAAAACCGCGCATATGTACAGGACAGGCGCCGCTCGCCCGAGCGCCGGGCGTCCCCGCGAAGGCCGGACGGACCCCTTGGGGGGCGCGGCGCAGGCGGGCGGTCTTGGCGGCGCCTCGGGTGCTTTCGAGGTCGCCCGGGCTTTTCTCGGCCCCGAGGAAAGCACGGCCTAGCGTGCGCAGGCGATGGCGCGGCGCAGGCGGGCGGCGGCCGCGCGCGGGTCGGGGTCGGCGACTATGCCGGAGACGACGGCAAATCCCGCGAGGGGAAGGCCGGCGTACGCGGGGACCGTCCGCTCGTTCACCCCGCCGATGGCGACGCAGGGGACGCGCACGGCATCGAGTATGCGGCGCAGCTCGTCCATGCCCGTCACATGCGCGTCGGGCTTGGTCGGGGTGAAGCACACGGCGCCGACGCCCAGGTAGTCGGCGCCGTCTGCCTGCGCGCGCACGGCCTCGTCGACGCTGGAGGCCGACACGCCCACGACGACGTCCGGGCCTGCGATGGCGCGCACGGCCGCGACGGGCATGTCGTCTTGCCCCACGTGCACGCCCGCCGCGCCCACGGCAGCCGCCACCTCGGCCGCGTCGTTCACCACAAGGCCCGCCCCGTGTGCGTCCGCGACGCGCTTCACCCGCCGCGCGAGGTTGGCGAACTCCTCGCGCCCGGCGTGCTTCTCGCGCAGCTGCACGAGGGTGGCGCCGCCCGCGCAGGCCTCGTCCACGAGCGTCTCGATGTCGCCTACGGCCATGAGGTCGCGGTCGGTGACGAGGTAGAGCGTGTAGTCGAGCTGCGCTTTTGCCATGGCAGGCCCCTCAGCGCTCCTCCACGCGCGCATGGCGGCGGTAGTCGGCCGCGGACAGCAGGCTCAAGCGGTCGATGATGCCGATATGCAGGCTGCCCGTGCCGACGAGCGCCCCCATGCCCTCCAGGTCGCGACGTGCCAGCTCGCCGGCCAACCCCATGCTGCATACAGCCGCAGCGCAGGCCACGAGCTCCGAGCGCGTGCCGGAAGCTGCAGCGGGGCCTTCCCCGTGCAGCGCGCCGATGAAGGCCGCGATCAACCCGTCGCACATGCAGCCCGTGCCCGTGACCTTGCCCATGGCCGCATCGCCGTTTTCGACGAAGACGGCATGCGTGCCGTCCGAGACCACATCCACCGCGCCCGTGATGGCGCATATGCAGCCGTGCGCGCGCGCCACCTGCGCCGCGACCTCCTCGGGCGAGACCGCGTCGGCCACCTCGCCGGCGTCCACCCCGCGCGTCGTCGCCGCAAGGCCGGCCACGAAGGCCACCTCGCTGAAGTTGCCGCGTATGCAACTGGGATGCGCGTGCGCCAAAAACTCGCGCGTCGTCTCGTTGCGAAAGGCGCTCGCGCCCGCGCCCACCGGGTCGAAGACGAGCGGCGTGCCCGTCTCGGCCGCCGCGTCGGCCGCCGCATGCATGCTCTCGACGGTCCGCGCGTTCAAGGTGCCGATGTTGATGTTGAGCGCCGAGGCGAGCGCCACCATGTCGCGCACCTCCTCGACGGCGTCTGCCATGACGGGAGAGGCGCCGCAGGCAAGCTCGGCGTTGGCCACGTCGCCCACCGTGACGTAGTTCGTGATGTTGTGCACGAGCGGCGTGCGCGCGCGCACCCGCGCCGCCGCCTCGACAATCTCTTCCAACAGGCTCACAGCCCCAGCTCCTCCCCCTTTTCGGCCAGCACCTTGTTCACCGTGCGCACCGCGCACATCTTGCCGCACATGGTGCAGCTGTCCTCCTCGGCCGCGGGCGCGCTCTCGAAGCGCTCTTGCGCGCGGGCGCCGTCGAGGGCAAGCTCGAACTGGCGCTCCCAGTCGAAGCTGCGCCGCGCGTCGGCCATCGCGTCGTCGCGCATCCGCGCGCCGGGCACGCCTTTGGCGATGTCGGCCGCATGCGCCGCGATCTTGGCCGCCACCAGCCCCTCGCGCACATCGTTTTCATCGGGCAGGCGCAGGTGCTCGGCCGGTGTGACATAGCAGAGGAAATCCGCGCCGGAGGCGGCCGCGACGGCTCCGCCGATGGCGCTCGTGATGTGGTCGTAGCCGGGCGCGATGTCGGTGACGAGCGGCCCCAGCACGTAGAAGGGCGCGCCGTGGCAGAGGCGTTTTTCCAGCTCCATGTTGGCCGCCACCTCGTTCAAGGCCATGTGCCCGGGTCCTTCGACCATCACCTGCACGCCCGCATCCCATGCCCGGCGCGTCAGGTTGCCCAGCTCCACAAGCTCGGCCACCTGTGCCGCGTCCGTCGCGTCGTCGATGCAGCCCGGCCGGCACGCATCTCCCAGGCTGATGGTCACGTCGTGCTCGCGCAAGATCTCCAGCAGCTCGTCGTAGCGCTCGAAAAACGGGTTCTCGTTTCCCGTGAGCTGCATCCACGCGAACAGCAGGCTGCCGCCGCGGCTGACGATGTTCATCCTGCGGCCGGCGCGGACGAAGGCCTCGACCGTGCGGCGGTTCAGGCCGGCGTGCACCGTGACGAAGTCCACGCCGTCTTCGGCATGGGCGGCCACCACGCGCAAGAAGTCGTCGGCCGTGCAGCAGGCCAGCTCTTTGTCCAGGTAGCCGATGGCGTCGTACATGGGCACCGTGCCCACCATGGCAGGCGATTTCGCCAGAAGGTCGCGGCGAAACCTCGAGGTCTTGCCGCAGTTCGACAGATCCATGATGGCGTCGGCGCCCAGCTCGAGCGCCATGTCCACCTTGGCCATCTCCACGTCGTAGTCGTGCAAGTCGCCGCTCACGCCGAGGTTCACGTTCACCTTCGTGGAGAGGCCGCCGCCCACGCCCCTTGCCTGCAAGGCGCCGTGCGCGTGGTTCGCGGGGACGGCGATGCGCCCGGCCGCCACCTCCTGCAAAAGCCAGTCCAACTCGCGGCGCTCCTCGCGCGCCACCCGCTCCATCTGCGGCGTCGCCTCGCCCGCGCGCGCCGCCTCCAACTGCGTCTTCGCCATATGCGCTCCTTTCCCGCGCCGTGTCGCGCGTCTCAGCGGCGGCCCGCTTGCCCGAACCCGAACCGCAAGCATCGCAGGCAAGGCAATTCTAGCGCAGGCGAAAAGACCGCGAGGGGCTTCCCGCTTTCGCCGGGGCAAAGCCGGGCCTGCCCGAAAAACCCGCGCGGAAACCGCGGCAGCCGATGGGCCCGAACCCCGCGAGGCGCCCGAAACGCGTCGCAGCGCGCTACAATCTGCCCGAAAAAACGGGCGCGGCGCCCGCATGTGCACTCGCAAACCCCCGCATGGTTCAGGAGCCGACATGGATGCAAACGAGGAGATAGAAGACACCGCCATCGAAAACGACGCGGCGAAACACGCGCGAAAGCACGACGGGGAAGACAACCCCGAGGAGGCGAAGCCCCTGCGCCGCAAAATCGTCGACAACGTGCTGAACTTGAACACCTTCACGGCCATCATGCTGGCGCTGTGCGCGCTCACCACCGCATGGGCCACCTGGATCGGCGACCTCCACGGATCGGACCAAGACGCCAGCTACGCGAAGGCCGACCGGTTGAACACCGAGGCAAACGCCAGCTACAACCTGAACTCGCAGACCTATATCGCCGCGTTCAACGTGTGGACCCACGTCTACGACGCCAACACGCAGATCTCGACGCTCGAGAAATCGGGCAATACCCGAGAAGCCGCCGCCAAGCGCGAGGAGCTGAACAGTTTCATCGAGACGAACTGCCCCGACTACGAGAATTTCAAGGGCGCGGTCTACACCGCCCTCGAAAAGGGGGGCACGGCGACGCCGTTTGACGAATACCCGCAAGACAGCTTCTTCTCCGACTCGGAGAAGAAGGCGCAAGAGGCCACCGAGATGCGCGAGACGGGCGACAGGTGCAACCTGGCCAACGACTCGTACGGACTTGCGGCCTTGATGTACTCGCTGTGCTTGTTCTTGTTCGGCCTCGTGGGCTTTTACAAGCACCTTGTGCAGCGCAAGGTGGTGTTCGGAGCGGGAATCGTGGTGTTCGCGATTGCCACGGTCTACATGCTCTCGCTGCCGCTGCCCGACGGCTTCGACTTGGCCAACTACTTCAAGCTCGTCCAATAGGGCAGGCGTCGAAACGCCCTCGGGCACAGGGGCGCGGCTCGGGGAAAAGGGGGGCGCGCCCGAAAACCCGAAAGGATGCACACGGAACTTCGAGGAGCGATATGAGACAACGTGAACGGCAATGGCAGGAAGCGACGCAGGCGAACGGGCAGGTCCGCAAGAAGAAGGGCAGGATCTCCCTGCTCGTGATGATTGTCTGCGTCGTCGTCATGATCGTGTGCGCGGGCGTCATCGCGAAGATCTTGTTCGACTACCATGAAGTCGACGTGGCCTACGAAGAGCTGCGCACGCAAAGCGGCCGCGACATCGCCGCCTTGCAGGCGCTCAACCCCGACGCGGTGGGCTGGGTCTACGTGGCCGACACGAACATCGACTACCCCGTCATGTTCACCCCCGACGACCCCGAATACTACCTGCACCGCAATTTCGACCGCGAGCGCTCCTCGGCGGGCACGCCCTTCGTGGGCGAGGGCTGCATCGTGCCGGGCGGCAACTCCACCATCATCTACGGCCACCACATGCGCAACGGCTCGATGTTTGCCACCTTGCTCGACTTCGAGGACGCGGACTTCTTCAACACGCACGAGATCGTCTTCACCACCACGCAAGGCGAGGGCGTCTACAAGCCGATCGCGGCCTTCCACACCGACCTCTCGCGCGGCGGAGGCTACTACCGCTATTGGGAGCACGTGGGCAGCCTGGACGAGCAGGAGTACAAGGACTTCGTGGACGCGGTCGTGGGGCAGTCGATGTTTCCCCCGACGGCCGAGGCGGCATACGGGCACGAGCTGCTCACGCTGTCCACCTGCTCGTACGGCACCTCCGAGGAGCGTTTCGCCGTGGTCGCGGTGCGTGTGGACAAATAGGGGCGCAACCCCGGCGGCGCCTCACCCGAGCGGCACGGTGCGGGTCGCGAGGCGCTCGCGCAGGGCATCCGAGTGGGTGACGAGCACGAGGCCTATCCCGTGGCGCCCGCAATGCGAAAGCAGGAAACTCCACACCTGCTGCTGGGTGAGCGCGTCGAGCATGGTCGAGATCTCGTCGGCGACGATGAAGCGGGGGCGCGCGGCCACGGCGCGGGCGATGCAACAGCGCTGGAGCTGGCCTCCCGACAGCTCGTGCGGATAGCGCGAAAGCCACGCAGGATCGATGTGCAGGGCCGCGCACAGCTCCTCGTCGAGCGCTCCCGCCTCGGCGATCGAGGCGCCCACGCGCAGATTGGGGTCGAGCGCCTGCTCGGGGTGCTGCCAGACGAGCTGCACGGGGTTGGGGACGTGCGGGCGGGCGAGGGCGGGCTTTCCATCCACGGCGACGCCGCCGCTCGCAGGGCGCAGGTACCCCGCGAGCAGTTGGCAGACGGTGCTCTTGCCGCAACCCGAAGGGCCGGCCAGCGCCACGCGCTCGAAACTGCCCACGCGAAGCGAGAACCCATCCACCACGGGTTTTCCGACGCGCCACGAGAAGACCAGGTTGTCGGCGCACAGCACGCTCATGCCCGCGTCTCCTCTCCGGCGGGCAAGGCGTCTGCAGGCGCCCCATCCGTCTCCCCATCGCCGACATCGGAAAACCCGTGCGCGGGCAACGCGTGCCACAGGCGCCGCGAGAAGGGGTGCGCGAGGGTGTCCGGCGAGGCGAAGCCGGCCACGTCGGTCTCCTCGACCACGGCCCCGTCGGTGAAGACGGCGATGCGGTCGGCCACGCGCAGGGCAAGCTCGATGTCGTGGGTGATCAGCAAGACGCCCCCGCCCCCGTCGGCAAAAGCGCGCAGGTCCTCTGCCGCCCGCACGGCCAGCTCCAGGTCCAGCCCCGTGGTGGGCTCGTCGGCCACGAGCAGGCGCGGGTCGGACATGAGCGCGCAGATGAGCAGCACGCGCCGGGCCATGCCGCCCGACAACTCGAAGGGATAGAGGCGCTCGACGGACGCATCGAGACGGTAGCGGGCGAAAAGCTCGGCGCGCCGGCCCGCATCGCCGCCGATTTGCCGCCCGACGCGCATGAGCGGGTCGAGCGAGGAAACGCCCTGCGGCACGAGGGCCACCTCGCGGCCGCGCAGACGGCGCAGGGACTCCGCCGTTTGCCGGACGCCATCGAAAAAGACCGTCCCGCGCACCTCGGCGCCGGGCGCGTACATGCCCAGCAACGCATCGGCCAAAAGGGTCTTGCCCGCACCCGAAGGGCCTGCCAACGCGACCACCTCGCCGGCGTGCACGGACACGTTCAGGCCGTCGATGGGACGCGTGCGCCCGGACGCAGACGCGAACTCGACGACGAGACCTTCGACCTGCAGGAGGTGATGGCCTGCCACATGGCGCGAGGCGGGGGCATGCGAGTGGTGGTGGTGGAAGCGCTCGCCTGCATGGTCGGCGCTGTGCGCGGGCGGCGCAGACGGCGCGGCTGCGGTGCCGGCGGCGCACACTGCCTTCCCGCCCGCAAGACCTGCCCCGCGTGCATGCGCGTCCGCCATCGCCTTTTCCTCCTCCACCGCCTTCACCCCCGCTGCCGTTGCAGCCCGAGCGCACGCGACAAGTTCTTGCCCGCCCCGTTGAACAGCACGGTCACGCCCACCAGCGCCACGCCGGGGAAGACGGCGAGCCACCACATGCCCGCCGCGAGATAGCCCATGGACTCGCTCAAGATGATGCCGACGGCCGCGGTCTCCGGCGACAGCCCGAAGCCGAGGAAGGTGACGGCCGCCTCGTGCAAGATCGCGTGGGGAAAGAGCAAGACGAGGCCGACGGTGAACTGGGGCGCCACGGCGGGCAGCACATGGCGCACGGCGATTTGCGCGCGGGTGCGTCCGAGCTGGGCGGCGATCGCCACGGGCCGGCTTTCGCGCATCTGCAATATCTCGGCGCGGATGACGCGGCACAGGTTCGGCCAATGCGTGAGCGCAACCCCGACCACGACGCCCGCGGCGCCCTTTCCCAACGCAAACGATATGAGTATGAGCAAGATGATATGGGGCAGCGCGCAAGCCAGGTCCACGAGCCAGGTGACCGCCGCGTCCACGCGTCGCCCGCCCAGCGCCGCCGCGCAACCCAAGGCAAGTGCGAGAAACGCCGAGGCGAGGGCGGCGAGAAAGCCGATGCCGATGCTCGTGGACAAACCGGCCGCAGTGCGCACGAGCATGTCGCGTCCCAGCTGGTCGGTGCCGAAGGGGTGCGCGGGCGAGGGCGGCAGGTTCTTCATGGACAGGTCCGTCGCCCCGCTTGCGGGCTGGAGCAACGCGCCGACGACGAAGAGGGCGGCCAGCGCAGCCAGGCACACGGCGCAGGCGACAGACGAGGCGCGGCGGCTGCGTGCGCGAACACGGCGGGACGGCACGTGAAAGGTCGTCTGCGCGGGGGCGTTCATGCGCGCACCCCGCATCCTGCGCATGTCTCGGCGGGCCGCGCGGCGCCTCCTCGACCGTGCCCGCACGCGGGGCGGCCGTCCTCCCTTTCACCACATGCAGCGGCTTTGCCGATCCCGTGTCCGTCAACGCCGCGCCGTCCTCCGCCGCCCGCGCCGTGCCGGCCGCCGCCGAGCCTGATGCGCGGGTCCAGCACGCGGTAGAACACGTCAGCGCAGGCGTTGCCGGCGAAAACCAGCAGCGCCGAGGCCACGGCGATGCCGACGAGCAGCGAGGCGTCGCCACCCGTGGCCGCCGTGACCGCCGCCTGCCCCAAGCCCGGATAGGAAAACACCTGCTCCACCAGGACAGAACCGCCGAAGAGCTCTGCCACCGAGGCGCATTGCAGCGTGATCGCGGGCAAGGCCACGTTGCGCAGGCCGTGGCGACGCGCGGCCGCGAGGCGCCCCATCCCGCGCGCGCGGGCAAAGCGCATGTAGTCGCTGTCCATGCACTCGGCCATCTTCTCGCGCGTGTGCAAGGCGATGTTGGGCATGCCGGCTATGCTCAAGGTGAGGGCGGGCAGCACGAGATGGTGCGCCACGTCGGCCGCGGAGACGGATGCCGCGCCCGTCCCCACGGAGGTGGAAAAGCCGATGGGGAACCACCCGAGCCACACGGCGAAGACGTAGAGCACGAGCAACCCCAGCCAAAACGAGGGCGTCGAGGCCAAGACGAGGCAAAGCCCGCGCACCACACGGTCGAAGGCCGAACCCGCGCGCGCGCCGGCGGCCGCCCCCAGGGCAAATCCGAGCACGCCGCTTGCCGCCCAGGCCGTGCACATGAGCAGCAAGGTGGTGCCCGCCCGCTGCGCCAGCACCTCGGCCACGGGCGCGTTGAAGCGAAGCGAGGTGCCGAGGTCGCCGTGCAAGGCCGAGACCAGCCACGAGAGATAGCGCTCCCACACGGGCGCATCTGCCCCCCACCACGCGGCAAGCTGCGCCTTTTTCTCGAAAGACAGCCCCGCGTACGCGCTCGCCCCCACGTTTGCCTGCACGGGGTCTATGGGCGAGACGCCCACGAGCACGAAGGCCAGCGCAGACACCGCGAGCAAAAGCAGCGCGACCCGCACGACGTAAGAGACGACGCGGCGCACCCTCCTACCAGCTCCACATGTCCACGTTGTTCACCAGCGACCAGCCGTGCCCGTGCGGGTGCGGCTTCTGCTCGGCCACGTCGAGACCGTCGCGCTTGAAGTAGAGGTGCTCGACGTTGGCAAGCCACACCCACGACGCGCCCCCCTGCGGCGCAGGCCCGGCGCTGCCGTCCCATTGCGCGAGCTTGTACTCCTCGAAGGAATCGGCCACCTCCGGCTTGGCGAGCGCCGCGTCCAGATGCGCGTCCACGGCGGCGTTTTCGTAGCACGCGTAGTTGCCCTCGCTTTTCCCGTAGGTCAGATCGTAGAGCTGCACGGGACTGTTCGCGCCCCATCCCCACACGATGGGGTCGCTGTATTGGTGCGCGTAGAGGCCGGCTGCGTCCGTGCTCCACGACGAGCCGGACACCTGGACCTCGACGCCGAATTCGCGCATCTGGTTGGCGAACTCGTTGGCCATGGCCTGGCGCGACGAGTCGCTTGCCGGATACATCAGGGTGAATGCCGCGCGCTGCCCGTCTTTCGCCCACACGCCGTCTCCGCCTTTCGCCCAGCCCGCGTCCGAGAGCAAACGCGCCGCCGCGTCCGCGTCGGCGTCCACCTTCATCCCCTCGCTTGCCCAGGCAAGGCCGTCGCACACGCTCCAGGCGACAGAGCCGTAGCCGTTCAACGTGTTCTGCACGAGGCGCTCGCGGTCGAGCGCGAGGTTGATGGCGCGGCGCAGCTCCAGATGGCAGGTCGCATCGTTGCCCGCCGCATACTCCACGCCGCCGCTCGTGCGCGTGGCGCCGGCCGCGACGCAGGGCAGCGAGATGCCGCGGCTGTCCACCGTCGAGCAGCGCAGCAACCCGAAGCCGGACGGGCAGCCGGCCGCGAAATCCGGCGCCGTGTAGGCGATGTCCACGCTGCCCGACTGCGCGGCGGCAAGCGAGGCCTCCTCGCCCATGAACAAGACGCTCACGCGCTGCATCTTGGGTGCGGCGCCGTAGTAGTCGGGGTTGGCCACGAGCACGGCCTGCTGCCCCTTGTCCCAGCGCTCGAGCTTGTAGCGCCCCGATCCGATGGGGTTTTGCCCGTAGGCGGCCGCGTCGTAGGCGTGCTCGGGCACGATGCCGACGACGGCCAGGGTGTAGAGCAGCGCGTTGAAGGGCTTGTTCAAGCGCAGCTCGAGATGGGTGTCGCTTGTCGCGACGGCCTCGTCGAGGTAGGACAGGTCGAGCTGGGCGCCCGCGAAGTTCTTGATGCCGTTCAAGGTGAAGGCGGCGTCGCGCGCCGTCAGGCGCTGCCCGTCGGTGAAAAACGCGTCCTCGCGCAGATCGAAAGTCCACAGGCGCCCGTCATCGCTGCACGCGTAGTCCGTCGCGAGGTCTTTCACGAAGTTCAGCTGCGCGTCGGTGGCCACGAGCGTGGACTGGATGAGGGGCTCGTGCACATGCTCGCCGCAGCCCCAGGCGTAGAAGGGGTCGAAGCCGGCCGACGGCTCGCTTTCGACGCTCATCGCGACGACGACATCCGTGCGCCCCGCGGTATCGCCCGCGCCCGACCCCCTGCTCGACCCGGCCGTGCACGCAGACAGCCCCGCGCCCGCCGCCGCCGACATGACGCCCGCCGCCGCCACTTTCATGAATTCCCTGCGCGAAAAGCTCATGGTCTCTTTTCCTCCTGTCCTTGCAAGGGACGTCGCCCGCGCGATTCGACGCATGCCGTTCGCGGAAAAGCCGGGCACAAGGCCCGAAACGCGCAGCGGTCGGCATCGCCTCTCCTATTGCGCCGGCTGTGCCATCTGCCCCGATTCCGCCGCCGACGCATCCTCTGCCTTCGTCGCGTCGCCCGTCTGCGTCTTCAAATCGTCGAGCCCGTGGTACTCGGGGTCGTTCGCGTTGTTCATCTGGATGTGCGTGTGGTTGCCGTTGTCGCCTTCGGCGGTGTAGGCCTTCAGCTGCATGTTCTCGCCGATGTAGGCGTAGACGTCGCGGATGCGCGCAAGGGGCGTCTCTCCCGCCACGACGCTGTCGCCTGCCTTCACCTGCGCATCGCTCAAGTGGATGAGGACGCAATCCAGGTCGCTGCGGCCTTGCGGTTGGATATGGATCTGGATGTCGGGGTACATGTCGTAGAGCTTGTACTCCTTCACCAGCACGACCTTGCCCGAGACGGGCGCGTACACCGTCGCGCCCACAGGCCCTCCGCAGTCGATGGCGCTCATCTGAGGCCCCGCGTTGCTCGAGCGGTAGGTGCGGATGAACTGCCCCGTCATCCACTTGTCGCCGGTCGGCTGCCCAGAGGCCTTGCGGCCCGTGCCGTGCGCGGCCATCACGTCGACGTTGGTCGCCTCGGACAGCTGCGTGGTCATGGGCAGCGCGTAGGTGTAGCTCGCGTTATGCATGAGCACCTCGGTCAGGTCCTCCATGGCGACGGCGGAATGCATCTTCACCCCGTCGGCCTCGGCCATGATGGGCGTGGGCAGGCTGTGCTTCTCGCCGGATACGGAGATGCCCGAGACGATGCCGGTGCCGCCCGCGCCCGAACCGGACGACGTCGCGTCGAGGGCAGGGCGCAACGCGAGGCAGACGGCGACGATGGCGACCGCGACGACGATGCCGGCGACCGCAAGCGCCCTCTTCTTGCCGGCCTCGCGGCGGCGGCGCTGCTCGCTGTAGCGCAGGCGCGAGGCATACGAGCCGGCTTTCTCTCGCCCGCCCGACTCGCCGCGCGCGTTTGCAGACGAAACGACACCCCGGCTGCCGTGAACCGGGGTGCCGCCTTTTGCCGCGTTGCGTGTGCCGCGCGCGTCCATACAGGTGCTTTAAGCCGCTTTCCTCTTGCTCGCACGCACCAGCGCGTAGATGCCGGCGGCAATCGCGGCGCCCACGAGCGGGGCCACGATGAAGACCCACACCTGCGAGATCGCCGTCGCGTCACCCGTGAAGGCCATCACGAGCGCCGGCCCGAAGCTGCGGGCGGGGTTGACGGAGGTGCCCGTCAGGGGGATGCCCATGATGTGCACGAAGACGAGCGTGAGGCCGATGATGATGCCGGCAAACGGCGCGGTCTTCTCGGAGTCGGTCGAGCCCAGCACGGACAACACGAACACGCAAGTCAAGACGACCTCGACGACGACGGCGCCTATCATGCTCAGGCCCACGGACGAGGCGGTGTCGTAGCCGTTGCACCCGAGTCCGGTGGTCGCCACGTCGGAGAGCATGGAGCATTGGGAGACGATGAAAAACAAGACGAGCGCGGCCAAGATGCCACCGACGAACTGCGAGACCCAGTAGCCGATCAGATCCTTTGCCGGAAGGCGCTTGTCGAGGAAGAGCCCGAGGCTGACCGCCGGGTTGATGTGGCAGCCGGAGGTGTTGCCGATGACGAAGGCCATCGCGACGATGGACAGGCCGAAGGCGCATGCGATGCCGACCGTGCCCAGCGTCGCGCCCGCGATGGCCGCAGATCCGCAGCCGAACAAGGTCAAGACGAAGGTGCCGAAGCATTCCGCCAGGTATTTCTTCCAAGAAGCGACTTCCATGCGCACTCCCTTTCATCGTGCCCGCCGTGCGCAGAAGCGTTCGCGCCGAAAGAGGCGTCGAGTCGCGGGCGCGCAAACGGACGTGGATAAAGACCTTTTGGATTCTACCCGTTTTTCCCGTGCGGGTGCACGCGAGGCCGGGCGCGTCGGCGCCGGCGCCCGTCTACTCCGGGTCGTCGGCAAACTCCCGCGCGAACAGCTCGTCGAGCGTCGCGTCGCCCGGCCCCAAGGGCTCGAACTCGAAGGCGACGCCGCGTATGCGCACTTCGTCGCCTGCCTGCGCGCCGGCTTCCACGAGCGCCCGCTCCACGCCGGCGTGCTCCAGGCGCCGCTGCAAAAAGGCGACGGCCTCCTCGTTGCCCCATTCCGTCTGCACCACCATGCGCTCGACCGCCGTGCCGGACACGCGCCAGGCATGGCGCTCCTCGCGCGCGACGGCGATGCTGCGCTCGCGCTGCTGCCGCGCGTGCTCCCACACCTTCTCGAAGCCGCCGTGCAAGGCGCCGGAGCCGTCCGCGCCCCCGCGCCCGGCGCCCGCCTCGCCGGTTGCCCCGACGTCTGCCGCGCGCACCCGAAACACCCGCTCGGCCGTCGCGCGGACAAACGCGTCGAGGCCTTGGCGCGTGGCGGCGGACACCTCGAAAAACGGGATGGGATCCGGATCGTCTACCCCCTCGTCTTCCAGACGCTCGGACAGCGCGCGCGAATCGGCCCTCACCCGCTCGCGCAGCGCCGCCACGGCGTCTTCCGTTTGCGGCATGTCCACTTTGTTGGCCACGACGATGCGCGGGCGGCAGGCCAGCTCGGCGGCGTATTCCGCCAGCTCGGCCTCTATCGTCTCGTAGTCGTGCACGGGGTCGCGCCCCTCCAGGCCGCCGCTCGCGTCCACCACGTGCACGATCAGCGCGCAGCGCTCCACATGGCGCAAGAACTCGTGCCCCAGCCCCTTGCCGGCCGCCGCGCCCTCGATCAGCCCCGGCACGTCGGCCGCCACGAAGCTGCGGTCGTCGCCGGCGCGCACCACGCCCAGGTTCGGCACGAGCGTGGTGAAGGGATAGTCGGCGATCTTGGGGCGCGCCGCGCTCATGCACGCGATCAGGCTCGACTTGCCCACCGAGGGCATGCCGACCAGCGCCGCATCCGCCATCAGCTTCATCTCCAGCTCTATCCACACCGGCTCGGTGGGCTCTCCCAGCTCGGAAAACGCCGGCGCGCGCCGCGTGGGCGTGACGAAGTGGATGTTGCCGCGGCCGCCGTGGCCGCCGCCTGCCACCACGACGCGCTCGCCGTGCACGGTCAAATCGGCGATCTCGTCGACGGGCTGCATCTGGTCGTCGAGCAGGCGCACCGTCGTGCCGCACGGCACCTTCAGCACGAGGTCGTCGCCGTCGCGCCCGTGCATGCGCTTGCCCTGCCCGTGCGTGCCGCGCCCGGCCTTGAAGTGGTGCTTGTAGCGGTAGTCCACGAGCGAGGAGACGGTCGAGTCGGCCACCACCACCACGTCGCCGCCGCGCCCGCCGTCGCCGCCGTCCGGGCCTCCCTTGGGCACGTGGGCCTCGCGGCGAAACGAGGTGCAGCCCGCGCCGCCGTCGCCGCTTTTCACGCAGATGCGCACCTGGTCGGTGAATTCAGCCATCGCAGCTCAGACCCCCCGGAAGTCGCGCAACGCGTCCAGATAGCCCAGCTCGGTGGAAAGGCTTTGCGACGCGAGCGAGAACAGGTAGTCGATCCACTCGACCAGCCCCCTGCCGTAGACCTGCGCCGCGTCGCCGTCTGCCGCCACGGCCGCCACCGCGTCTTCCACGTCCGCCTCGGCGAAGGGGTAGGCGCCGTCTGCGCCCACGCCCAGCGCGTCTTCGAGCACGTCGAGGTTGAACTGCCCGTAGAACAGCCCCTTCAACAACGCGACGTAGCCCATGGCAGGCCCTGAGGGCAGCGCGTCGGCAGGGCGTATCTCCACGTAGCGCTTCAGGCGCGCGTCCGGCCAGAACATGCTCAGCAGATGCTCGACGTCTGCCTCGTCCATCCGCACGCCCGCATACGCCTCTGTCGCCGGCATGTCTGCAGTGTCGCGCACCTGCCCGCCATGCGTGGTGAATATGGGGGGCGCGGACAGCATCCAGTCCGCGTAGCGCCCGAAATCGAAGCCCTCGTCGAACAGCCCGCCGACGACGCCGCAGCGCACGGGGTCGACCTCGCGCCACAAGGCCAGGTGGCTGATGTGGGACGTGTTGGGGCGCCCCTCGAAGACGGGGGCGTTGTCGGCGATGCTCGCGAGCACGGGAGAGAGCAAGGTGGCCAGGCGCAGCTTGCGCACGGCGTCTGCCTCGTCGGAAAAGTCGACGGAGACCTGCAGGCTGCACGAGCCGCGCATCATGCGCTCGGCGTGCATGCCGGGCAGGCGCGAGAAGTACGCGTCCATCAGGCGGTAGCGCTCTTTGGGGATGAGGGGAAGGTCGGCCGCCGTCTGGCCGGGCACGGGCGAATAGCCGTAGGTGGCGACGCTGTAGCCCGTCGGGCGCACGACCTGCTCCAGCCGGAAGAGGAAGTTGCGGTACTCCTGCTCTACCTCGGCGACGTTGGCAAGCGGCGCGATGCTGACCTCTATCTGGGCGGCCGGCTCGATGGTGATGGAGGCGGCCGGGCGCGCAACGCCCATGATGTCGCCATCGGGCGTGCGCGTGACCTGCGGATAGAACTCGGAGAGCGCCTCGAGCACGTCTTTCACCCCGAGGCGGCCGTGCTTTTCGGCGTAGGGCACGCGCTCGCCGTCTTCGTCGAGCAGGAAATGCTCCTGCTCCATGCCGACGGCGCCCATGGCCGCGCCCTTGCAGCCGGCGGCCAGGTAGTCGACGATCGCCTGCCTGTTCTCCCGGCGGAAATCCTGCTGCCCGTCCATAGCGCTCCTCTCGTGCCCGCCTTCGCGAGGCGGTCTTCGGTGCGCGGAAGAAGATACACCCCCTCGCGCAGGGGCGCCCGCACGCGGCGCGGTCGGTAAGCAAGGCGTTACGGCATGCGGGGGGCATGCAACGGCGCGCGGAAGGACCGCCGCCCCGCCTTCCGTCCACCTGCCGGACGCCTCGCGCCTGCGGCATGCGGGGACGGCGGGCGCAAAGAGAGCGGCCCGTTCGGAAAAGGAGGCGCCTTGCGCGAGCGACCTGCCATTTTCCGAAACGGGCCTTCAGAGAGGAAGAGAGAGCCGAAAGCGCCCCGCGTGTGGGACCGGGGCGCTTTCGCGCGGTTTACTGAATCGAGATCTGGTGCTTCTTGGGGACGAGCTCTTCTTTCTTGGGCATGTCCAGCGTGAGCACGCCGTCGACGTAGGAGGCCTCGATCTTCTCGGGGTCTATCGCGCTGATGTCGAACTGGCGCGAGTAGCTGCCGTAGCTGCGCTCGCGGCGGATGTAGCCGGACTGCTCGTCGCCTTCGGCGGCTTCGCTTTTGCGCTCGGCCGAGATGGTGAGGACGTCGCCGTCCACGTCGAGCTTGATGTCGTCTTTCTTGAAGCCCGGCAAGTCGGCCTTGAGCGTGTACTTGTTGCCGTCGGCGTCTTCTTTGATGTCGGTGCGAAACAGCCCGACGCCCTTCGTGTCGTAGCTGGCGAACGGAGTGCCGAACAGGTGCTTCTCGAACTCGTCGATCGCGCGGAAGGGATTCGCGTAGGTCATGATGTCGTGTGCCATTTCAACCATCTCCTTTTTTTCTTTCGGACCGTCTTCGCCTGCGGTCCGCTTTCCTTGAACACCACGTAGTATAGACAGGGTTGAGTGGCATGTGGGTATCGTATTTGCGTCCGTTTGGTGACGATTATTACAGCGCGATGACGGCAGATAATCTAACAATCTACGACTAAAGTTTTCCTGCCCGTTTTCGCTCAGTTCCTTCGCATATGTTGAGAACAGATGCAATGAACGATACGTCACCACCACAGGCGCATCGAGGCAGGGACCACCTGCTTGTTACAGCGAATTCGCCACGCCGTTCCATCGGGGCGATTTCCCAATAGGACGCCCTCGTTCAACTCGAGACGCAGAGCAAAAACATTCCCGGTCAGCCGCGCAGCGTCAAATTCGAGACAGCAGGATTTCCTTGACCATCTCGCCCGCGACATGTGGATCGTATTTTGGGGCTCCAACGCGAATCATTGCCGCAATATCCGTGCAAAAGCCGGCGTCATGAAGTTTCAAGTCTAGGTTGGCGACCATATCCTCCGCGGTAGCGCCGTCCGGCCTGTACGCCGGAAAGGCCGCGACAATCCCGTCCGGATCGAGCCCCAAAACGGCAATCGCCAGCCAAAGGTCGTACAGATCCCTGCCCTTCTTCCTCTGATACAGCGCTCGAAGCTTCGTGGCAACCAGCTCCTCGGGCTGGAAGGTCGCAATCTTGGCGCAGCCCGAATAAAACCCGTTTTCAACCGCATGCTCATGGGTGGTGAGAGGCATCATGGGCGAGCGCTCGAACGTGTTGATCTCGAGCTTGATCTTGCCCGTGACCCCGTCCTCGAAGCGAAACCTCCACATCACCTTCGGGAACATCCCCATTTTGGTCCTGACCTCAAAACCAAGCTCCACGCCAAGCGAGGTGAGCCGCTTCATCACGTCTCCGATCCCGCCGGCAGTGGTGCGCACGAAATCGAGATCCTCGCTGTACCTATAGGGCTGCGGCAGGTACAGCTTGTGAAATGCAGTGCCTCCGCGCAAAACCAGCTCACGGCCGAGTAGGGGGTCGTTGGCGATTTCGATCATGGCACGAGACAGCAACAGGTCCTGCTCGATCTGGTTCTCGTTGTGCCATGGATGGGCAACGCCCCACTGCACGATATCGCTTCTCTTGATCATAGGTCCGGTTCGACGTCCTGGTTGATGATGATGCCCCACTTGCCGGAGAGACCGCCCTCCTTGGGAGCAACGGGAGAAAGATACGAAGGCGAGCTGTCGAGGGATTCGCAGTAACCCACCAGGCTGGCAGGCGCCCCGCCGCCGAAGGCGTCAAGCAACCAGCCGAGCCGGCGCGAAGCGGAATCCGGGAAAAGCCCGGCGCTAGCGGCGACCTCATCGGAGCACGGCGGATTCTCCTCCACAAGCTCGACCACGGCGGTTGCGATATTGTCGAGTCCGCCGCAAAAGCCCGGGTCGGCTGCGAGCATGAGCATGGTCACAGCCGGCGTGGCCACCCTCACACCCGTGCTTGCCAGCGTCCGAGCGCAGCAAGGCGCGATGGATGCATAGCTTCTGCTTTTGAACTCCAACCGCGAGCGGCCGAAGGTTCTGTCGCGCAAGGTCCGCGCCGTTGCAATCTGAAAGGTCTGCGGAGCCTGGTGGCTCGCGCCATGACGGGCGGCGGCCGCGAGCCAGCCGACAAGGTATCCGCAGTCGAGATGCGTCATCATCTGGCCGATGTAGAGCATGGGGTCGGGCGCGCCCCATGTCCTGTACTCGGTGGGGACAGGAACCCAAAGG
Source organism: bacterium (assembly GCA_963642995.1). Taxonomy (GTDB): domain Bacteria; phylum Actinomycetota; class Coriobacteriia; order Coriobacteriales; family QAMH01; genus CAVAWX01. Next base: position 7,680 of record CAVIIZ010000014.1, on the reverse strand, counting down.
CCCCTGGCCGGCGAGAACACGCGACCGGCATGTCTGGGAGCCGCCATGCGCTGCGGAACCTGGCTTGCGGGCACACCGCACAGATGGGCGACCTCCCCTGTGCTAAGCGAGACGACCCCGTGCGACAGCGCCCATTCGGCAAGGTTTTGCGCAGCCACCGACCCGCGCGGTATGTTGGCGACATATTGATTCATATTGCACAATATAACGGAATTTATTAGTTTGCGCAATATGAATCAACAACATAGCGAATTTCATATCAGTTAGCTCTATGAGCTTGCCTAGCTCAGGGACTTAGAAGGGCCTGAACTAGGCAAGCCCCTTTCCCAGCATTCAACATGCCTTTCATCATGGGTATATGCCGCCGGAAATCAACCCGCGCAAGCCCCGAAGAGCCTGAAAAGAGACGGGCGAAACGGTCAGCATGCGCCCGGCTCGCCCAAAAGCTCCTCGCCCGCCGCCGTGCGCCCCTCGCTGCGCGCGGCGATCTCGTCGAGCGCGTAGGCCAAATCGAGCGGCAGGCGGTCTTTGAAGGCCAGCTGCTCGCCGGTGATGGGGTGCTCGAAGGCAAGGCGCCACGAGTGCAGGAACTGGCGGGTCAAGCCCAGCTCGGCGCGCTCGGCCGCGTCGCGGTTTCGCGCCTTGGCGCATGCCGCGCGCCCGTAGAGCGCATCCCCGACCACGGGGTGCTTGATATAGGCCATGTGCACGCGTATCTGGTGCGTGCGCCCGGTGAAGAGATGGCACTCGACCAGCGTGTAGCCGTCGTCGGCGCGCCCCGGGGCGAAACGCTCCAGCACGGTGAAGGTGGTGATCGCGCCCTTGGAGCCGGCGGCGTCCGAAACCGCCATGCGCGTGCGGTCGGTGACGTGGCGGGCAAGCGGCGCGTCCACCTTCGCGGTGTCCGGAGCGATGCGCCCGTGGACGAGCGCGAGATAGCGCCGGTCGATGACGCGGCGACGTATGCCGTCTTGCAGGCGCGCGGCGGCCATGTCGGTCTTGCCCGCGAGCATGAGGCCGCTCGTGTCGCGGTCGAGCCGGTGCACGATGCCGGGCCTGTCCTCGCCCTGCACGTGCCCCAGATGGTCCACGCCGCAATGCGCGACAAGGGCGTTTGCCAGGGTGTCGCCGTAGTGCCCGCGCGCGGGGTGGACGACAAGCCCCGCCTGCTTGGACAGCACGATCAGGTACTCGTCCTCGAAGCGGATGTCGAGCTTGATGTGGTAGGCGGGCTCCAGCAGATGCGGCGTGCCCGAGCGCGGCGGCACCTCGATGGCCAGCTCGTCGCCTGCGACCACGATGCGCTTCTTCGCCGTGGCCTGCCCGTTCACCACGATGTGTCCCGATTCTATGAGGCGCACGGCGGCCGAACGCGATGCTATCGCCTCGATGCCCAGCTCCGCCACGAGCGCGTCCAGGCGCATCCCCTGCTCGTCGGCGGTCACCACATGCTTGTGGCGCTCGTTCACGCGCGCTCCCGCCCCGAAAAAGCGGCGGAGGCGCTCGCGGAGAGCGGCTCGTCGCCCGCCGCACCAGACGGCGCGGCATCTGCTTTTCCTTCGCCGGCCGCGACGGCCTGTCCACCCGCGCCGCCGGCCGCGACGCCCTGCCCGCCCGCAGGCGCAGCGCCCGAGGCGGCCCCCTTCCCGCCTTTGCCCGCGCTCTCGCCCGCAGGCCCGCCCGCGGCTGCGCCCCCGCCTGCGAGCTCGCGTCCGCTGAAGAAGAAGCCCCACACCAGCAGCAACACGACGCCTGTCGTGATGCAGACGTCGGCGACGTTGAACACGGGGAAGTCGAAAAACGAGAACTCGATGAAGTCGACGACGTAGCCCAAAGCGACGCGGTCGATGAAGTTGCCGACGCCGCCGCCCACGAGCAAGGCCAGCGCCACGACCGACAGCGGCGAGCGGCACTTGCCCGCGCAGATCCACACGAGCGCCGCCGCCACGATGACGACGGTGACGACGACGAAGACCCAGGTGGCGTTCGCGCCGATGCCGAAGGCCGCGCCCGTGTTGTGGACGAGGGTGAAGTCGAGCGGGCCGGCGTCGATGCGCGCGGCGCCTCCGCCTTGCGGGGTCAAAGCGGCGAGCGCCCACATCTTGCCCAAGGCGTCGAGCACGCACGCGCCGGCAGCCACCGCCGCAAACAATATGAGCGCGCCCTTACGCGTCAAGAGCCCCGACCACCTCGTGGCAACGCGCGCACAGCCCGTCGGCCTCCAGCTCGCGCCAGTTCCAGCAACGCGGGCACTTCTCGCCCGCCGCAGGCGACACCTCCGCCGCCACCGCGTCTCCTGCCGACGCGTCGGAGACGACCTCGACGTCCGAGACGATGAAGACCTCGGCCAGCACGTCGGTGCCGCGCGCCTCCAACACGGCGGCCTTCTCGGGCGCGCACACGACCCGCGCCGCGACCTCCTGGCTTTTCGACACGCCCTCGGCGCGCTTTTCCTCGACGGCCGCCATCACCGCGTCGCGCGCTGCCATGACCACCTCGTAGTCTTCCAGCAGCGCATCCGCGCGCGCATCCGGCACCAACGCCGCCGGCGCGTCGGCCTGCGGCCACGAGGCCAGGTGCACCGACGCGGGGAAATCGGCGCCGCGCAGCCCCTCGGGGTATTTCTCCCACACCTCGTCGCAGGTGAAGACGAGCACGGGCGCGAGCTGGCGCACCATGGCCTCGAGCATGTGCGCGAGCACCGTCTGGGCGCTGCGCCGCCTCGCGCTGCCGGCCGCGTCCGAGTACAGCCGGTCTTTCACCGCCTCGAAGTAGACCGCCGAGGTCGACGAGATGAAGTCGTACCACATGCGGTAGACCGCGTGGAAGCGGTACTCCTCGTAGGCGCGCGTCACCTCGGCCACGAGGCGCTGCAGCCGCGCGAGCGCCCACGCGTCGAATTCCAGCAGCTCGTCCGGCGCCACGAAATCGCCCGTGCCGAAATCGTCGAGGCTGCCCAGCAGATAGCGGAAGGTGTTGCGCATGCGCCGATAAGCCTCGGAGCTGCGCTTCAAGATCTCGTCGCTCACGGACACGTCGTGGCTGTAGTCCACCGAGGCCACCCACAGGCGCAAGACGTCGGCGCCGAGTTCCTTGCACACCGCGTTGGGGTCGATCACGTTGCCGAGCGACTTCGACATCTTGCGGCCGTCCTCGTCTACGGTGAAACCGCAGCTCATCACAGTCTTGTACGGAGCTTCTCCGTACGCGCCCACGCTGGTGAGCAGCGAGCTTTGGAACCAGCCGCGATGCTGGTCCGACCCCTCGAGATAGAGGTCGGCAGGCCGGCGCAGATAGGGCCTGGCCTCGCACACGCTCGTGTGCGACACGCCGCTCTCCCACCACACGTCGAGCACGTCGCCGCCCTTTTCCAGATGGCGTCCGCCGCATTTCGGGCACACGGCGCCGGCGGGCAGGATGTCGGCCGCATCGGTCGTGTACCAGGCGTCGGCGCCCTTTTCGGCAAACAGCGCGATCACCGCGTCGAAGCTCTCCTCGCTTGCCACGACCTCGCCGCAATCGGCGCAGGTGAACACGGGGATGGGCACGCCCCAGTAACGCTGGCGGCTGATGCACCAGTCGGGGCGGTCGGCCACCATGGACCCGATGCGGTTGCTTGCCCACCCGGGCACGAAGCGCACCTTGTGCTCGATGGCGTCCATGGCCGCATCGCGCAGCCCCGTGGCGTCCATCGACACGAACCATTGCGTGGTCGCGCGGAAGATGACGGGGCGTTTGCAGCGCCAGCAGTGCGGGTAGCTGTGGCTTATGTCCTCGTGCAGCAAAAGCGCGCCGCGCGCGTCCAGCCAATCGATGATGCGCGGGTTGGCCTCGTCTACCTCCAGCCCGCCGAAAGGCCCGCCGCTGCCCGGCCCGTCGCCCTCGTAGAAGCGTCCGGCGTCGTCCACCGGCATGACCACGTCGATGTCGAATTCGCGTCCGGCCAGATAGTCGTCCGCGCCATGCCCCGGCGCCGCGTGCACGATGCCCGTGCCGTCGTCGAGGGTGACGTAATCGGCGTAGATGAAACGGCCCGTCTGGCCCGAGTCGCCGAAGACGGGCTGCTTGTAGACGTTGCCCGCAAGCTCGGCGCCCGTGCGCCGCCAAGTGGTGCCGAAACCGTCTTTGGCCAGCGTGCACTCCCAGCCGAACTTCTCGCAGCAGCGCTCGGCCAGCGCCTCGGAGAAGACGACCGCGCGCCCCTCGTGCTCGACGGCGACGTAACCCGCCTCGGGCTTCAAGATGACGGCCTGGTTGGCCGGCAAGGTCCACGGCGTGGTGGTCCAGATGGCCACGTCCACCTTGCCCGCGAAGGCCTCCAGCCCGTCCGGCGCGCCTTCCAGCGCAAAGCGCACGTAGATGGCGGGGCTGACCTCGTCGGAGTACTCCAGCTCGGCCTCGGCCAGCGCCGTGTGGCAATGCGTGCACCAGTGGATGGGCTTGCGGCCGCGGTAGATCGCCCCGGAGAGGTAGAGCTTCTTGAAGACCTCGATGTTGCCCGCTTCGTATTGCGGGGTGAAGGTGAGGTAGGGGTCGTCCCACTCGCCGCCCACGCCCAGGCGCTTGAAACCGGCGCGCTGCCCGTCGAGCTGCTTTTCCGCGTACTCGCGGCAGATGCGGCGAAAGACGGCCATGTCGATCTTGGCCATCTTCTCCGGGCCCAGCTCGTTTTCCACCTTGTTCTCGATGGGCAGGCCGTGGCAGTCCCAGCCGGGAACGTAGGGTGCGAAGCAGCCGCGCATGCTGCGGTACTTCACGATGATGTCCTTCAAGATCTTGTTCAGCGCGTGCCCGATGTGGATCGGCCCGTTTGCGTACGGCGGCCCGTCGTGCAAGACGAACGGCTCGCCCCCCTCGTTTTTCTCGAGCACCTTGTGGTAGAGGTCGAGCTCTTCCCATTTCTTCAGGCGTTCGGGCTCGTGTTGCGCCAACCCCGCCTTCATCTTGAAGGAGGTGCGCGGCAGGTTCATCGTGTGCTTGTAGTTCGGCTTTTCCTCAGACATCTTCTCTCGCTTCGCCAGGGCTCGTGTTCAAAAGCGCATCGCGGGTGCGTGCATGCGCGCCCTGCAGAAGGCGCGCGCATCCGGATTCTTCCCTGAAAAGGCCGCGGTGCTACTGCATCCCCTTTTCCAGGTGCTTGGAAATATGCTTGGTCAGCGTCTCGGAGAGGTTGGACAGCTCGGTCGTGGGCATGATGACGCGGGCCACGAGGTGCGCGGGCAGCTCGTCGCCGTTTTTGTTCACGCGGTCCACGTAGAGGAAGTCGATGCGGCTTTCCGCGCCGGTGGTGGAGACGATGGAGGCGTTGGCATAGACGCCGCGGGCGGTGTCGGCGGATGCCTCGATGCGGAAATGCGTTTCTTCTGCCATGGTGAAAGTCCTTTCATGCGCGCCCCGCGCCTCGTCGCGCCCGGAGCATGTCGTACGCAGGATTCTAGCGCAAAACCCGATGCCCCCCGATGCAGCCGACAACGGCGAATGACGGCGCGCTCGTTCTTCACCCGCAACGCCGAGTGCCCAGAGAAGCGCTGCCCCCGCTTCCCCGCGCGCTCCTGAAGCGCTCCATATCCCCGAGACGACGCGAACGCCCGGCGCCAAGGCCTTCTTTACGGCCGCCTCTTTGGGATTCTGCATGCAAATATAGCCGAACGGCGAAATTTCATAAAGGATTGCTACAATACAGCCGTACGGCTAAAAACGAGGAGGCAATCCATGCTCGTGACCAGCACCGAAGAACTTGGCCGGGAGATCCGGCGTCGCCGCAAAGAACTCGGCTACACGCAGGCCTTCCTCAGCGGCGCCGCGGGTCTGAGCGCGTCTTTTCTCTCGGATGTCGAAAACGGCAAGGAGACTTGCGAGATTGGAAAATGCATGCGCCTCGTCCAGCTACTCGGCCTCGACATCCGCATCGCGGCGCGCACGACAAGATGATGGAACTGCCCATCCACATAGAACTCGAAGGCGAAAGCGTCCTCGTCGGCCATATTGTCGGCGCAGACCCGAACGCCGCACACTTTCGCTATGACGGAGACTATCTATCCTCGCCTGCCGCCAGGGCGATTTCGCTGAACCTGCCATTGTCGAGCACGCCTTTCACCCCCGAGGTGACGCGCGCCTTCTTCGACGGCTTGCTGCCCGAAGGGTTCATGCGCAAGACGATATCGGAATCGATGCACATCCCCGAAGACGATTACCTGAGCGTCCTGGCGCAGCTTGGAGCCGAATGCCTGGGCGCGATCAAAGTCGGCACACGCGAGACGGGAGACGCCGCATCGTTTTACAAGCCCCTCGACACACGGCAGATGCTTGCCCTAGCCCAAGAGGGGACGACGAGATCCGCCGACATCGTCTCGGAATCCCATCTGTCCCTTGCAGGGGCTTCGGGGAAAGTGGGGCTTTACCACGACGAGCAGCAAGGCAAATGGTTCCAGCCCGTCGGCGACGCGCCGAGCACGCACATCGTCAAGCAAAGCCACGTGCGCTTCGAGAGCATCGTCGCCAACGAGCAGCTCTGCCTTTCAACTGCGCGAAAGCTCGGCATCGAAACGCCTGAAAGCTTCATCGTCGACGTAGGCGCAGACGAGAACACGCGCCTGCTCGCGACCAGGAGATACGACCGCGCGCTCTCGCGACGGTGCAAGACCTTAAACGGCAAGCCGGCGCCCCTGCGTCTTCATCAGGAAGACTTCGCCCAAGCCCTCGGCATCCCCTCGAGCGCGAAATACGAGCCGAGCGGCGAAAACTACATGGATAAAATGTTCGACCTGCTGCTGAAGCACTCGGCGTTTCCCGTCGAAGACCGGTTCAAGCTTTGGGACATATGCGTCTTCAACTATCTGGTCGGAAACACCGACAACCACATCAAGAACGTCTCGCTCCTCTACGGCGAGAATCTCGGCAGCCTTGCACTCGCCCCCGCATACGACATCGTAAGCACGATGATATACGAGAGAAGCTCGACAAATATGGCCTTCAACATCGCCGGAAAGACGGACATCTCCGAAATCGGGCGGGACTCCTTTTCCGAGCAGGCGAAGCGCATGGGGCTTGGCGTACGACCCGTGATGAGCCGCTTCGACGAGATGCGGGCCGGGATTAAAGATGCGCTTTTCGAGACGTGCGAAGAGCGGGCCGACCAAGGATTTTCCGAGGCGCCGCGCATCGCCGGCAAGATCGTCGAAAAAAGAGGCTTGAAGTAGCCGCCGACCCGGCATTCCCGCGACAATTTCCTCGGGCGATTACCGCACGTGTTGCAGTTTCACTCAATGAGCAGGCGGGTGAAGAGGGGCGGGCAGGCTACCAGCTGAGCAGCTCGTAGCCGTCGTCGGTGACGAGCACCTGCACCTCCCATTGCGCCGAAAGCGAGCCGTCTGCGGTGCGCACCGTCCATCCGTTGGGGTCGCTGCCGTCGATGTCCGGGCCGCCCGCGTTGAACATGGGCTCGATGGTGAAGCACATGCCGGGCACGAGGACGGGGCCGGTGCCGGGCTCTGCCACGAAGCTGACGAAGGGGTCTTCGTGGAACTCGTTGCCGCAGCCGTGGCCCCCGTATTTGTCCACGACGGAAAAGCCCGCCTCCAGCGCGACCCGGTGCACCGCGTCGGAGACGTCGCCCAGATGCCCCCACGGGCGCAGCGCCGCCAGGCCGGCCTCGACGCCGCGCCTCGTCACGTCCACCAG
>CAVIIZ010000013.1:36243-37008 GCA_963642995.1 bacterium | reverse complement strand
TATGGGTTCCGCCCGCCGCGCCCGCACGCCTACGCTCGGCCATCTTCGCGGGGTTTCCGTTCTCTCCCATGGCGCACCAGCCCCCTCGGCTTTTCGCTTCCACCTAGAACATTCAAATTTTGCCCGAGAGAGAGAGAGAGAGAGTCAAATGAATCCACGAAATATCCACAATTGGAAAACAGCGGCCGGCCGCGGCTCCGACAGGCGCGCCACGGCTCCCTGCGCGCATGCGGGGTCTGCCTTCTCGGAAACTACGCGGGCGGAAACCTCGGCCGCACGCCGGCCAACACCGAAAACCGCGGCGCCGGCGGGCGCCTCAAGCGCGCGCGAGGTACGCGGCCAGGGCGTCGCGGTAAACCGCCGAAGGATCCACCCCGCGGTCGTTGGCGATGCGGGCGACTTCCTGCGCGTCGGATGCGTCGTAGACGACCGTCACCCGGCGCTTCCCCGCGGCGTCGAGATGGGAGCCGGAAAAGACCTCGCCCGAATCCTCGGGCACGAAGCTGGCGTCTTCATACGGCCCTGCGATCTTCTCCAGATCCTCGTCCGTCATGCCGTGCTTTTTCATGAAACCCTCGATGTTCACAGCCGGTCACCTCTCCAATCCGAGCTCTCCGAGCACCTTGCCGCTCGGCGGCGTCATGCAAAGGGAGGAAAAAAAGAGGAGCCAGTAGCACCTGGCTCCTTCAGCACTCCGGCTCCGCCCGCGCCCCTTAAAACCAGCGGGCTTTGCCAACGCGCCCATTGTAGCGCACGCCTCGTGCA
>CAVIIZ010000013.1:0-36181 GCA_963642995.1 bacterium | reverse complement strand
GTGCACGCGTGAAAATCACGCGTGCGTCAAAAACAGCCCGTCGCCAAAAGCGAAAATTTCAAAAACCGCGGGCCTATGCCGCATCCACGCAGAAACCGCGAGCCGCGCACGTGAACCTGGCGTAGAATCGGGTTTCCACAATCTTTCGTGCGCAGCCGGCGAGCAGATGGCGGCACCAAGAGAAAGGGCGCGAACTCCCATGGGCAACGCACAGACGGGCAACGGCCAAGGCGGCATGCAGGCGCTGAACAGCGACCGGATCAAGAAAGGGCTCGAGCGGGCGCCGCACCGCAGCCTGCTGTACGCCGACGGCATGACCGACGAGGAGATCTCCGACGGCCGGCCGCTGATCGCCATCATCTCCAGCCAGGCCGACATCATCCCCGGCCACAACCACCTCCAGCGCCTCGTCGACGACGTGAAGGCCGGCGTCTACATGGCGGGCGGCACGCCGTTTCAGTTCGGCACCATCGGCGTGTGCGACGGCATCGCCATGAACCACGAGGGCATGCGCTACTCGCTGACCAGCCGCGAGACCATCGCCGACTCCGTGGAGTGCGCGGTCATGGGCCATGCCTTCGACGGCGTCGTGCTGGTGCCCGCCTGCGACAAGATAGTGCCGGGCATGATCATGGGCGCCCTGCGGGTGAACCTGCCCACCGTGCTGGTCTCGGGCGGCCCCATGCTGGCAGGCCGCGACCGCGACCGCACGACGGAAACGGACCTGAACACGCTCTTCGACGCCGTGGGGCAGGTCACGAACGGCACGATGACGCGCGAGGACTGCGAGTTCTACGAGCACACGGCATGCCCCACCTGCGGCAGCTGCAGCGGCATGTTCACCGCGAACTCCATCTGCTGCCTGGCCGAGGCGCTGGGCCTGGCGCTGCCCGGAAACGGCACCGTGCCCGCCGTCTACTCCGAGCGCGACAGGCTGGCCAAGCGCGCCGGCATGACGGTCGTGGACCTGGTGGCCCGCGACGTGAAGATGCGCGACGTCGTCACGCCGGCCGCCATACGCAACGGCATGGCGCTCGACATGGCGTTCGGCGGCAGCACGAACACGATGCTGCACCTGACGGCCATCGCCGCCACCGCCGGCTGCCCCATACGGATGAACGACTGGGTGGACGTGTGCGAGAAGACGCCGAACCTCACGCGCATCGCGCCCGCCGGGCCTTTGCACATCGAGGACCTGAACGCGGTGGGCGGCGTGGGCGCCATATTGGGCGAGCTGGGACGCATCGGCGCGCTCGACGAGACGGCCCTCACCTGCCACGGCACGATGGCCGAATGGCTGGCCGAATGCCCGCCGGCCGACGGCGAGATAGTGCGCACGGCCGAGAACGCCTACGACCGGCAGGGCGGCCTGAAGGTCATGTTCGGCAACCTCGCCCCAAAGGGCGCCGTGGTGAAGCGTTCCGCGGTCGCGCCCGAGATGATGCACCACACAGGCCCTGCCCGCGTGTTCGAGTGCGAGGAAGACGCCTGCGCGGCCATCCTGGGCGGCGAGATACAGCCGGGCGACGTCATCGTCATCCGCTACGAAGGCCCTGCCGGCGGGCCGGGCATGCGCGAGATGCTGGCCCCGACGGCAGACGTCGTGGGCATGGGGCTGTCGAAGTCGGTCGCGCTCGTCACCGACGGGCGCTTCTCCGGCGCGAGCAAAGGGCCGTGCGTGGGCCACATCAGCCCCGAGGCGGCGGCGGGAGGGCCGATCGCGCTGGTCGAGGAAGGCGACGAGATAGAAGTCGACATCGCCGGCGGCCGGGTGGACCTGCACGTGGACGACGCCGAGCTGGAACGTCGCCGCGCCGCGTGGACGCCGCCTGCGCCCAAGTACACGACGGGCGTGCTCGCACGCTACGCCAGGCTGGTGCAAAGCGCCGACACGGGCGCGATTCTGGACTAGGGCGAGGCGCGGCCGGCGACGGCACGGCCGGAAGCGGCCGAAAGGGTGGGCGCCGCGGCCGAAAGGGAGCGGCGCGGCGAAGCGGGCAGGCGGCTCGCCGAAACGGGCGGCCCCTTCACCGAAAACCCCGGCCCCTTTCACCATGTGCGTCTATAAAAGAAGCGAAAGCCCCCACCGGCGGGCGCTTTCACCGACACGAACGGAGAGGAGGTCTGCATGAGCGAACACGACGGGCAGAAGATGACGGGAGCCCAGGCGCTCATCGCCGCGCTGGAAGACGCCGGCGTCGACACGATATTCGGCTATCCGGGCGGCCAGGCCATCGACATCTACAACGCGCTCTACGACAGCGAGAAGCTCAACCACATCCTCGTGCGCCACGAGCAGGGCGCGGCGCACGCGGCCGACGGCTACGCGCGCGCGACGGGCAAGGTGGGCACCGTGCTGGTCACGAGCGGGCCGGGCGCGACGAACACCGTCACGGGCATCGCGACGGCCTACATGGACTCGGTGCCCGTCGTCGTCATATGCGGCCAGGTGCCCGCGGCAAGCCTCGGCAGCGACGCGTTCCAGGAAAGCGACATGACGGGCATCACCATGCCCATCGTCAAGCACAGCTACCTGCTGAAATGCGCGGCCGACATCCCCAAGACGATCGCCGAGGCCTACTACATCGCCGGCACCGGGCGCCCGGGCCCTGTGGTCATCGACCTGCCCAGCAACCTGGTCAAGCAGCAAGGCGTCGTCTACCGCTATCCCGAGAAGGTCGCGCTGGACAGCTACAGGCCCACGCTGAAGGGCAACGCCAAGCAGGTGCGCCAGGCGGCGAAGCGCCTCGTGCGCGCCAGGCGCCCCGTCGTCTACGCGGGCGGCGGCGTGCTGGCAAGCGGCGCCGAAGACGAGCTGCTCGCGCTGGCCGAGGCCCTGCAGGCGCCCGTCGTGGCCAGCCTGATGGGCAAGAGCTGCTTTCCCGAAGACCATCCGCTGTGCCTGGGGATGCCCGGCATGCACGGCTCGAAGGCCGCCAACTTCACCTTGCAGGAAAGCGACCTGATCTTTGCCGTGGGCACGCGCTTCGCCGACCGGGTGACGGGGCGGCTGGCCGATTTCGCGCCGCACGCGACGGTGGTGCACGTGGACGTCGACCCGGCCGAGATAGGCAAGAACCGCGAGCCCGACGTGCCCATCGTGGGCGACGCCAAGGCGGTGCTTTCGGCGCTGCTCGACGAGCTGGGCAAAGACGACGCGCGCCCCGACACGGCCGCGTGGCTTGCGCAGATCGAGGCTTGGCGCACGGAAAGCCCGCTGTACTACGAGGACCGTGACGACGCGATCGTGCCGCAGCGCGCCTTGCAGGTGCTCGACGGGCTGGCAAAAGGGCGCGACACCATATTCACCACCGAGGTGGGGCAGCACCAGATGTGGGCCAGCCAGTGGCTGCGCACCGCCCGGCCGCGCGCGTTCGTCACGAGCGGCGGCGCCGGCACGATGGGATTCGGGTTTCCCGCCGCGATGGGGGCGCAGGTCGCGTGCCCGGGCAGCCGCGTCGTGTGCGTGGCAGGAGACGGCAGCCTGCAGATGAACATCCAGGAGATGGCCACCGTGCGCGAGCACGACCTGCCCGTGAAGGTGCTGCTGCTGGACAACTCGACGCTGGGCATGGTGCACCAGTGGCAGCAGCTGTTCTACGACGAGCGCTACAGCCAGACCGTCTTCACCGCGAACCCCGATTTCGTGAAGCTGGCGCAGGCCTACGGCTGGGAGGCCGCGCGCGTCGAGGACCCGGCCGAGCTGGAGGCCGCGATGCGAAAGTGGTTCGACTCCGACGAGCCCTGCCTGCTCGACGTGGCCATCCCCGCCGACGAGAACGTCTACCCGATGATGCCCGCCGGCGGCACGCTCACGGGGCTGATCGGCGTGGTGAAGCTGGGCGCGGACGGAAAGCCGGTTGAGGGCGGCGCCGCGAACGCGGGCAAAGGCGGCGGGAAAGCGGCCGCGAAGCCCGCCCGCGCGAAGGGAAAGGGGGCCGCGAAATGAGCAGGACCATCTCCGTTCTCGTGGACAACCAGCCCGGCGTGCTCGCGCGCATCACCGGCCTTGTCGCGCGGCGCGGCTTCAACATCGAGAGCCTGGCCGTCAGCCACACGGAAAGCTCCGCGAAAAGCCGCGTGACCATGGTGGTCGACGCCGATTCCGAGGTCGTCGAGCAGGTGACCAAGCAACTGCACAAGCTGATCAACGTCTACAAGGTCAACGACCTGTCCGAGACCGAGCACATCGACCGCGAGCTCGTCTTGTTCAAGGTGAACGCCGAGCCGGCCAAGCGCGGCGAGATCATCGAACTGGCGGGCATCTTCCGCGCGAAGATAGTCGACGTCTCCCCGAACAGCCTGACCATCGAGATGACAGGCGACGACAACAAGCTCGACGCGATGGAGGACCTGCTGCGCGGCTACGGCATCAAGCAGATCGTGCGCGGCGGCAAGATCGCCATCTCGCGCGGAAGCGGCGGAGCATGAGGACGCGCGCGCGGACCGGACGCAGGCCCGGCGGGCGCATCCGCACGGCGTAACGCGGGAGAAACCACCATCCCGTACAATAGCGGGGTGTCGGCATACAACGGCAACAGGCGGTGCGGCCGGCGAGAGGCCCTCGCCGCAAACGGCAAGCGAAAGGAACGGTTGGAATGGCAGTCACGATCTACTACGAGCAGGATTGCAACCCCCAGGCGATCAAGGACAAGAAGGTCGCCGTCATCGGCTACGGCAGCCAAGGCCACGCCCATGCGCTCAACCTCGCCGACAGCGGCGTGGACGTGCGCGTCGGCCTGCGCGAGGGCTCAAAGAGCTGGGCGAAGGCCGAGGAGGCGGGCCTGAAGGTGACGACCACCGAGCAAGCCGCCGAGGAAGCCGACCTGATCATGATCCTCGTGCCCGACGAGGTGCAGGCCGAGACCTATGAAAAGCAGATCGCCCCGCACGTGAAAAGCGGCGACACCCTGGCGTTCGCGCACGGCTTCAACATCCACTACGGCTACATCAAGCCGCCGGCCGACGTGGACGTGATCATGGTCGCCCCCAAAGGGCCGGGCCACATCGTGCGCCGCCAGTTCCAAGACGGCTTCGGCGTGCCCGACCTGGCCTGCGTGGCCCAAGACGCCTCCGGGCACGCGTGGGACACGGCGCTTGCCTACGCGTGGGGCGTCGGCGGGGCGCGCTCGGGCATCATCAAGGCGACGTTTGCGCAAGAGACCGAAGAGGACCTCTTCGGCGAGCAGGCGGTGCTGTGCGGCGGCCTGGTCGAGCTGGTGAAGGCCGGCTTCGAGACGCTGGTGGACGCGGGGTACCCGCCCGAGCTGGCCTATTTCGAGTGCTACCACGAGATGAAGATGATCGTCGACCTCATGTACGAGAGCGGCATCCACTTCATGAACTACTCCATCTCCAACACCGCCGAGTACGGCGAGTACTACGCCGGCCCGCAGGTGATCAACGAGCAGTCGCGCGAGGCCATGAAGAAAATCCTGGAGCGCATCCAAAACGGCGAGTTCGCCCGGGAGTTCATGGACGACTGCAAGGCCGGCCACAAGGTGCTCTTTGAAAAGCGCGAGGCCATCAACACGCACGAGATCGAGAAGGTCGGCGCGAAGATCCGCGGGATGTTTCCCTGGATAAAATCCGACGAGGAAGCCGACAAATAGCCCTCGCCGCCTCTCCCGCGCCCCCGCCGCGCGCCCGTCTCTTCTCGGGCGCAGGCGGGCCGAATCGCGGGCCGCATGCACAGGCCGAAAGCACCCGTCGCGCAACCTGCGGCGGGCGCTTTCGTTATGGGGCGAATCCGTGCTACACTACACGTCTGGTAGGCGGCTATCAGCATCCTATCAGATGTCTACAATGTGCGATTCGGCTACAATACGGGGTGAGGACATGGCAACGTCGACGATGACGATCAGATGCGATGCGGAAATCAAGGCACAGGCGGCAGAGGTCGCGCGCTACTACGGTTTCGACCTGACCAGCGTCACGCGTGCGTTTTGGACATACCTCGCGCGCAACCGCTCCATCCCCCTGACGTTTTCCGAAGAGCCGAACGAGGAATCACTGCAGGCGATCAGGGAAACCGAGGAGATTTTGACTCATGGCGGAAGCGGTCTCGACCTGAAAACCGCACAAGATGTCCTAGATGCGGCGAGGGCGTAACATGACCAGGCTCAAACCAGATATAACCCCTGCTTTCAGCAAGGACGTCAAACGCCTTGACAAGAAACATGTCGACGACGCTCCGCTCCTCGAAGTAATCGAGCTTGTCCTGTCAAATTCAAGAGAGAGCAGGAAAATTCTGCGCAGCAGGCACAAGATGCACTCGTTGAAGGGCGCGTGGAGCGGCAACCTCGAGTGCCATGTCGCGAACTTCGGCGACTGGCTGCTCGTGTGGTGCGTGAAAGACGGCGTGGCAGTTTTCCAACGAACGGGCACGCACGACGAACTCTTCAAGTAAACGTCTATACTAGGGCAAAGCTCGCGCACCGAAAACGCGCGGCGCCAAGGCCGTGGAGGCCGCGCGTCGCGCCTGCAGCAACCGCACCTGAAGGGAGGCGCACATGATCGGCATGAACATCGAATCGCTCATGGTGGGCTTTCCGCCCATGCCCTCCATCGTCACGCTGCGCCCCGTGTCCAAATCCGAGGAGGCCGTCAAGGCCGCCGACATCCCCGCCGACAGCGTGCTGCCCATCGTCGTGGGCGTCTCCGAGTCCTCCGCCATCGCCGCCGCGCTCGAGGAGCGCCAGCCGCCGCGTCCGCTCACGCACGAGATGGCGAACAACCTGCTGCGCGCGCTGGGCGGCTCGGTCAGCCGCGTCATCATCGACCGCGTGGAGGGCAGCACTTTCTTCGCCACCGTGTACCTGCGCTGCGCAAACGGCATGTTCACGCGCGTGGACGCCCGCCCCAGCGACGCCATCGCCTTGGCCATCCGCGCCGACGCGCCGCTGTTCGTCGAGGAGTCCGTCTTGCAGGCGGCGGGCGCGCCGCGCTCCTTTGCCGTCCCCGGCGGCGACCGCGGCGTCGAGATGGAGGAGTTCCACAAGTTCGTCGAGGACGTGAAACCCGAGGACTTCGTCACGCACGGCGGCGAGACGGGCAAGAAGAAGCGCTCCTAGCCGCGCCGGTCTCGCCCTCCCGCGGCAAGTCGCGACGCATGCCGCGCCCCTAGCCCCGGCCGCGCTCGGCCAGCAGATGCTCGATGGCCACGAGCCGCACGCACAAGGTGAACACCCCCACCGCCTGCTCCAGCTCGGCAAGCGACGGATAGCTCGGCGCGAGGCGGATGTTGCTGTCGTCGGGGTCTTCGCCGTACGGCCAGGTCGCGCCGGCCGCCGTCAGCTTCACCCCCGCCTCGGCGCAACGCGCCACGATCTCGCGCGCGCATCCCCTCGGCGCCTGGAAGCTGATGAAATAGCCGCCTTTCGGATGCGTCCACGAGCCCGCGCCCGCCGCGCCCAGCTTGTCGGCCAGCGCCTGCTCGACGGCCTCGAAACGCGGGCGCAACTTGGCCGCGTGCGCGCGCATGAGCGCCGCCACGCCGTCGGCGTCCTTCAAGAAGCGCACGTGGCGCAGCTGGTTCACCTTGTCGGCCGAAATGCTCTGGACAGACATCGCGGCCAGCGCCTCGGCGACGTTTGCCTCGCTGCCGGCGAAGGCCGAGATGCCCGCCCCCGGAAACGTGATCTTGCTGGTGGAGCAGAACTCGAAGACGAGGTCGGGGTTGCCGGCCTTCGCGCACGCGTCGAGGATGTCGGGGATGCTCGCCTGTTCGGCCGCGTCGTCTGCCAGGTGGTGCACGCAATACGCGTTGTCCCAAAACACGCGGAAATCCGGCGCGGCGGGCTTCAGGGCCGCGATGCGCGCCACGGTCTCGGCACTGTAGACGTATCCCTGCGGGTTGCTGTAGAGCGGCACGCACCACATGCCCTTCACCTGCGGATTTTTCACGAGCTCCTCCACCGCGTCCATGTCCGGGCCGTCCTCGCGCATGGGCACGGGCAGCATGCGGATGCCGAAACGCTCGCAGATGGCGAAGTGGCGGTCGTAGCCCGGAGACGGGCAGATGAAGGCGACGCCGTCTTGGCGCCCCCATGGCCTGCACCCGGCGAAACCGTGCGTCATGCCGCGGGCCACCGTGTCGTGCATGAGGGACAACGAGGAGTTGCCGCCCACGATGGTCTGCTCGGGGGCGGCGCCGACGAGGCTGCCCATCAGGCGGCGCGCCTCGGGCAATCCGGCCAGGCCGCCGTAGTTGCGCACGTCGCTGCCGTCTTCTGCGAGAAACGACGCGTGCGAGTCCAGCACGTCGAGCATGGGCATGACGAGGTCGAGCTGCTCGGAGCCGGGCTTGCCCCGTGCCATGTTCAAGTCGAGGCCGGCCGCGCGCGCCTCCTCGAACTCCGCGAGCAGTGCCTCGTGCAAGGCCTGCAGCTCGTCGCTGCCCATCTCGTCGTAGCGTGCCATGGCGTGCAAGCTCCTCTCCCCCGCTCCGGCGTGCCGACGCGACGCCCCGTGGCGCCGCGCGGCGTTTCACCGCGTCGGCACGGCATCGTAGCACCGCGGCGGGCACCCGGCATGCGCCGGGCGGGCGGAGAGGAAGGCAGCGGGCGGATAGGGGCGAGGGAAGGCTAGAGGCGCGCCATGACGGCGATGACGAGCTTCGTGATGTTGCCGGCCGCGATGGCCGCCGCACGCGCCACGTCGTCCATGTCGAGCGGCTCGCCTGCCACGCCCGCCGCGGGGTTGCTTATGAGCGAGAGCCCCAAGGTGGGGATTTGCTGGTTTGCCGCCGCGACCACCTCGAGGACGGTGGACATGCCCACCGCGTCGGCGCCCATGGCGGCAAATGCGGCGATCTCGGCCGGAGTCTCGAACGACGGGCCGGGCTCTGCGATGTAGACGCCGCGGCGCAAGACGACCCCGCACTCGGCGGCGGCGGAAATCGCGGCTTCCTTCAGCTCGGGCGAGAAAGCATGCGTCATGTCGAAGAAGCGCGGGCCGACCTCGGGGTCGGTCCATCCGATGCACGGGTCCATGCCCAGCATGTTGATCTGGTCGTCGATGAGCATGACGTCGCCCACGTTGTAGGAAGGGTCGATGCCGCCGGCCGCGTTGGTGACGACGAGGGCCTCGATGCCCAGCTCCTTCATCACGAAGACGGGAAAGGCGATCTGGTCGGCGGAATAGCCCTCGTAGGCGTGCAGGCGGCCCTGCATGCACACGATGGGCACGCCCGCGACCTCGCCGAACAAAAAGCGGCCCTTGTGGCCGGGCGCCGTCGAGGGAACCATGTGCGGCACCTCGGTGTAGGGCAGCTCGACCGCACCGGAGATGGCGTCGCCGAAGCTCTGCATGCCCGAGCCCAAGACGACGGCGGCGCGCGGGGCGCACCCCGGAACCGCGGCGCGTATCGCGTCTGCCGCCTCGCGGATGTTGTGCTTGGTGATGATGGTGGTCATGCCGCGCTCCGTTTCGTGTCGGGTGAGAAAGGGCGGAGAGGAAATGGTGCCCCCAGCGGGATGGCGCCTGCTCGCGCCCTGGCGGGCGCTGCGCATCGCCTGCGGCCTGCGCGCCGGGCTGGCGCCCGTCGCCCAGGCCCGCGACAGCCCACCGGGCTGTCGCGCCCCCTCGGGGTTCGAATCCCGCTGGAGTCGACCTTTGCTGCCTGAAATGGTGCCCCCAGCGGGATTCGAACCCGCGATCTCCGCCTTGAAGGGGCGGCGTCCTGAACCGCTAGACGATGGGGACACGTGCCAAAGCCGTCACATTATGCCACAAGCGCGAACGGCCGCAGCAGGGAATCGGAAAAGCTATATCTTGCTCATTTCCGACGAGACGTTGGCGTACCAGTCCTGCCAGGTGGGCGGGCAATAGGTCTGCGCCGCCTTTTGCGTGAGGTGCCCGCCGTACAGCGAGCCGCCCAGCCCGCGCACCACGGTGTTGATGCCCTCTTCCCACGACGAGAAGCCCGAGCCGCCGTAGCCCCAGGCGTTGTGCGAGCGGAAGCAATAGGCGCCCTTGGTGCTCTCGATGCACGATATGGCAGGCGCCCAGCGCGGGTCCACTCCGTTGTCCCAGGCGGCCGCCGCATAGTACTTGCCGGTGCCGGCGGTGGGCGAGCCCGACAAATAGGAGTCGATGCGCGGCGCCCACTCGTTCACGAAGGCGGTCTTGTCCGACGACCAGTCCACGTTGCCGGCCGACGAGCCGCCGCCGCTAGCGGCTTGCTCTGCAGCCGACGCAGCCGCCGCCGCGCTTTGCGCGCGTGCCACGCCCTGCGCGTCTCCCGAGGCCGCCGCCGCCTGGGCCTCCTGCTCTGCGTTCTGCTTTTGCACGGTCGCCGCCTCGGCTTCGGCCTTCTGCTTGGCCGCGGCCTCCTCGGCCGCCTTCTGCCGCGCCTCTTTCGCGCTCGACAGCGCGCTGGCCGCGTCGCTTGCCGCCGCATCCGCCGCCGCCTTGTCGCCGGCAAGCTGCGTGCGCGACGACTCGAGCTCGTTTTTCATCTGCGCGGTCTGCATGATCGCGTCCACGTTGTAGTCGATCACCCAGTTGTACTGGTCGATCAGCGCGAGCATGTCGACGATGGACTTCGAGTCGATGAGCATCTGCACGACCGAGCCGGAGTCGTAGGAGTATTTGTAGAGCGCCACGAGGCTCTCGTTGCATTCCTCCTGCTGCGCCGGCAGCTTCTCCTCCAAATCGGAGATCTTCGCGTTCAACTCGGAGATCTGCGAGGCCAGCTCGTCTTGGTGGGCCACCGCCGCGTCGTAGGCGCTCGCGCTTTCTCGCACCTTTCGCTCCAGATCCGAGACGGCGTCGGAGGTCTGCGCCTCGTTTTGCGACTGCTCCCCCGTGGCCTGCGCGGCACCCGGCACAAGCAGGCCGCCCGCCGCGAGCACCGCGGACAAAGCGCACGACAAGGCAAGCGTCGTCCATCCGGCAAAGCGTTTCCTATGTGCAAGCGACGGCAATCAAGCCTCCTTCACGCAGGACGCGCGCCGCGACCCGCCGCATGCGCCCCAAAGTCCGTACACCTTAGCGTAAAAGCCGGATTCTCCATAAAGTCCACACCGCGGCGCAAACCCGCGCCCGCGTCCGCGCCCACGCCCGCTTCCGTCATCCGCGCATGCCGGGTTTTCAAGGTTTATCCCATGACAAGATAGAGAAGCGCGCGCTGCCCCAAGCGCCTCGAAAGCGCGCTGCAGGCACGCCGTCGCCGCCTTGCAGATGAACGCGGAGCATCATCCGGCGGGCAGGACACGCGCTTTTCGGCCGACAAGGCGCAGGGCCGGGCGCCGGCGCAGGCACAATCTTTTCGGTGAAACGGAGGTGCGGCATGGACGCTATCCCGATGCAAAGCTTGGGAAACATGGCAAAAGTGGATCAATAGTGGTCCTTTGCGGACAGGATGACCACCGCGCCATCCGCGGGCATGTAAACGAGGCGGTTTGCCGCGTCTATCCTTCTCGACCATGCCCCGCTCAAGTCGCCGCGCAGGGGCTCGGGCTTGCCGATTCCCCGAAACGGCGAGCGCATCACGTCTTTCACCAGCAAGTTGACGCGTTTAAGCGTTTTCTTGTCCCTGCCCTGCCACCACAGATAGTCGTCCCACGCGTCCTGTGTCCAGCGAAGCTCCATCTCAGGCCCCGACAAGGGCGTGGCTCGCGGTCTTTCCAGCCGCAACGTCTTCCATGCCCCGCTTCAACTTGGCGACGAGATAGTCGTTCGAGTGGATGTGAAGGTTCTCGACCAGGTTCTCGTACTCGGCGGCATTCATGACCACGACGTTTGCCGACGGGTCTTTGCTCGTGACCATGATGGGCGCCGCATCGTCGCGCGTCTTGTCGAGATAGGCGCGCAGGTTGCCGCGAAAAGTCGAGTAGGCGACTGCTTCCATGATGCCTCCTTTGCTGTACGATAAATTGTACCATATGAAGGATCCCCGTATTGCCCGGGCCTGAAGAGAAAAAATGGGCGGCGAGCAGAAAGGAGAACGGGTAAGCTGCTCTGCGCGGGCACCGAAAAAGGCAACGCGAAAAGCGAGCGCGAGACGCGTGCGAAGACGCGCGAAGGAGAAAGGAAGCGATGCAGATGGACGCAGGCGGGCGGCGGCGGGCGGCGCGGGAGTTCGTGGAGCGCTGGCAGGCCATGCCGTGCGTGGAAGAGGAGCACTCGCGCAGCTTCTGGGTGGAGCTGCTCCACGACGTGCTGGGCGTGCCCGACCCCACGCGCGTGCTGGAGTTCGAGCGCAAGGTGCGCGGCCGCAAGATCGACGTCTTCTACGAGGACATGGGCGTGCTGGTGGAGATGAAGGGGCGCGGCGTGTCGCTGGACGAGGCCAGCGTGCGCAGCAGGAAGGCAGGCCCGGAGACCCCTTTCCAGCAGGCGAAATGGTACGCCGACAACCTGCCGGGGTCCATCCGCCCGCGCTGGATCGTCACCTGCAACTTCGACGAGTTCCGCGTCTACGACCTGGACCGCGCCGACTTCGAGGCCTACATCTCCTTCACCCTAGACGAGCTGCCCGGGCAGCTGCACCTGCTCGCGTTTTTCACCGACGACTCGCAAAGCCGGCTCGTGCGCGAGAAGGACCTGTCGGTGAAGGCCGGCCGGATCGTGGGCGACCTCTACCGCGCCTTCGAGGGGCAGTACAAAAACCTCGACCACGACCCCCGAGAGCAGCGCAGCCTGAACGTCTTGATCGTGCGCATCGTCTTCCTTCTCTACGCCGAGGACGCCGGCCTCATGCGCAAGCAGGCCTTCGGCGACTACCTGCGCGGCTTCTCCGCACCCCAGACGCGCGCCGCGCTGCTCGACCTGTTCAAGGTGCTCGACACGCCCGACGGCTCCGGCGGCACGCAAAACCTGCGCGACCCCTACCTGGGCGGGGCGCTGGCGGCCTTTCCCTACGTGAACGGCGGCCTGTTCTCCGAGACGGGCATCGTCATCCCGCAGTTCACCGAGCAGATGCGCGACGGCCTGCTGCTGAACGCCTCGATCGGCTTCGACTGGCACGAGATCAGCCCCACCATCTTCGGCGCCGTCTTCGAGTCCACCCTGAACCCGGACACGCGCCACGCGGGCGGGATGCACTACACCTCCATAGAGAACATCCACAAGGTGGTCGACCCGCTGTTCCTGGACGGCTTGCGCGCGGAGCTGGCCGCGATCGAGGGCGAGAAGGCGGACGGGGCGCGCCGCCGCCGCCTGCTGGCCTTCCAGGACAAGCTCGCGGGGCTGCGCATCCTGGACCCGGCGTGCGGCTCGGGCAACTTCCTCACGGAAAGCTACCTCTGCCTGCGCCGGCTGGAAAACCGCGTGCTGGAGAGCCTGCGCGACATCGGGCGCAACGCGGGTCAGACGGTGCTCGACGTGGGCGGCGAGCTGACGGTGAAGGTGTCCATCGACCAGTTCTTCGGCATAGAGATAAACGACTTCGCCGTGTCCGTGGCGAAAACCGCCCTGTGGATAGCCGAAGAGCAGATGCTCGACGCCACGGCCGAGATCCTGCGCGCAAGCTTCGACTTCCTGCCGCTGAAAAGCAACGGCAACATCTGCGAGGCCAACGCGCTGGCAGCCGACTGGAACGAGGTGCTGCCCGCCGCGCAGTGCGGCTACATCGTGGGCAACCCGCCCTTCCTGGGCGCGCGCAACCAGAGCAAGGAGCAGAAGGCCGAGCTGGCCTCGGTCTTTGCCGGCGCGAGAAACTGCGGCAACGTCGACTACGTGGCCGGCTGGTACGTGAAGGCCGCCCGCTACATGCAGGCAGCCCCGCGCATCCGGGCCGCCTTCGTATCCACGAACTCCATATGCCAAGGCGAGCAGGTGGCAAACGTCTGGAAGCCGCTGGCCGACGCGGGCGTGCGCGTCGACTTCGCGCACGACACCTTCCGCTGGGCCAGCGAGGCCGCCGACGCGGCGCACGTCTTCGTGGTGGTGGTCGGCTTCTCGCTGGGCGCGGGCACGGGCGGCGGTGAAGCGGGAGGCGCGGATGGCGGAGGAAACGGTGAAGGGGGCAGTGCGCCTTTGCCGGATGCGGAGGCGGCGGGCGAGGCGGGCAGCGCGGGCGCGGACGGCACGCGGGTCTTGCGCCTGTTCCACCACGCAGGGCCGGACGCGGAGGCCGAGGAGCTGCACCCGGGCCACATCAACGCCTACCTGAAGGACGCGCCCGACGTCTTCATATACGGGCGCAGCACGCCGCTTTGCAAGGTGCCGGAGATGGGCATAGGCAACAAGCCCATCGACGGCGGCAACTACATCTTCACCGACGAGGAGCGCGGGGAGTTTTTAAAGGCCGAGCCTGCCGCCGAGGCGTTCATGCACCCCTTCCTGGGCTCCAACGAGTTCATCAACGGCAAACGGCGCTGGATATTGTGGCTGGGGGATGCGAGTCCCGCGCAACTGAAGGCGATGCCGCGGTGCATGGAACGGGTGCGCGCGGTGCGCGAGTTTCGCCTGGCCAGCAAGTCGAAGCCGACGCAGAAGCTGGCCGAAACCCCGACGCGCTATCACGTGGAGAACATGCCAAAAGAGCAGTCGATACTCGTTCCGCAAACCTCGTCCGAACGGCGCAAGTACATCCCCATGGGCTTTCTCGATGCTGACGTTCTGTGCAGCAATGCGGCTCGCGTAATTGCCAGCAGCTCCCTCTACCACTACGGCGTGCTGCAATCGCAGTTCCACAACGCATGGATGCGCATAGTAAGCGGCAGGCTGAAAGGTGATTATCAATACGCTGCAAGTGTCGTCTACAACTGCTTCCCCTGGCCGGGCGCCACGCCCGACACCCTGTCCACCCCGGTAGAAGAGCTGGTCGCACCAGAGGTTCGCGCGCGCGTCGAGGCCTGCGCCCAGGAGGTGCTCGACGCCCGCGCCTCCTACATCGACGACGCGCATGCGGCGGGCGGAAAATGCACCCTGGCCGACCTCTACGACCCCGAAAACGACTTCCTCTACCCGCGCCTGGCCGCCGCGCACGCCGCCCTCGATACGGCCGTGGAGGCCGCCTACGGCGTGGACTTCGCCGGCGACGAGGAGGCCATCGTCGCCCACCTCTTCACCCTCTACGCCGCCCTGGCCTCCTAGCCCGACCCATGAAATCTCCGGTCTGCGGCTAGGCAGGGCAAAATTTAGAGAAGGCCTCCCCCGAACAAATCCTTGTGCGACCCGATTCTGACTAGGTGGATCGAGGGATTCGTTTTGTGCGGCATATAGAGAACCAGCACGTCCACCTTCCCGTCAGAGAGGTGGAAATCGACATGCCCTGTGTAGGCGCCTCCGGAATTGCTCAGGATGTGTGGCCTGTACTCGTCGGCGATTTCAAACATCTTCAGTCGTCTTCCAGGTGCGACATCAGCGCGTCGACGCCTTTGAAGCGAGGGGATGTGTCCTCGATCAGCCCCATCGCCTTGGCCTCGGCTTCGACCATCGCGCGGCGCGTCGCCTCATTAGGCACCTCGTCGCCGAGCTTTATCTCGAACGGTACTTTCCGCTGGTTGATCAGCTGTTTCACCGCGAGGTTCAGGTAGGCGTTGAGGCTCAGGCCGAGGGAGTCGAGGATGGAGACGGCTTGCTCCTTGGACTCCTTGTCGAATCTAACGGTTGTGGGAAATGTCGCGGTTGCCATTTTTACCCCTCATTTGATGGTAATTTGAAATCAACAAAACTCAACATGCAATACTATAGCATGGCTGTCACATAGAAACTACGTCACTATGCGGTTTTGAAATGACGGGCGGAATGCACGCGAACTTGAAACAAGGCGCCAGATATTCGCTCCTTATTTCAAGTTCATGTGTCAGGGCGTCCTCGCCACGTCGACGCCCTGCATCTCGTACTTCCTGAAAAAGCACCGCGTGGAGTATTACGACCGCATGACGGAGGTGCGCGGCCGCAAGATCGACGTCTTCTACGAGGACATGGGCGTGCTGGTGGAGATGAAGGGGCGCGGCGTGTCGCTGGACGAGGCCAGCGTGCGCAGCAGGAAGGCAGGCCCGGAGACCCCTTTCCAGCAGGCGAAATGGTACGCCGACAACCTGCGCTGCTGCCCCGCGGCCTAGCAGCGCCGCGCGAATCTGCACATTCACGGCAGCATGCAATTTTGAAGTGATTAGTGAATTTTGATGCGATTATTGACATGATTGTGACGGAAAAAGGTAGACTGCGGGCGAGAAGCGGGAGCAAGGGAAACGGGGGCGCCCATGAAAACCGAACAATTCGATATTGCCGAATTCGTCAAGCTCGCCAGAAGAATCGGCAGCGACACATCGGACGTGGAGGTGAAGTCGACGGCGATGGGCATGTCCAAGAGCATCGTCGAGACGATATCGGCTTTTGCGAACAGCTCGGGCGGCGTCATCGTGTGCGGCCTTTCCGAAAAGGGCGGCTTTTCCCCTGCGCCGGGATTCGATGCGAAGAAAATCTCCGAGGCGCTCTCCCAGGCATGCGCGGACAAGATGGAGCCGCCTGTTCGCGCCGACGTGCGCATAGAGGAGTTCGAAGGGGCTTTGATCGCCGTCGCCTCGATTCCGGAGACGGAGCCGTTTCAAAAACCCTGTTATGTAAAGGCACGAGGCCCATACGACGGTTCTTTCTTCAGGACGGGGGAAGGCGACAGGAGGCTTTCCCGCTACGAGGTCGACCGCCTGACTGAAGAGCGCCGGCAGCCGCGCTACGATGCTCGAGTGGTTGAACACGCGAGCAGCTCGGAACTCGACCCCGAGCTTGTGGCGGGCTTCCTGGTGCGCGAGAGGGCTGCCTCGCCGCGTGTTTTCTCGGGTCTTTCCGACGAGGACGCCCTTCTCAGCATGGGGGTGCTGGGGCAAGGAGCGGACGGCAAGGTCAGGCCCACCCTGGCCGGCCTCATGGCACTCGGGCGGCATCCGCAAAAGCACTTCCCGCGTGCCAATGTCACGTTTGCCGCGTTTCCCGGCACGTCGAAAGAGGCTCTGGCTGAAGACGGGGCAAGGCTCCTCGACTCGAAGACCATCATCGGATCTATCCCCGTCATGGTGGCGGAGACGCTTTCGGCAGTGCGGAGAAACATGAAGACAGCCTCTTACGTCGAAGGCGGCTCGCGGCGCGACATTCCAGAATATCCACAGGTCGCGATTCGCGAAGCCGTGGCAAACGCGCTCATGCACCGCGATTACTCGCCCGAGGGGATTGGTTCGCAGGTGCAGGTGAACATGTATGCCGACCGCATGGAAATCATCAGCCCCGGCGGCCTGTTCGGCACGGTGACGGTCGACAACATCGGCACGTATGGCGCATCGGCAAGCCGCAACCAGTACCTTTCGCGCGTCCTCGAGAGCGCGCCGTACCCGGCGGGATATCCGGAGACGGGTTATGTCGTCGAGAACAAGGGGACGGGTTTCGCGCAAATCCAGATGGCGCTCAGGGAATGCGGGATGGAGCCTGCCACGCCCAAAGACAGCCTCTCGCTGTTCGCGGTGACGATGAGAAAACGGCCAAGTGGCTCTGCTGCCGGCGGCACTGCGCAGCCGAAAGGGGCGAAGGAGAAGGCGCGGGGGAAGGCGAATACGGTCTTGGACGCGGTGCGCGCGAGCGGGTCCATATCCACCTCGGAGGCGGCCGAGTTGCTCGGAGTGTCGACGGCGACTGCCTACCGCAGGATAAAGGAGATGGTCGATGGGGGCGTGCTGAAGCCGACCGGGCGTCGGGGGCGTTCGACAAGATACGTGCAAGGATGAACAGGAAAAGGCTTTTGCCGCCCACGCACCGTCACCTGGCCGCGTCGCAAACGCGAGCCTATGTGCCGTCAAGAAGGTTCTCGGCGTCGAGGTCCACGAAGGTCGCAAGGTAGTTGTGGCCGCGCCTGCGATGGCACGACGGGCACCCGACGGCGCATTCGGGCGTCCTCCCGATGGGGAAGGCGCCCTTGGCGTGGACCTCGCCGGCGCGACCGTGCCGCAGAAGCCGGCGCGACCGGCCCTGCGAGAAGCGCCGCGCGTTACAATCGAGCGCGAGAATGTGAAGAGGGGCGTCCCTCGCCTGCCGGGGTGAAAGACGGCGGCGCGGGAGGCGCCCGCGCGCGAAGGAGACTCCGATGCCGCTTGCAGACATACCCCGCACGCTCGAGTGGACGCCGCCGACGCCGAGCGCCCAAGGCGAGCTGCGCCTGATCGACCAGCGCGAGCTGCCGCACAAGCTGGTCTACGTCGACTGCTTCAACAGCACGCAGGTCTGCGAGTGCATCGAGGACCTGGCGGTGCGCGGGGCGCCGGCCATCGGCGTGGCGGGCGCGTTTGCCGTCGTGCTGTGGGCGGAAAACGAGTGGATGCGCAAGAACGCCGCCATAGCCGGCGAACCGGGCGGACGCGAGGCCTTTCTCGCCGAGCTGGACGCGCGCGCCGCCGAGATAGCCGCCGTGCGCCCCACCGCCGTGAACCTGAGCTGGGCCGTCGCGCAAATGGTCGAGCTGGCGCACGCGGCAGGCGGGGACGGGGCGGCGAACAGGGGCGGCACGGCGAACGGAGGGGCCGGCGCCGCCGCGACGTCTGCGGTGCCCACGACGCCTGCGGCGATAGCCGGGCAGATGCGCGCCCGCGCCTGCGAGATGGCCGAAGAGGACGTGGCCACGTGCGCGGCCATCGCGAGAAACGGCGCCGACGAGCTGGCGAAGCTGTCCGCGCGCCTGGGGCGCCCCTTGCGCATCGAGACGCATTGCAACGCCGGCTCGCTGGCCACCGTGCACGGCGGCACCGCGTTGGGCGTCGTCTACGAGGCGCACGCGCGCGGGCTGGTCGAGCGCGTGTGGGTGGACGAGACGCGCCCGGTCGAGCAGGGCGCGCGCCTGACGGCATGGGAGCTCGGACGCGCGGGCGTGCCCTACGCCCTCGTGTGCGACAACATGGCAGGCGCGCTCATGCAGGCCGGTGAAGTGGACGCGGTGGTCGTGGGCGCGGACCGCATCTGCGCGAACGGCGATTTCGCGAACAAGATAGGCACCTATGCGCTGGCCGTGCTCGCGCACCACCACGACGTGCCCTTCTACGTGGCCGCGCCGAACAGCAGCTTCGACGCGGGGCTGGCGCGCGGCGCCGAGGTGGAAATCGAGCAGCGCGACCCGCGCGAGGTGCGCTGCATGCCGAGCGGGCGCGACTGGCTGCCCGTGGCGCCGGCGGATGCAGAGGCCTTCAACCCCGCCTTCGACGTGACGCCCGCCGAGCTCGTCTGCGCCGTCTTCACCGAAGACGGCGTCGCCGAGTAGCGCCCCGCTGCGAAAACGGCGTCTTCGCAGCGGCCGGAAATTCGTTTTCCCGGGCTTGGAAAATTCGTTTCTCCGGTGGGGAAAAATTCGTTTTTCTGGATTTCGCAGGCCAAAGGACTTGTCATGGGCACCGGGATCATCGAAGGAGACTACACGTCGCGTCTCGCAGACGCACTGGTCGAGCGCTATCTCTCGCTTTTCGGCGCGGTGAAGGTCTCGGGCACGAAATGGTGCGGCAAGACGGATGAAGGCGCCAAAGCGCTCCTGCGCCTGGCGAAGAAGCTGGGCAAGGACCCGCAGGCACGTACGAAGCCGCCCTCTTTCCTCGCCGTCGTCGTGGGGGTGGGCGAGATGGCCTACCGCCGCCCCGACGGCGTCTACGTCGTCCCCATCGCCGCCTTGGGCGCCTGACACCCGGATGCCTGATTCACCTGCGCTCGCGTCCGCGCCCCCAACCGCGCGCACACTCGAATCGAATACTCAAGCGGCAGCGGGCGCAGCGGGCGACGTGCCGTGCTACAATGTTAACTGCGTTTGTTAACAAGGAGGTGCACTATGCCGAGCGCGCTGGTGGCAGGACGGGTGGACGCTGCGGTGGCGAAGAGAGCGCAGTTCTTCATCGAGGGGGCGGGCTCGACGCAAGCCGAGGTCATCCGCTGCGTCTGGCAGCAGATTTCCGAGACCGGGGTCGTCCCGGCGGCCGACGACGCCGAAGACGAGGCGCGGCGCTCCCTGGAAGAGGAGTTCTCCGAGCTGCGCGCCATCACCCCGAGAAGCGAGTTCCTCGAGAACCTCTCCCCGCAGGACCTGAAACGCGAACTGGCAGCCCGCCGTGGATAAGCTCTTCTTGGACACGAACTTCCTGTTGGACGTAGCGCTTTCCGGCAGACCGGGCTCGCAGGAGGCGGCGCAGCTTTTCACCGCGATCGCGCGGCGCAAGGCAATCGGGCTCGTAGCCGCCTGCTCGCTGAAGGACTTCTACTACATAGCGCGGCGCGACCTCGACGAAGAACTCGAAAGGCGCTGGCTGCGCCTGTTCGCCGGCGCGTGCTATGTCCCGGCGATGGACCGCGACGGCGTCATGCGCGCGCTCGAGTCCGACGAGCCGGACTTCGAGAACGGCCTGCTCCGCGCAATCGCCGAAATCGAGGGCGCGGACTACATCATCACGAGGGACGCCGCCGCGTTCACGCGCTCCCCCACTCCTAAGCTGACGGCCTCGGAATACCTCTCGACGCGCCAAGGCTCCTGAAAAGCCGTCCCTTCGCCTGTACGCGAAGGGACAACAGGGAAAACAAGCTGGAGGATGCCGCTTTTTCGCTTCGTCGTGCAGGTCGATGGGGCGCCTGCTCCCGCAGCAGCAGGGCTACCCCCAAACATCCGGAGCGCACGCGGCGTACAGGGGCACGTTCACCATCCAGTCCTGCTCGCGATACGGCGAGCCGCTCAACCTCCTGCAACTCACCCCGTCGAATCTCTCGTTGAAGGCGCGCAGGCTCTTCGCGCGGAGATTTTCCTCCGCCTTCACCTCTATGGGGTATATCCGCCCGCCGCGTTGCACCAGAAAATCGATTTCGCCTGTCGAGTTTCTCGCCGACCAATAGCTCGGTGAGAACCCGGCTGCGAAAAGCTGTTGGCAGACATATTGCTCGGCAAGCGCCCCCTTGAATTCCGTGAATATCCTGTTCCCGTCGATAACGCTTCCAGCGTCGATGCCGCTCGACGCGCCAAGCAAGCCGACATCGCACATGAACAGCTTGAAAGCAGAATCGTCGCTGTACGCCCCCAACGGCACGCCCGGTTTCGATGCGCGGGGCACGCGCAAGGCGATGCCGGCTTGCACCATCCACGTGATGGCAAAGCGATAGTTGCTCGCACGGGCACCGGAGGCGATATTGCCGAAGACGAACTTCTTGTTCTCGCGTCCCAAATGCTGCGGAATCGACTTGAACGCCGCCAGGCAATGCTCGGTCTCTTTAGGAGACAGGTGCTTGGATATATCGCGTTCATAGCCGAGCAGTATGTCGCGTTGCACATCGCGCGCCTCGTCCAGGTTGCCGCTGTCCGCAAACGCGCACACGGCCTCGGGCATACCGCCCACGAAACAATAGGTTCTGAGCAGGCTTTTCAGTTTCTCGTGAAACGAAACCAATGTCTGGAGATTGGAGGCGCTTATGAGCTCGCGAAGCTGCCCTTCGCCCACGGCGTCCAGGAACTCGAAAAAAGTAAGAGGGTGCAGATCGAGATTGCTCACCTTGCCCACAGGATAGCCGCTTCCCGAATGCACCGTTACCCCCAACAGCGAACCCGCTGCGCACACGGCATATTCATGCGCGTTCTCGCAGAAGTACTTGAGAGAAGTCAGCGCCGCGGGACATTCTTGAATCTCGTCGAATATGACGAGGGTCTTGTGCGGCTGGATTTTCTCGTGCGTGTGCGCCTGGAGCGCGGTGATCAGCCTGCCCGTGTCGAAATCGAGGTCGAACTGCTTCACGACGCTTGCATCGCTGTCGAAGTTGACATAGGCGACGTTGTCGAAATGCCGTTTGCCGAACTCGCGCAAGAGCCATGTCTTGCCCACCTGCCTGGCGCCGTTCAGCACGAGCGGCTTGCGACGGGCGCTGTTTTTCCACTTCACCAGTTCAGCCATAGCGTCACGTTGCATTGCGACCTCCTTTCGTCCTGATTTTCGCAGATTTTTGATAAAACTCGTCCTTGTTTTCGCAAATTTTCGCTAATTCAAGGATGAATCTTGATTGTCATTTCTATCCGAACGCCTCCGAGCTCTTTCATGGTTCAGGAAAGACGCGACGCGCCACTCCGCGGCACCCGCTTGCACGCTAGCGTTAGTCGCAGCAACTCGTGCTGCCCGCTGAAAACAGCGAGGGACCGAAAAAATGGCTCGCCAAGCCAAAATCGGCGGTATCGCCCCCGAGTTGAACAGCGCACAGCAGATAGCGCGGAAACTCTACATGCCGGTCTTCGAGAGGGCACACACGCATACGCGTTGGAATCCAGCGCGCATGCGCTGGCTCAAAACAAGCTAGAGGACGCCGCTTTCGGCTTCATCGCGCAAATCGGTCAAGCGCCTGCGCTCGTAGGTGAAATACGCCGGGCCTTGCACGCTGGCCTCGGGATTGCCCAACAATTCAGCCGCCAGCTTAGAGAGGGAATAAGATGCGCCGTCGAACTCGCCTGCGAGGCTTTCACCATAGCGCAAAGCCCCTGTCAACGGCGATACCGCACACAGTGAAACTGCCGAAAGCGCGAAATCCGGTTCCCGCGAGCAAGTTGGCGGGCGGCTAGAGGGCGGAGAGGGTGCGCCTGCAGTTTGCGGCGATTTCCTTCAGCATGGGGCCGGCAAGCCGCTCGACGCCGGGCAGCCCGTCGGCCGCTGCGCGCTCCAGCTCGGCGGCCAAAGCAGGCGGAATCGCCTCGGCCATCTTCGCGAAGCGGCGCTTCAACATCTTCGCCCCCAGCCCGCACTCCTCGAGGCCGCACTGCCCGACCATCTTCTCGACCTCTTCGCCGCCGACGAAGCCGAAACGGTTCTCGCCCCCAATCGAAAGGGCAGCGCGCAGGGGCTTGCGCCGGCTCGGGGCCAAGCTTTTGTACGGCGCGATGGACGCGACATCGTAGAGGGGCGCCAGCCTGACCTGGCCGGCGGCGGGAAAGACGAGCGAGTGGTTCTTGGCATGGGCATCCGTCGCGCCGGCCAGGTAGTTGAAGAACAGGTAGAGCACGAACCTGTAAGCATTGTCGCGGGCGTGCGCGCCCGTTTCCCTGAGCAATGCAAGGATCTGCGGCGTGCTCGGACCGCCTTGGTCGGCGTATTTCCGAAGTGGGGAGACGCCGAGTGCCTGGCAGAGGTCTTCCTGGTGAATTCTCTCGACCATCTGTCCGTTTCGCGCGCGGTCGTAGCGCTCGATGACGACGGCCCATTCATCCTCGAAACGCTCGAAGGACACCCCGGCCGTCGGCAAGCCAATCGCGTCGGCCACCCTCATGGAGAGGTACTCGACGAGAGCCTGGTTGTCCATGCCGGCGACGCCCGGCTTCAGGATATGCGTGCTGGGCGCGCTGCCCTCACAGCGAAACCACGTGCCACCGCGCCGGCAGAGGGCAAGCTTTGCCTGGCAACCGCCCAGCGACCACCGACCGCCCGAATCCGCCCGCCCCGTCCACGCGGCCGACGCGTCTTCCCTTACGGCGGCCAAGAGGGCGGCGATGTCTTCGTCCGAAAGCTCGACCAGGGCAGCAGGGCTCGTCCACGTGCCATCGGCGTCGTCGTCGGCAAGGACGCGGACGGCGCCAGGGCAATCGCCCCCGATGCATGCGAGCAGCCTGAAGGGGTTGTCCCCCGAGACGCCGTACTTCGCACCGATGGCGGCACGCGTCGCCTCCTCGTCGGGCAGAAGCCCCATGAAATAGGGGCGCGCGACGCGGTCGCCGTATTCGGCCAAGCCTATAGGCATGGAAAGCGACAGGGGCACCCCCTCGTAGCCGGCGTCGTATTTAAAGCTCAGGGCGCCGGTGACCGCCTCTGCCAGCGTGCCGCAGCGCACGTCGCCGATGAAGACCGCGAGCTGGGAGTGTCGGCGTGTGCTCATTGCCCGTCTCCGTCAAGGCGCCAGGTCTCGCCCAGCTCTTCCCATTTGCCGTGAAAGGCCGCACCGTCGGGCGCGCCTGCGCCGGCCGCGGGCGCGCCGCCGCCCTTCCCGTCGTCCACCGAGAGGGTCAGGCCGAGCGCGGACAGCATGCGGATGAAGGACGCGAGCCCGATGTTGTCGTTGCAGCCGCGCTCGAACGCGAACAAGGTCCTGGGGCTGACCTTCGCCTCGGCGGCAAGCGCGGAGCGCGACAGCCCCGCATCCTCGCGCACCCTGCGCACGATGCCGCCCGCCTCGGCACTCGAATTCACCTGTGTCCGCATGTCCTGCTCCAGCCTCGATATGCAAAATATTTCGTTACGCATGATATTGCGTTACGCAGTATATGGCAATGGTTGCACCCGAGCATAAAAGCTGCCGCGAGGCGCGAACCCCGCGGCAGCCCGTCTGCAACCCTATGTCGCGCGCCCATAGCGCCGGCGCGCCATCACCCCCTACGCCGCGTCGCCGGCTGCGGCCGCGGGAACAGCCGTGCCCTCGGCCTCGCGCCCTTTGGGAAACGGGCGAAACAGCATGAACAAGATGAAGGCGAGCAACGCGATGCCCAGCAGGGTGAAGGCGGTGAAGGTGCCCGTGAGCGCCCACGCGGACAGCTGGAAGATGATGGTGGCCATGACCCATGCGTAGCCGCACTCGTAGCCCAGCGCCGCCCAGAACCACTTGTTGAAGCCGCCCATCTCGCGCTTGATCGCGCCCATGGCCGCAAAGCACGGCGCGCACAGCAGGTTGAACACCATGAAGCTGAACGCCGCCGCGACGCCCACGGCCACCACGCCGCCGTTGAGCTCGGCCAGGCCGGCGCCGAAGGTGAGCGTCCAGGGCACGCTCGGGTCGCCGCCGTAGAGCACCGCCATGGTGGAGACGAGGTTTTCCTTGGCCAGAAAACCGGTGACGGTCGCCGAGGCGGCCTCCCAGTTGCCCCACCCCAGCGGGACGAAGATCCACGCGATCGCGTTGCCGAAGGCCGCGAGCAGCGAGTTGTCGGAGTTCGAGACCGCGCAGAACACGCCGTCCTCGAAGCCGTAGCCGGACAAGAACCACACGATGATGGTGGCCGCCAAGATGACGGTGCCCGCCTTCTTGATGAAGGCCCACGCGCGCTCCCACATGCTGCGCAGCAGGTCCACGAAGCGCGGCAGGCGGTATTCGGGCAGCTCCATGATGTAGGGCGTCGTCTCGCCGATGAAGGGCTTGGTCTTGCGCAGCATGATGCCGCTCACGACGATGGAGAAGATGCCGAGGAAATAGGCAAACGGCGCGACCCACCAGGCGCCGCCGAAAAACGCCGTGGCGATCAAGGCGATGATGGGCAGCTTGGCCGAGCAGGGCATGAAGGTCGTCGTCATGACGGTCAGGTGCCGCGAGGCCTCGGACTCGATGGTGCGCGACGCCATGATGCCCGGCACGCCGCAGCCCGTGCCCACGATCATCGGGATGAAGGTCTTGCCCGACAGGCCGAAGCGGCGGAACAGCCGGTCGAGGATGAAGGTGACGCGCGCCATGTAGCCGCAGCCCTCCAGTATGGCCAGCAAGAAGAACAAGATCATGATCTGCGGCACGAAGCCCAGCACCGCGCCCACGCCGGCGATGATGCCGTTCAAGATCAGGTCTTGCAGCCAGTCGGCGCAGCCCACCGATTTCAAGCCGTTTTCCACGAGCGTCGGGATGCCGGGCACCCAAAAGCCGAAGGCGGCGGGGTCGGGCTTTTGGACCTGCACCGCCTCCGCGAAGGTGGACGCATCCACCTGCGACGTGCTCGCCTCGCCCGTTTCCTCGTCTACCGTGGCATAGCTCGTCTGCACGCCGGCTGCATCGGCGGTGAACTTCGCAATGGCCTCCTTGCCGGCCGCCGAACCCGGGTCGGCACCCTCCTCGGCTTTCTCCCCGACAAACGTCGCCACCTGGGCGGTGTCGACGCCCTTTTGCTCGGCCGCCGCGAGAAACGCGCCGATCTGGCCTTGCGCCTCGTCGTAGGCGCCCTTCGCCTCGTCGTATTGCTCCTGGCCGGCTCCGATGAAAAAGCCCTCGCCGAAGACGCCGTCGTTTGCCCAGTCGGTTGCGATGGTGCCCACCGTCGATATCGAGATGTAGTAGATCAAGGCGATGATCGCGACGAAGATGGGGATGGCCGCCACGCGGTTCAAGACCACGCGGTCGATGGCCTCGGTGCGCGTGAGCCCGGAGATGGAGCGCTTGTGCACGCGCGAGACGAACCCCTCGATGAACTTGAAGCGCTCGTTGGTGATGATGGCGTCGGAGGCGTCGTCGAAGGCGCTCTCGGCGTCGATGACGATCTTGTCGATGGCCTCGGTCTTGCCGTGCTCGGCGACGATCTCGGCGTCGCGCTCGAAGAACTTGATGGCATGGTAGCGGCGCAGGGCGGCCGGGATGTCGGCCGGCAGATGCTCTTCCACCTGCTTGAGGTAGGTCTCCAGCTCGGAGGAGAAGCGCACGGGGCGCGGAGCCTCGCCCGCCTCGGCGGCGCAGGTCGCGGCCTTCACCACTTCGGCGATGCCCTCGCCTTTCAGCGCCGAGACCTCGACGACGGGCACGCCCAGCACCTTTTCCAGCTCGCGGCTCTTGATGGTGTAGCCGCGCTTGCGCACGATGTCCATCTGGTTCAGCGCCACGACCACCGGCACGCCGAACTCCATGAGCTGCGTGGTCAGGTAGAGGTTGCGCTCCAGGTTGGAGGCGTCCACGCAGTCGATGATGGCGTCCGGCTCGCCTTCCTCGAGGAAGGTGCGCGCGACCACCTCGTCTGAGGAGTACGGCAACAGCGAGTAGATGCCGGGCAGGTCGACGAACTGCACGCTCGTGTCGCCGCGCAGGTTGCCGGTCTTGCGCTCGACGGTCACGCCGGGCCAGTTGCCTGTGTATTGGTGGTTGCCCGTCATCTGGTTGAAGAGGGTGGTCTTGCCCGAGTTCGGGTTGCCCACCAACGCGATAGTGCAGCTCATGTTCGTCGTGCCCTTTCTGTCCGAGGCTAAAGTTAGCCTCTGCTTACCCTTGTGCCGAAAAGGGGGCGGCTTTGCGGGCCGCCCCTCTCGAAACCCTGAAACCGTGTGCCGCGAGGCGAGGAAGGCGCCCGCGCGGCACAGGGGAAGGCGTGCTCCCCGGGAAAGGCGCCCCTACGCGGGGACGACCTCGATGCCGCGCGCGTCGGACTTGCGCAGGCTCAAGCGGTAGCCGCGCACGTTCAGCTCGATGGGGTCTCCCAGCGGGGCGACCTTTTGCACCGAGATCTTCGCGCCCTTCGTGATGCCCATGTCCATGATGCGCCGGCGCGTCTGGCCCTTGTCGTTCAAGCGCACGACCTCGCAGGAATCGCCTGTTTTCACGTCGTTGAGCGTCATCTGCCTCATCTGCCTTTCATCTCGCGCCGCAAGCCCGCAAGCGAGCTGCGCGGGCGCCTCGTTTCGCAACGCTCCCGCGCCGCGCCGCCTCCGGCTGCCACGCCCACGCGCCGCAGCCCCATCGGTAAAGTTAGCCTGTGCAAACCAAGATGTTAACCGCTGCGAACTTTTTGTCAAGCAAAAAATCCGATGCCGTCATCCACCAGCTCCCTCAGCAGCCCTATTGCTTGAACTCGAGGTGTTCGCCCTCAGCAGCATCTAGCTTCATGATGCCTCTCGGCTCTCCAGCAGCCAGTCGAGCGCGTACACGCACTCGATGCCGTCGTAAGACGTTGGCCGCGCGTCGTCGAGCGTGATGAGCGTCTTGGGGTAGTTGTCGCGCGCGCCCTTGAACGAAGACAATTCGCGCTGCAGGGTCTTCTCGTCGGCGACCGTCTCGCAGACCTGCCAATACTTCGTCCCTGCAGATCCGTTGGTCACGAAGTCGATCTCGCCGCAAGGCCCGTTGCCCACGTAGACGCTCTTCTCGCGGCGCAGCAGCTCCAGGAACACGACGTTTTCCAGCAGCCGCCCCGTGTCGCGCACGTTGTTGGAGCAGAGCATGCGCCGCAGCCCCGCGTCGACCGCGTAGTATTTGCTGTCCTGCTTCAGCACACGCTTGCCCCGTATGTCGAAGCGGTGCGCCGGGTACACGACGAATGCCGCCTCGAGCGCCTCCAGGTAGCGCGACACCGTGGGCGCGGAGACCTTGGCGCCGGCGGCTGTCATCGCCTTGGCGATGGACGCGGGGCTGGCCAGGTTGCCGACGTTGTCATAGAGGTATGCGGCCAGACGGCGCAGCAGCGGGGCGCTGCCGTTGGTGCGCTGCGCCACATCCTTCACCAGGATGGTGTTCAATATGCCGTCGAGGTAGTCGAACACGAGCGAGTCGCTGCCGCCGAGCTGCACGACGGCGGGAAACGAGCCTTCGTGGAGATAGTTCGACCAGAGGCGCGAGGGCGTCGCGCCGTCTTCGGGGTGCGCCTGCGCGTACTCTGCGAAGGAAAGGGGCAGCATCTTCACTTCCACGTAGCGGCCGGAAAGCAGCGTGGCGAGCGTGCCGCTCAAAAGCAGCGCATTGGAGCCCGTGATGTACAGGTCGATGCTGGGTCTGGCCTGCAGGCTGTCGATGGTCTTCTGGAAGTCGGGCACGTTTTGCACCTCGTCGAGCAGCACGTAGTGCATCGAGTCGCCCTCGCACCTGCCCAGCACGGATTCGTGCAGGGCGTGGTACTCCAGCAGACCCTCGTTTTCCACCATCTCGAGGTTGATGCAGATCACGCTGCCGGCCGGCACGCCGTCGTTCACGAGCTCGCTGGCCCATTGTTCCATGAGCGTGGACTTGCCGCAGCGCCTGACGCCCGTGATGACCTTGACGACGTCTTTGCCCCTCCATTGGCGCAATTCGGAGAGGTATTTTTCGCGCAGTATCATGCGGTGTCCCTTTGTTTGAAAAGTAAAATACGATTTAGATTATATGCATATCCGAGGTGAAAATAAAATCGAATTACAAACCTGTGAAGACAGGCGCAAAGCTCATAGCGAAGAAATTTGCTGCCAGAAAAAAGTTAACCGCTGACCCTCCGAGGCGAGTCACCTCCCCGAATGCCCTTCCAGCGGGACGTGACGGCCGTCTTGTCCTCGTCCTGGTTGTTCGCGTCCGCCGTGCCGTGCAGCACCGCCATGTCGGCGGCGATGTCGGAGGCCGAGCGGTAGTTCACCGTAGCCGCCTCGCTCACGGTCGCGGTGCCGTCGTACAGTTTCGTCAAAGTCGCGCTATCGAGCGCGGCCGTCGCCATGAAGCAGGAGCTAGGATCGATAATCGCCTGGCGGTAGGCCACGCCGTCGGCAGAGCCGGACTCCTTGAACTGGATGGTGAACCACGAGTCGGCGCGCGCCTCCTCGGAGAGGTTTTGGACGACGGTGACGGGCGCGTACTTGTCGTAGACGACGCCCGGGTTGTTCAACGCGACGGCGATGCCGGCCGCCGCGCAGGCAAGCACGGCAAGGCCGATGCACACGGCGGCGATGCGGCGGGCGGCTGGCGGGCTTGTATCTTCGCCGTTCTCATTCTATATTCGCCATATGCGAAAAAGTGGCGAAGATACTTGAAGGATGGCGAAGGTGAAGGTGTCCCAATTCGAATATTCCAGGCAGTTGCGCGCTCTCATGACGCCCGAGGTCATGGCCGCCATCGGGGACATGAGGGAGCATCGGGGAAAGCAGGAGCTTTATGCTGCGATGCGTCCGGATATCCTCGAAAACCTCGTCGAGACGGCAAAGATCCAGAGCACGGACGCGTCCAACAAGATCGAGAATGTTTCGACGTCGGGCAAGCGCCTGCGCGAGTTGATGGTCGGCAAAGCCGAGCCGAAGAACCGCGACGAGCGGGAAATCGCGGGATACAGGTACGTCTTGGACATGATCCACGAAAGCCACGATGCGATCTTGGTGACTCCCGGGGTGATTCTCCAGCTGCATCGCGACCTGTACAGGTTCAGCGGAGATTCCTTTGCCGGGCAGTGGAAAGACGCCGACAACGTGATTGCCGAGCGCGCGGAAGACGGCAAGCCGGTGGCGCGGTTCAGGCCCACGAGCGCAGCGGCGACCCCTGCCGCAATCGAGAGGATTTGCGAAGAGCATCGCCTCCGGCTCGAAGAGGGGGTCTACGACCCGTTGCTCGTCTCGCTTCTCTTCGTCTTCGACTTCGTGAGCATTCATCCGTTCAACGACGGCAACGGCCGCATGAGCAGGCTGCTGACGCTTTTGCTGCTCTACCGCTGCGGTTACACGGTGGGCAAGTACGTGTCAGTGGAAAGGGAGATAGAGCGCACGAAGGAAACCTATTACGAGGCGCTTGCGGCAAGCTCGGCCGGCTGGCAGGATGGCGAGAACGACTATGTGCCGTTCGTCACGTACATGCTCGGCGTCATGACGGCCTGCTACAAGGAACTCGACCGGAGATTCGCGCGTCTATCGGCGCCCGGCGGCAACGAGGAGATGCTGCGCGCGTACTTCGAGCGGCTGGTGGGCACGGCCACGAAGTACGACATCATGGCCGCCAACCCCCTCATGGGCAAACGCACGATCGAGCGCATCCTCAAGAAGCTGCAAGACGAGGGCACGGTCGAGAAAGTCGGCGCCGCGAGGGCGACGGCATACCGCAGGGCCGAATAGGCCGCGTGCGCCTGCTTTCCGCGCATTCCCCGACCGCCGCTTTCTTCGCCCGGCAAGGGGGGGGCGATACGCGGGTTTCGGCGGAATGGATGGCGGCGCGCGGGTTTCGGCAGGGTGAATGACGGCGCGCGGGTTTCGGCGGGCGGGGCGGGGGCTAGCGGGCGACGGCGTGGACGACGCGCGTCCATGCCGAGTACGAGGCCGCGCGCACGGCGAAGCGCTGCGCCGCCGCATCGTCTGCGCATATGGCGTAGGAGGTCGAGCCGCTGCCCGTGACGAGGGCGTTCAGCACGTCGGGGGCGGCCTGGGCACGTTCGACGCGCGCGCGCAATTCGGGATTGCAGGAAAAGGCGGCCTCTTGCAGGTTGTTCGCGCAGGCCCGCGCGAGCGAGGAGGGGATGGCGCATTCCTGCATCAGCTGCACGAGCGCGCGGGCGTCCGCGGGCGGGGCGGGCGCGGCGTCGAACGCCTCGTAGACGGCGGGCGTCGAGTTGCCGCGCGCATCGCCCATCAGCACGATCGGCAGCGAAAACGGCGGCAGCAGCCGCTCCAGGCGCTCGCCCCTGCCCGACATGAGCGTGGCGCCGCCATAGAGAAAGCACGCGACGTCGCTGCCCAGCTCGGCGGCCACGGCCAGCGCCTGCGGGCCGCGCGCGTCGACGCCGTGCCGGGCGGCATACCAGGAGATGGCCGCGGCGGCGTCGGCAGACCCCCCGCCCAGCCCGCCGCCTGCCGGGATGTTCTTCCTCACCCGCACGCGCAAGGCCTCGTCCGCGCCCGCGAGCACGTGCCCGCATGCCCGCTCCATCGCGTCGAGCGCGCGAAACACCAGGTTGTCCGCGCAAGGCCGCCCCACATCCGGCACGCACTCCACGACCACGGCGCTGCCCGCCCGCGTGAACGCGAGCCGCCCGCCCGCAACGGCGCCGCCGCCCCCGTCGCCGGCACGGCCCTCGGCGCTGCCGGCCTCGCACCCCGCGCCGCCACGGCCCGCGCCGCACGAGCCGCCTTTTCCCTCTTCGCGAAACTCCGCCAGCTCGGCGCGCGGCACGCACGAGAAATCCAGCTCGTCGGCCAGGTCCACGGTCTGGAACACCGAGCGCAGCGCGTGGAACCCGCCGACGGGCGGATACTCCACCGCGAGCAGCAGGTTCACCTTTGCGTATGCGTATATGGATGGCATGTGCGCCCTTTTCGAGGCGGCGTTAGAAAATCTCTTCTTGCAGCTCGGGGAAGAGGCGCGCTCCGTTGTCGAGGTCGGTCAGCTCGACGGTGCCCGTGAGGACGTCGACGTATTGGAAGGACTGGCGCGCCTTGCGCCCGCGCTTCTCGTCCACCTCGATGATGAACAGCGAGTTGTGCGCCTGCATCAGCGTGCCCTCGCGCTCGACGATTTTAGAGCGGCCGAGGTTGGCGCGCACGCGCAGGCGTTTGCCCTTCATGTCGATGAGCGTCTTGTGTATCCTGTTGACGTAGGCCACTTGCTTCGTGATGGGCTCTTCATCCATAAACCATGTCCTCCTAGCATGCAGAATTTATATTGTACCATGCGGAGGAGCGAAATAGTGCAGTATAATTGCGGCGCTTTGCTTTTTCGCGGCATTCGGCTTCGGCTGCCGCGACGTGCGGCACCGGCGCCACGTCCGGCGCTGCCCGCACCACCCGCGAGCAGGACGCGCAGGCGCGCTTGCGGGCTATTGCACGAAACGCACGGAAAGGATCTCTCATGTCCTTCATCGACGGCGCCTCGCTGGGCGCATCGGATGCGGCACGCAAGCTGATCGAGCACCATGTGCCCTCGCGCATGGCGGCAAAAGACGGATCGGTCTTCGGCTTCGACGACGAGACGGCCGCCTACGCGGCGACGCGCCTGGGCTGGACCACCCTGGCCAGCGCCCCTCCCACCGACCCCGCCGAGGTGGCCATACTCGCGCAGCAGGCGCGCGGCGAGGGCCTCGACGCCGTGGTCCTCATAGGCCAGGGCGGCTCGACGCAGGCGGCCCAGACCATCACCAAACTGCACAGCCTCGAAGTCCCCGACGAGATCCCCTTCCGCACGATGGACTCGCTGTCGCCTGTCTACGTGAACCACATCCTGGGATCGTCGGACCCGGCGCGCACGCTCTACATCGTCTCCTCGAAGTCCGGCACCACGCTCGAGCCCACGGTGGCCAGCCACGTCGCGTGGAAGTACGTGTGCGCCCACCTGGGCGAGGAGGCCGCCGGCGCGCGCTTCGTCGCCATCACCGACCCGGGCAGCGAGCTGGAGGCCGTCGCGCGCAAGAACTCGTGGCGCGCCGTGCTGCACGGCTGCCCCGAAGTGGGCGGGCGCTACTCGGCGCTGTCGGTGTTCGGCCTGATGCCCATGGCCTCGGTCGGCATCGACGTCGAGCAGACCCTGGCCGACGCCGTCGAGATGGAGCAGCGCTGCGCGTCCGACTCCCCCGCCAACCCCGCGCTGCGCCTGGCCGCCTTCCTCTACGAGAACTGGCGCGACGGCCGCGACAAGTTCTCGCTGATCATGCCCCCGCGCAACCAGGTGTTCGGCCTGTGGGTCGAGCAGCTGGTGGCCGAGTCGCTGGGCAAGAACGGCGTCGGCATACTGCCCAACGTCGAGGTGGACGCCGGGATCTTGGCCGACTACCACGCCGACCGCAGCGTCATCTTGTGCAACATCGACAACAGCGAGGCCTTCGAGCACGCCCGCACCTGCCTGCACCCCGAGCTGCCGGTGTTTCGCGTGGACATCCCCGATGTGAACGCGATGGCCAACTACTTCCTCGTGTGGGAGTACGCCGTGGCCTTCGCCGGATGGCTGATGCAGATCAACCCCTTCGACCAGCCCGACGTGGAGAGCACGAAGGTGGCCACGCGCGAGTTGCTGGCCCTCGACGGGGCGGCCTCGTTTGCGGTGCCCGCGGGTGCGGACGGCCAGCCGGCCTGGCGTGCCTACGAGGTCTGCGACATATGCGGCGCCGACCGCGTCTACATCAGCTCCTCGCTGCTCGAGGGGCTGTCCGGCGCGCAGCTCGAGGACATGGGCCTGGGCTTTGCGCTGCGCCGGCTGTTTCGCTCTATCGGCGAAAACGACTACTTCTCGTTCAACGCCTTCCTGCCGTTTCGGGGCGTGGGGCGCCGCGAGTGCCTGGAGCGCGTGCGGCACCGCGTGGCCGACCGCCTGCAGACGTCGTCGTGTCTGGAGATAGGCCCGCGCTACCTGCACTCGACCGGCCAGCTGCACAAGGGCGGCTCGAACACGGGCGTGTTCCTCATGGTCAGCTCCGACGAGCCCTACGACATAAAGATCCCGCACAAGGACTACACCTTGGGCGACGTGGAAAACGCCGAGGCGCTGGGCGATTTCTCCGCGCTGGCGGCGAGGGGCAGGCGCGCGGTCTACGTGCACCTGAAAGACAACGACTCGAAGTTCCTCACGTTGTTCGCC
The DNA here is from genome assembly GCA_963642995.1 of bacterium. GTDB lineage: Bacteria > Actinomycetota > Coriobacteriia > Coriobacteriales > QAMH01 > CAVAWX01. The sequence goes on along the minus strand of CAVIIZ010000013.1, from coordinate 2,302 downwards.
GACGAGGCCTGCTCGGCCATCTCGGCGGCCTACGCCCAAAAGGCGCACTAGGCGCACGGGGCGGACCGGCTTGCGCGGGCAAGGCAGCCGGCGCCTTCACGAAGGCGTGAAAAAAGGGCGCTGCAACATTTTCGTTGCAGCGCCCCTCCTTTGCCTGCACGCGAACGCGCGGACGAAATCCGCGGCCCGGCCTGAAGACCTGCGGCCGTCCCCCGCCCTTCAGGCCTTCACCACCGGCTTGATGATGCCGTAGCCGCCGTTCTTGCGGTGGTACACGACCTGGATCTGGTGGGCGTCTTGGTCGAAGTAGACGTAGAAGTCGTGGCCGAGCAGGTCGGTCTGCACCAGCGCGTGCTCCTCGGTCATGGGCTCCATCTCGACTTCCTTGGTGCGCACCATGAAGTCGTCGTCGTCTTCCACGTCCACGGCGGGCAGCTCGATGTCGAGCTGCTCCGGCTCGAGCTCGCGGATGGAGCCGCGCCCGCCGCGCCTGTCCACGACCTTGGTCTTGTACTTGCGCAGCTGGCGCGCCACCTTGTCGGCGGCCACGTCGATGGCGGCGTACATGTCCGTCTCGGCCTCGGCCACGCGGATGACGGCGCCTTTCGCGCGCACCGTGACCTCGCAAATCGCGTTTTTGGGGTTCGCGGGGTTCTTCTCCGCGCGCAAGACGACCTCGGCGGCCAGCGCGGCACGGTCGAACACCTCGAGCGCGCGACCCACCTTCTCGTCCACGTAGTCCTTCAAAGCAGGGGTGACGCTCGTCTTTCGTCCGGTAACGGTGATAGCCATGATGGACCTCCTTGCTTTTGCCGAAGGCGCTTGTGCGCGCCGTTTCCTGCCTTGGATGATAGCGCCGATACGCGCCGCGCGCGCGATGTCTTTTCAGTTTTGCCGGCGGGCCGCTCAGTTTTGCTGACGGGGCGCCGCCGCGAAGCTGTCCGGCAGCGTGGACATGTCGGTCTTGCCGGGCAGGAGCGCCTCGCCTTGCGTGCCCAGCCACTTGTCCGCGAACAGGCGCATCGTGCCGTTTGAAACCAGCGAGTCCAGCGCCTTTGCCACCGCGTCTCCCAGCTCGGAGCCTGCCGAGAGCGTGGCCGCGTAGACGGGGCGCACGGACGTGGAGCTTAAAAACCCAACGTTCACGATGCCGTCGTAGTCGCGCGCGAAATAGTCGCCCGCCGCCGCATCGGCGACGAAATAGTCCGACGTGCCCTTGTTCAACGCGTCGAATCCGTCGCCTACCGTGGCCATCACGCTGGTGGACGCCAGGCCGAGCGCCTCTTGCACCTCGGTGGCCGCCGCGCTCGACGATTGCACGAGCACCTTCTTGCCGTTCAGATTCGTGAAGTCCACGGACGCGACGTCGCTTTTCGCCTTGTCCTTCGTCATGAACAGCGCCGAGCCGTCGTTGAGGTAGGCCTTCGAGTAGGAGATCGCGTCGTTGCCGGCCGTCTTCGCCATGCCCAGCGCCACGTCCACCTCCTTGGCCTCGAGCTTTTTCGCGCCCTCGTCTTTCACGTCGACGACCTTCACCTTCAAGCCCAGCGCATCGGCCAGCGCGGCGGCCAGGTCCACGTCCAGCCCGACGACCTCGCCGGCGGAATTGCTGCCGCCATATGGGGATTTCGACGCGTTCACGCCCACCGTCAGGGTGCCGGCCGAGATGGTGGCGTTCGAGCCGAGCGCAGAGGTGGGCTGCGCCTCGGGCGTGGAGGGCAGTTGCCGGCAGGCCGGCAGGGCACATGCCGCGACGCACAGCAGCGCGCACGCGGCGACGACGAGCGGCCTGCGGCCTTCGGCTTTCCTGCTTGCCCGCCGCTTGCTCGCCTTCATGCTCTCGCCCCCGCATCGCCTCGTGTTCAAGAAGGCTCCTCCCAGCTGACCTGGTCTTTGACCCCACACTTGCATACCGGAGCTTTTGCCCGGCTCTCCCGGCGGAGGGCCGAACGACTCGCCCGCTCGCCCGGGACGCGGGATGCGCCCTTTACGGACGGTACGACTTACACCTAAGACGCGCCATGCTCGCACACCGCCGCTGCGATGTGTTTACGTGGATCCTTTTGACCGCATCTGCCTTGGACTAGACGCGACCGCGGCCGGCCGCATCGCAACCACAGCCTGGAAGGAGCGTGAAAGGGATTCTACCACAGCGCCGAACCTGCGCGTTTTTCGTGAAAGGCACTTGCGCGCCCCGCGCGGCCCAGCCCCTACAGCTCCTCGATGGCGCACTCGTGGACCTTGTCGGCGTCCCAGGCGATGCCGACGGCCAGGGGCCGGGCCGCGTAGGGGTAGTCGCCCG
>CAVIIZ010000012.1:0-39006 GCA_963642995.1 bacterium | reverse complement strand
GCGTCCTGGTAGCCGTTCTTCGTGGCCACGACGGCCCACTCGCTGCTGCCCCACCCCTCGTTCACGATCTGCTTCATCGTGCCGATGGCGGTGTTGCCCGCAAGGCGCTTCCAGGTGCCGGAGCTCCTTTCCGATCCGAACTCCTGAACCCAGTAGTTCACGCCGTCTCGCACATAATGGCCGACGCCGATGCAGGTGAAGCTGGTCGAGAGCATGTTGCGTCTGTGACCTTGGCCGTCGTAGGGCTCGTTTGCCTCCGCCCACCCCTCCATGACGGAATCCACGCTCTGATAGCCGCAGGCGATGTTCTCGCCCATCGTCGGAGTCGAGACACCGAGCTCTGTGTAGGCAGTGAAGCAGTCCTGGCCGTTCGGACGCGTGTGCGAGAAGCTCTCGGCGATTTCCTTGGCGCGCAACATGGCCACTTTCTCGAGGCCGTTGTCCCAGGTGTAGGGAGAGAGGGTCTGCGGATAGTTGTACCGCGACCCATCCGGGAGGGTGATCCACGCTTCGTTGGCGCGCAGGTTGTTCACGTTCGAGAGCATGCTACGCGCACCGGCGCGGTCGTAGCTTTCCGCAGCCTCGGCGCTCTGCGGTTGCACGCAGCAAAACGCGACGCACAAGACGGCCGCGAGCGCCGCTGCGACGAGCGCCACGCGCCGCGGGTTTCCCGCGAACGCAGATACGGATGTTTTCATGTACATGTTTTACCCCTTTCCTTTTCGCGCCGCCACATGTGTCGCATGTCAAATCCCGAAGCCGAGGCCCGGATACGGCGCAACGGCGAGACCGTGCAGACGACACACGCAGATGCGGCGCCCTCCTTGCGGCGACCTTGTCTTGCGGGAAGACGGCTACAGCTCCACGCGGCCGAACTTCGCCAAAACCTCCGAGGCGGCCTTGCAGCTCGGGCAATCGCAGAACTTCGCGCCGGCCGCCTTGCGCTCCTGCTGGCGCGCGAGCATCTCGGCCGCCGCCTGCTCGCCCATGATCTCGACGGCCGGGCCTTGCGAGAAGGCGATCACGCCGTCGATGGTCGTCGGGCGCCCTTCGAGCACGTCGAGCAGGGCGTCCGTGGCCTGCTGCACCGCCGCATCCGACGAATCGGCCGCGACGGCCTCTTGCCAGGCGCGCGCCGCGTCCTTGGTGGCCTGCTTGCTCGTATCCGCCGTGGCGAGCACCTCGGCACGTTCGGCCACGAAATCGAAAGTCTCCTTGTCCATGATGAACTCCTCCACATGAGAACCTGCATTGCACCCGCCATCATAGCGCTACAGGCAAGCGAAACCGGACACGAGCTTGCACGGGCAGGCCGAACAGCACCGCCCGCCGCGCCCCGTCCACCGACGCCGCCGGCGATTGCGGCAAGGCCCTCCCCGGCAGCGTCATCGACGCGTCCGGCTTCACGCTCGGCGCGTGAGAGGGGCCGCCCCTCGGCATCGGCTTCCCTCCTGTTTTCAAGGAGCCGAATCTGAATCGCGCCCCCGAAACGCGCCGGATTGTGCTTTGATATGCATAGTCCGCACATCGCCTGCAGCCATCCGCATGCACCGAAAAACGCGCGGCGGGCGCGGCGCAGGCGTCAAGACATGAGGAGGCATCCATGCGCGACCATTCGAAACACGTGCAGTTCAGCAGGCAGGATTGCATCGCGAAGCTGGTCGAGACCAGCAGCTTTTCCCCGAAGGCGGAGACGGTGGGCCTGCACGAGGCGCTCGGGCGCGTCACGGCATGCGAGTGCGTCTCGAAGACAGACGTCCCCAATGCCTTGTGCGCGCGTCTCGACGGCATAGCGGTGCGCTTCGACGATTTCGCAGACGGCATGCCCGACACGGCCGGCTGGCAGCTCGGACGCGAGTTCGACTGGGCAAACACCGGCACGGCGATGCCGAAAGGCTTCGACACCGAGATCGCCATCGAGCAGGTGGAGGTCGAGGATGGGGGCAAGGTCGAGATACACGAGGCGCCGCGCGAGAAGGGCCAGCTGACCAAACCCGCAGGATCGGACTTCAAGCGCGGGGAAACCGTCGTCGCCGCGCGCACGCGCCTCACGCCCGCCCGCATCGCCGCGCTTGCCACGTGCGGCCACACCGAGGTCGAGGTGCTGGCAAAGCCGCGCGTCGTCTTCATCCCCACAGGCGACGAGCTGGTCGCGATGGGCACGCCGCTTGCAGAGGGCAAGACCTACGAGACCAACGGCATCCTGCTCGAGGGCAAGCTGCGCCTGTGGGGCGCCGAGCCGATCGTCTACCCCTGCCTGCCCGACGACTGGGACGAGATAAGGGCGGCGCTGCTGAAGGCCGCAGGGGAAGCCGACATCGTGTGCATCAACGCCGGGTCGTCGAAGGGCTCCAAGGACTTCACCATGGAGATCTTGGAGGAGATCGGCACCGTCTACTGCCACGAGACCAACCACGGCCCGGGGCACCACACGAGCGCGTCGAGCATCGACGGCGTGCCCGTGCTGGGACTGTCCGGGCCTCCCACGGGCTGCGAGATCACGGCGGACTGGTACTTGAAGCCGCTCGTGGACAGCTACCTGTTCGGTGCGCCGCGTGAATTCTCCAAGGTGAAGGCACGCATGAGCGAAGAGATGGTGAAGTCGCTGAAACGCCCGGGAGGCCCGCACGGCTCTGCAGGCAAAGGCGCGGGCGCACGAGGCGGCCGCGCTGAAAAAGGCGAGGAAGGCCGGGAAGGCAAGACGGCCGGCGGCGCGAAGCCTGGCAACGCAGGCCCTGGCAAAGGCGGCGACTTCTTCGGCATCAAGCCCGTGCACGTTGAGTTCGACGGCGAGGGATACACGGTCTGGCCCGTGGGCGGCGGCAAGCACCTCTCGCTCTCGCAAGCCGACGAGGCCAACGCCTACCTGACGATGGCCAGGTCCGAGACGGCGAAGCTGGCCGCAGGCGACACGGTGCAAGTCGAGCTGCGCTACCCCTACACGCGGATGTAGGGGGCGTTTGGAAAGCCGTGGGGCGCGCCGTTTGCACGCGCCCCCGCCCCAAACGCCTCGCCTTCCCCGCGCGCGGCGAGCGGACTCCCCCTACTCGCTCACGGCCTTCACGGCCCTTTCCACCGGCGCCGACACGGCCATCGTCCCGCCGAAGATGTAGCAGTCCTTTTGCAAGTCGGCTTTATGCGGCCTCACGACCTTGGCCGCGTTGTTGGAGTTCTTGTCGTCGGCCAAGATCAAGATGGAGTTGTTCTTGCCGCACAAGGCCGCACCGACCAGCGCATCGTGGTAGGAGCGTCCGGTGGCCACGCCCATGTGGGCCGCCGTCATGCCCTCGCTCAGGCAGAACTCGGCGATCCTCCTGCACGTGCCGTAGGCGGTGTTGCCCGCGAGGCGCTCGAGGAACACACCCGGCTTCTCCACCTGCTCTTCTGCCTTCGAGGAGACGGCAGCCGTTCCGCCGACGATGATGGTGCGCGCGAACGTGCCGGCCTTCAGCATCTTGGCGGTCTTCTCGGACAGCATGCCGTCCTTTGCCTGCGCGAGGAATATGGGCGCCTTCTTCGCGTAGGCATACGGCGCGATGGACAAGGCGTCTTGGTAGGAGCCGGCCGTGGCCACTATGCGATCGCTTCCCCAGCCGCCGTTCACCGTCTTGCCGTATTCGCAGATCTTGTTCGCGGTGCCCACCGCCGTGCCGCCGCCGACGCGGTCGACGGACGCGCCCAGAGCCTTTATCCGGCTTTCCACGGCACTCGAGACGGCGTTCGTGCCGCCCACGATGACGACCCTGCCCACCTTCTTGGAGACGAGCAGCGCCTCCGTCTGCGCGGAAAGCGCGTCCGGGGCGGTTATGAGCACCGGGCACTCCAGGAGGCCGGCCAACCCGGAGGCGCTGAGCGCGTCGTGATAGCTCCTGTTCGTCGCCACGATGGCGTACTCGCTTTTCTCCCAGCCCTCGTTCACGATGGCCTTCATCGTGCCCAGCGCCGTGCCGCCCGCCAGCCGCTTCCAGGCGGCCGCGCCGGGCGCGGGCTCGGGGGCGGCTTCCTTTATGGTGAAGTTCGCCGTCGTCACACCCGCCCAGTTGCCGAGGCCGGCTACGGTGACGGTCGCCGTCCCGGGGTTCACGTTGTCCCTGTAAGACAGCTCGTAGTCGACGCCGCGCTCGAGCACGGCGCCCGACGACAGGCTCTTCACCACGGGGGAGGGCTCGATGGCAGACCCCGTGGCCGTCTGCTCGTCAATCGCCTCGACGACGGCCTGCGCCGCGATGCCGGCCTGCTGTATGGCGAAGTAGTACGTCTGCTCGCCGGTGTAGTACCTCTTGCCCTTTATGGTGATCCAGCCGCCCTTGGGATAGGCGCCCGGGTCCTCCTTGGACTCCTTCGCGTCTTCCTCCGTGCCCACGTTCACGTTCGGGCCGTACACGACCTCGTAGTCCCTGCCCTCCATCAGGCCGTTCACGAACGCCAGCGGCGCGATCTGGGAGCCCGTGTACGTCCTCTTCGCGGAAGTGTCGGCCTTGGCCAGGCGCGCGAAATCGATGCTTTGCGCCGTGATCTCGAAGTACCAGGTCTTGGTGCCCGTCCAGTTGCCGATGCCGTTGACGGTGATCCAGCCGCCCTTGGGATAGGCGCCCGGGTCCTCCTTTGACTTCTTCGCGTCTTCCTTCGTGCCCACGTTCTCGTTCCGGCCGTACACGACCTCGTAGTCCACCCCCTCTTTTCGGTCGTCGATGCTCAAGGTGGGCTTGATCTGCGCGCCCGTGTAGGCTTTCGGGTCGTCGTCGACGAAGACCGGCCCTATTTCGGGGTCGTCTTTCAAGTCGAGATCCTTGGGGACTATCTTAAAGCCCCACGTCTTGCTGCCCGTCCAGTTGCCCTTGCCGGCGATGGTGATGGTGCCGGTGCCGGCGTTCACGTTGTCGCTGTAGGACACCGTGTAATCCGTCTCTGCGGAAAGCCCCTCCACCTTCGCCTCCGGCGTTATCTCCGATCCCTTGTAGGTCTTCTCCTCCGTGTCCACCACCGCCATCTCGTCGAATTTGATCTCTGCGGGCGATATGGTGAACGTCCAGGTCTCGCTGCCCGTCCAGTTGCCCTTGCCCGCGATGGTGACGGCGCCGGTGCCGGCGTTCACGTTGTTGCTGTACCCGACGGTGTAGTCCCTGCCCTTCAACGTGTTCCCGATCGTCGTGGGGAGCAAAAACGCGCGCGGCTTTATCTCCGAGCCCGTGTAGGTCTCCGCATGCGTGTCCACCACCGCCATCTCATCGAAATCGATCTGCTTGGGCGTGATGGCGGCCGTCGTGGTCGTCTGGCTGCCGGACACGTCGAGCTCGTAGTTTTTCGCCGAGGCGCCCGAAATGGAGCAGTCGGAGAGCCTGACCGTCTTCTTCTTCGCCTTCCCCTCGTCGTCGTATTCCACATCCGGCGTCGAAAACGCGCCGCTGACCGACAGCAAGACCTCGTCCGTGGGCGGCCATTTGCCGTCGTACCATTTATAGGTGAGGTCCAGCTCGACGGATGTGGTGCCGTCGTAGACCTTGTCTTTTGCCCTGACGCCGCCGAAGGTGATCTTCTTTTTCCGTATCTCGAACTCGTAGCTCTTCTCGCCTTGGTAGTTGTTCTTGCACTTGATGGTGAAGGTGCCAGTGCCCGCGTCGACGTTCTTTCCGTAGGTGACGTCGTAGTCCGTGCCCTCTCTCATCCCCTTCAAGCCCGCGTCCGGCGAGATCTGGGAGCCGGTGTAGGTCTTGGGCTTGAGGTCGACGTCTTCTCGCGTGGCGAAGTCGACGACGCATATCTTTATGCTCGCCGTCGTGGTCTGCTGGTGCCCGGAGGCGGCGAGGCTGTAGTTGCCGGCGGCAGTGCCGGCAAGCTCCCACCCGGAAAGGTAGACCGTCTTGCCCTCGCCGACGTCGGCACTCTCGAAGCGCCCCCTCGCCGTCACGGACAGGTCGTCGTCGTCGAAGCGCCCCTCGATGACGGCACGCGAGCAATCGAGGACGGCGTCTGTGCGGCTGTCGTAGCCCTTGTCGCTTGCCGTCACGCCCGACGTCACGACCACCTCCTTGCGCGTTATGCGAAACGGGTAGGTCTTCGATCCCTTGTAGTTGTGTATGCCCTTGATGGTGATGTGCCCGTAGCCGACGTCTTTGTTGTCCTCGTAGACCACCTCGTAGTCCTCGCCTGCCGTGTACCCGGGAAGGGAGACGCTCGGGCATATGGGCGATCCCGTGTAGGTCTTGTCGCTCATGTCCACGACCGCCTTGCTCTCTATGTCCAGCTCGCTTTGGACGTAGAGCTTGCGCCCCCAGCGCGCCCAGGTGTCCGCGTCGTCTATGGAGAAGTGCGCAGGCGAGTCCACGCAGGTGGGCACCAGCTTGTCGTAGGCCCTGTAGGAGCTGTCCTCTATCCTGAACGCGGCGATGAATTTTTTGTCCGGCAGCTTGAAGCCGGAAGGCAGCTGGGTTAGGTTCTCGCACAACGTGAAGCACCTCATCATGTCCGTGACGCCGCTGGGGATGTAGGGGGCTTCTTTCAGCGACTTGCAGCCGTAGAAGGTGTAGCGCATCGAGGTGACGCCCGAGGGTATGGCGGGAGCCACGGAGATGCCGGACCACTTGAAGGTGTCGTTCATGCTCTTCAAACCCTTCGGCAAGGCGGGCACGGTCGAGATCGCCGCGCCGTAGAACGTGCCCTCCATGTTCGTCACCGCGTCGGGAATCTTGTCGAGGGTGCCGAGCCTGTCGCAGTTCTCGAAGGTGTGGACCATGGAGGTGACGCTCGAGGGCAGGCCGGAGGGGTTTTCCAGGAAATCGCAGTGGTAGAAGAAATAGTCCAGGTTCGTCGGATTGACCCCGCTTTCGAAACGGATGGACTTCACCTTCGAGCGCATGCCGTACTCGCACCAGGGCGGCAGGTTGTCCTGGGAGTAGGTTTTCATGGCGCCGCTGCCCGAGAAGACCAGGGTGCCGTCCTCGTAGAGAACCGCCCGGACGTCCGTTTCGGTGGGGCTGCCGACATCCCATCCCATGTCGACGCCCGTGTCCGCCTGAACCGCAGGCGGCGTGACGGCGCACACGCACGCCAGGGCAAGCGCGGCCGCCGCGACGGCGAGAAGAACCGCGTGCCTGCCTTTTCCCGCCATACGCTCGCTCGTTTCCATGTCCTGCTCCCCTCGTCTGACGCCGGCGTTTCGCCCAGCACCGAAAACTGCTCGTTTTTCACGAAGATGAAAGTGTACACGCTTTTCGGAAATGCGAGAGTTTGCGCTATGGCAACAGCGACGGCGCGGCGCGGTTTCGCGTCCGGCGCGCCGACCTGCGGGGCGGTCGAGTCCGCAGGTTCGCGTCCGCAAGGCAGGGCCGTTCTTCGCAACTCAGCTTCCGAAGACCCGCGTCCACAAGGCTGCGGGCCGTCGCACTTTCACGAAGGGGGCCGAGAATGCCGAGAAGGCCCCGGTCTTTCGACCCGGGGCCTTCTCGACGTCAAGAGAGAAAGAGAAACAAACCAAGAGAGGGAATCTCGATTCGCGAGGCTTATTATAGTCAACAAAAAATAAATAGCAAGGAGTATTTTGGCGACAGATTAGCAACGGCGAAGAATAATGTTTAGGCGCGCCGCGAGGCAGGCGGCCAAATCGTCGAGGGCGACGAGCTCCTCTTCGTGCGAGGCCATATCGCGCACCTGCACCTCGCCGCGCGAGAGCTCGTCGGGGCCTACCACGACGGTGAAGGCCGCCTTCGCCTTGTTGGCCTGCTTGAACTGCGCTTTCAGCGAGCGCCCCTGCAAATCTGCCTGCACGCGCACGCCGGCGTCGCGCAAGCCCTGCACGATGGAGAAAACCTTCGCGCGCAACTCGTCGCCAGCGCAGGCGACGTAGACGCACGGCTCCTGCGCGGCTCCAAGCGCCGCGCCTGCCGCCTCGAGCGCAAGCATGATCCGCTCGAAGCCCACGGCAAAGCCCAGCCCCGGCACGTCGCGGCCGGCCACCTCGCCCATCAGCTTGTCGTAGCGCCCGCCGCCGCCTATGGCGCTTTGCGCGCCCGTGCCCTCGCAGGCCTGCACCTCGAAGACCGTGCCCGTGTAGTAGTCGAAACCGCGCACGAGACGCTCGTCGACCTCGTAGGAAAGACCGGCTGCATCGAGCAGGGCGCACAGCTCCCCGAAGCGCATTCTGCAGCTCTCGCACAGATTGTCGGCGAAACGCGGAGCGCCGGCCATGACCTGCTTGCAATCCTCGTTTTTGCAATCGAAGCTGCGCAGGGGGTTCTCGTCGGCGCGCCGACGGCACTCCTCGCACAGCTCGGCCTCGTGCGCGCGCATGTACGCACGCACTTTTTCCGTGTACGGCCCGCGGCACTCCTCGTCGCCCATGGAGTTCACGAGCAGGCGCATGGATGCGCGCGGGATGCCCAGCTCCTCGAAAAAGCGCATGCACATGATGATGGCCTCCGCGTCTGCAGCCGCGGAATCGGCGCCGAGGCACTCGACGCCCACCTGGTGAAACTGGCGCAGGCGCCCTTTTTGCGGGCGCTCGCAGCGAAACATGGGGCCTGCGTACCACAGCTTCGCCGGCGCCGAGCCGCCCGCCACCAGCGAGTGCTGGGCGGCCGCGCGCACGATGCCCGCCGTGCCCTCGGGGCGCAAGGCCAGCTGCTGGTCGGCCTTCAGCTGCTCGCCGCGCGCAAGCGCGTCCATCGCGCCCATGCTGCGCACCGCGAAGATCTCCTTGCGCATGATGTCGGTGCCCTCGCCTGCCGAGCGGGCGAACAGGTCGTGCCGCTCGAGGACGGGGGTCTCGGCAAACTCGTAGCCATAGAGGGAGAACACGCGCTCGGCGCAAGCCGTGAACTCGCGCCACGCGCGGGCGCGCCCCCCTGTCAGGTCCTCTGTGCCTTTCGGCGCTTGAAAAGCCATGGGTCTTCCCGTTCCCCTTTCCAGTCCTGCATGCGCCGCCGCGCCGTCTTTCGCGTCGTCTGCGTTTCCCGCGAAAACATGCGCGCGCGCTGCACCTGCAACAAAAAAAGGAGCCTTGCAAAGAAGGCTCCCCGCATGCCGTGTCGGCGCGTATCCGCTTTACGTGAAAGCTTACGCGCGCTCCACCTTGCCGGCCTTCAGGCATTTGGCGCAGACGTTGGCCTTGCGCACGGCGCCCTTCGCGTCCTTGATGGTGACCCGTTGGATATTCGGGCGGAAGACGCGGTTGGTGACACGGTGGGAATGGCTGATGTTGCGCCCCGCAGAAGGGGACTTGCCGCAGACTTCGCATACCTTCGACATCTTGAAACTCCTCAACTGACTTGCTGTTTCGGCGCCGCGAAAAAAGCGGCCCCGACGTTTCCCTTCAACATGCATGGCGGACTGCGTATCCCTTGCCACGCGAATTCAAAACTATAGCACATAAAACGCTAGAGGGAGTCTATGAGCGAAAAAAGTTCGTCGACGATCGCGTCTTGGGGCACGCGGGCGACTTTCTCCCCCTTCACGAAGAGCAATCCCCCGTCGACGCCGCAGGCCACGCCCACGTCCGCGCCCGCCGCCTCGCCCGGGCCGTTCACCGCGCAGCCCATGACGGCGACCTCGAGCGGTTTTTCCACAGCGGAGAGCCGGCGCTCCACCTCGGCGGCGATCGCGCCCAGCTCCACGCGGCAGCGCCCGCAGGTGGGACACGAGACGAGCTCGGGGCGCGCGCGGCGCACTCCTGTGGCGGCCAGGATGTCCCAGGCGACGGGGATCTCGTCTTCGGGCGGCGCGGTGAGCGACACGCGCATGGTGTCGCCGATGCCCTCGGCCAGCAAGATGCCCAGCCCGACAGCCGACTTCACCGTGCCCTGCCGGGCGGTGCCCGCCTCGGTGACGCCCAAATGCAGGGGGACGTCGGGCAGCTCGGCGGACAGCAGGCGGTAGGCGGCCACGGTCGCGGCCACGTCGTGGGCCTTCGCCGAGACCACGAGGTCGTAAAACCCGCGCTTTTGGAAATAGGCGACCGACGCGGCGGCGCTTTCCGCCAGCTTGTGCGCGAGGTCGAGGTCGTCGCGAGAGGCGATCGCGTCTTCGAGCGAGCCGGCGTTCACCCCGATGCGCACGGGTATGCCCGCCTCCCCTGCCGCCTCGATGCAGGCGTCCACCTTTTCGGGCGCGCCTATGTTGCCGGGGTTGATGCGCAAAGCGGCGGCCCCATGCCGCGCGGCGCCGCAGGCGATGCGGTAGTCGAAATGGACGTCGGCCACGACGGGCAGCGGGCTTTGCGCCGCGAGTTGCCCGAACGCCTCCACAGACGCCGTGTTGGGCACGGCCACGCGCACGATCTCGCAGCCTGCGGCCGCGAGACGTCCGATCTGGGCGAGGTTGCCCTCGACGTCGAGCACAGGCCCGTCGCCCGTCTCTCGCATGGGGACGTCGGTCATGGACTGCACGGCCACGGGCGCGCCGCCGCCCACCTTCACCCCGCCGACATCGACTTGGCGGGTGCGCGCGCGGGCGGGCGCCTCCCCCTCGCGCAGACGATCCGCGCAGGCGCGGGCGGGCGCCCCGTCATGTTCTGCGGCAGGCGGGCGCATCCCTTCTCAGCCCCCCATGAAGAAGCGCATGACGTCTTGGCGCACGAGGAACACGAACAAGACGAGCAAGGCGATGATGACCACCGTGGTGATGGTGGAGATGACGCGTGCGCCGATCTCGCGGCGTATGACCTTCTGCACGAGCTCGACCACGATTTTCCCGCCGTCAAGCGGCGGCAAGGGCACGAGGTTCACTATGCCGAGCGACATGGAGATGATGGCGATGATGTAGAGCAGCGAGACGAGCGAGGTGTCGGCCGCCTGCTTCGTGACGGCGGCGATGCCCACCACGGAGCTGGACTGGCTCAGGGTCTCGCCTGCCGTGGCCGGATTGAACAGGCTGGCATACGAGCCGACCGTGAGCACCAGGTAGTCCCACGACGCCTGCAGCGCCTCGACAGGGCCCACGCGCTTTTGCGAGGTGCCCGCCATGACGCCGAGCTGCGCCTTTCCCTGGCCGTTGTCTGCCAAAGCCACGCTCGTCTCCTCGCGCACGCCTCCGCGCTCGTAGGCAAGCTGCACCTCGCTGCCCGCAGAAAGGGACGAGAGCTTTTCCGTGAGCCCAGCCCAGTCGTCGATCTTCGCGCCGTCCAGCTCCACGATGGTGTCGCCTGCCTGCATCCCGGCGGCGGCGGCCGGCCCGTTTGCGGTGACGCCGGAGATGGTCGTGGAGGCCACGGAGACGCCCACGCCGCAGAAGAGCACGAGCAGCAAGACGACGGCAAGCGCCACGTTCATGAGCGGCCCGGCGAACAGCACCACGAGGCGCTGCCACAGCTTCAATCCGCGGTAGGTCTGCGCGCGCTCGGAATCGAGCAGGGCCTTCTCGTCGGGCACCTCGCGCGGCTGCCCCAGGGAAAACCCCCCGGTTTCGGGCGCGGCGTACTTGTCGGTCTTGTTGTCGCGGCCGGGCGCGTTGATCGAGCCCCACTCGTCGAGCACGGCCAGCGCGTCTTCCGCCTCGTCGGCAGAAAGCCCGCACCCCAGCGCGACGTGCTCGGCATCGGCGGCGCCCTGGCGGTAGACGTAGGCCAGCACGCGTCCCAGGTTGGGGTCTTCCGGCCCTGCCTCCATGCCGGTGATGCGGTTGTAGCCACCCAGCGGCACGGCGGTGACGCCGAATTTCGTGCCGCGCCACTTGAAGCCGATGTTGGGGCCGGGCAAGCCGATCATGAACTCGGTGACGCGTACGTGGAAGGCGCGCGCGGCGATGAAATGGCCGGCCTCGTGGACGACGACCAAGACGAGCAAGACGACGATGCCCCAGAAGACGGTGAGTGCGATATCCAAGTTACAGACGCTCCAAGAAATCGTGCGCCACCTCGCGGGCGCGGCCATCGATGTGCTCGAGCTGCTCCAGCGACTCGACGTCGTCGCGCCCGAGGACATCGAGGGTAGCCTCCACGGCCGCGTCTATATCCGTGAGCTTGCACAATCCATCGAGAAAACAAGCGACGGCCACCTCGTTGGCCGCGTTCATGACGCACGGGGCGGTGCCGCCCGTGCGGCAGGCGGCAAGCGCGAGCGCCAGGCAGCGGAAGGTGTCCAAGTCCGGGTCGAAGAACTCGAGGGCGGACATGCGGGTGAAGTCGATGTCGGCAGCGGGGCTTTCCCACCTGTGCGGAAAGCTCAAGGCGTATTGGATGGGGATGCGCATATCGGGCACGCCCAGGTGCGCCTTCACCGAGCCGTCCGCATATTCGACCATGGAGTGCACGCAGCTTTGCGGATGCACGACGACGCGCACATCGTCTGCGCCCACGCCGAAGAGATGGCATGCCTCGATGACCTCGAGGCCCTTGTTCATGAGCGTGGCCGAGTCGATGGAGATTTTAGGCCCCATGTTCCAGGTGGGATGCGCCAAAGCCTCCTCGCGGCCGACTTGCGCCAGGCGCGCGCGGGAAAACCCGCGGAAAGGGCCGCCGCTGCACGTGAGCCATATGCGGGCCATCTCGCGGGCGTCTTCGCCTGCCAGGCACTGCCATATCGCGGAGTGCTCGCTGTCCACGGGCAAGAGCAGCCCCGGCTTCGCGAGCGGCATGACCAGATCGCCGCCCACGACGAGAGATTCCTTGTTGGCCAGCGCGAGCTTGCGGCCGCAGGCCAAAGCGGCATGGCTTGCCCGCAGGCCGGCCGCGCCCGACATGGCGTTCACCACGAGGTCCACGTCGTCGAGCTGCGTCAAGGCGACCACGGCGTCCGCGCCGAAGCCCACGCGCACGGACTTGTCGAGGCGGTTGAGGGCGCCGGCGCCGGCGACCCCCTCGTCGCCGAGCGCCACGTGCCGCACCCCGAACTCGCATGCGGCGTCTACGAGCCTGTCCACACGCCGGCCCGCCGCGAGCGCGACCACCTCCACGGCATCCGGGTGCTTGCGCGCCACGTCGAGGGTCTGCACGCCGATCGAGCCCGTCGCGCCGAGCACGACGATGCGCAACGGCCCCGTCTCCTCCGGCGCGTCTGCGCCCGCATGCACCGCATGCCTCGCCGCTCGCGCCATCACGCGCCTCCCGTCAGCCACGACAGCGCACGTGCCGCATACGGCGCGGCGGCGATGGCCCCGTAGGCGGCCACGCAGGCGAAGATGAGCGAGTCGGAGCGGTCGAGAAGCCCGCCGTGCCCCGGCATGATGTCGCCGGAGTCTTTCACGGAAAAACCGCGCTTGATATGCGATTCCATGAGGTCGCCGATGATGCCCGCACCGGCGACGAGCACGCCGACGAGCGCCGCCCACGCGAAACCGAAACCGCACTCCGGCACCAGGAGGGGGGCGAGCATCCACACGGCGATGCAGCCGACGACCCCGCACGCGACGCCCTCCCACGACTTCTTGGGGCTGATCTTGGGCGCGAACTTGTGCCGTCCGAAGGCCGAGCCGCCCAGGTAGGCGAATCCGTCGCTGACGCACACGCTCACGAACAAGACGAGCCCGAGCAATGCCCCCGAAAAACCCGGAAGGTAGCCGCGCACGAGCACGTAGCCGCACAACAGCAGCCCCGTGTAGAGGAAACCGAACAAGGTGAGCGCGAGGTCTTCTATAGCCACTTCCGGGTCGCCGAAGTAGCGCCAGCAGGCCACGCACGCGCCCGTGAAGGCGACGGCGAGCGGGCCGAAGAGGATATGGCTCGTGTTGGCGAAGAACACCAGGGCAAGCGGGATGAAGCCCGCCGTGGCGGTGCCTATCCCCACGAAGGGGTTGTGGCCGTTCATGCGGCACATGCGCAAGAACTCGTAGCAGCACAGCGCCGCCGTGCCCGAGATGACGACGATGGTCGTGTACAGCGAGAGAAGGGTGGCGAGCACCATGACGGCGACGTAGGCGGCGCCCACGAGCAGACGTTTCCCCAAATCGTCGCGGTTGATGGCCATGGCGGGCTATTCTCCCTCCACCGCGCCGAAGCGCCGCTTGCGGCTTTGGTAGGACAGCAGCGCGCGCAAAAGCTCGTAGCGGTCGAAATCCGGCCACAGCACGTCGGTGACGTAGAACTCGGCATAGGCCAGCTGGAAGAGCAGGAAATTCGACAGGCGCATCTCGCCGCTCGTGCGTATGCACAGGTCGGGGTCGGGCAAGCCCGCCGTGGCGAGGTGCGCGGCCAGCAGCTCCTCGTCGATGTCGGCGGCGGCGATCTGCCCGGCGACGGCCTCGGCGGCCAGCCTGGATGCGGCGGCGGCGATCTCGGCGCGCGCCCCGTAGTTCGCGGCGATGGCCAAGACCAGACCTCCGTTTCTCGCCGTGCGCTTCTCGGCCTGCCGAAACACCGTGCGCGTGGCAAGCGGCAGCGCGTCGACGTCGCCCAGCAGCTTCACCCGCACGCCCTCGGCGTCCAGTCCGTCCACCTCGCCGGCCATGGTCCGGGCGAACAGCTCCATCAGGCCCTTCACCTCCGAGGCCGGCCGCTTCCAGTTCTCCGTGGAAAACGAGTAGATGGTGAGCACCTTCACCCCGAGGTCGTTGCAGGTGGTGATGGCCTCGCGCACGGCCTTGATGCCGGCCTTGTGGCCCTCGCCGCGCGACAGCCCCCGCAAGCCCGCCCAGCGCCCGTTGCCGTCCATGATGATGGCGACGTGCGCGGGGACGCGCCCCATGTCGAGCGCGGACGGGTCGAGCCCGTCGGGCGGGGCGGGAAAGATCTCCTCACATGTGCTCGGGCGCCTGCTCAAGCTAGATCTCCATGACCTCGGCTTCTTTGTCCGCAAGCGCCGCGTCCACCTTCGCCACGTAGGAATCCGTGAGCTTTTGCAGCTCGTCTTCGGCGCGGTGCAGCTCGTCTTCGGTGATCTCGCCGTCTTTTTGCTCGCGCTCCAGCTTCTTCTTCATGTCGGCGCGCGCCGCCCGCACGCCCACGCGCGCCTTCTCGGCGGCCGCGCGGCAGTCCTTCACGATCTCGCGGCGGCGCTCCTCGGTGGGCGCGGGAAAGGGCAGGCGTATGGTGCCGGATCCGTCGTTGTTGGGGGCGATCCCCAAAGAGGAGGCGGCGATGGCCTTTTCCACGGCGCCCACCAGCCCCTTGTCCCAGGGCTCGACCGTCATCATGTGCGCGTCGGGCACCTTCACGGCCGCCACCTGCGTGACGGGCGTGGGCACGCCGTAGTAGTCGACCTTGATGTCGTCGAGCTGCGCCGGGTTGGGACGGCCCGTGCGGAGCCCGGTGAAGTCGTGCTGCAGGGCGGACAGGGCCTTTTCCATGCCCTCTTTCGCGCCGTCGATCTGTGCCATGGTGAAACCGCCTTTCCTTTGCCCGAAACGCCGCCGCGCCCGCGAGAAGGCGCCGCCGCGCAGCCTGCCCTCTCGCCTCTAGCTGACCGTCGTGCCCACGGCCTCGCCGCGCAGCACCCGCTCGATGTTGCCCTCGACGTGCATGTTGAACACGATGATGGGCAGCTTGTTGTCCATGCACAGGCTGGTGGCCGTCGTGTCCATGACGTGCAGGCCGCGGTTGAGCACGTCCAGGTACGAGATCTCGTCGAATTTCTCGGCCTCCGGATGCGTCTTGGGATCGTCGGAGTAGACGCCGTCGACCTGCGTGGCCTTCAAGATGGCCTCGCAGCCCACCTCGCAGGCGCGCAAAGACGCCGTGGTGTCGGTGGTGAAGTAGGGGTTGCCCGTGCCGCCCGCGAAGATGACGACGCGCCCCTTCTCCAGGTGGCGCACCGCGCGGCGGCGGATGTAGGGCTCGGCGATCTCCTGCATGCGTATGGCCGTCTGCACGCGCGAGTCCAGCCCCGCGCGCTCGAAACCGTCTTGGAGCGCGAGCGCGTTCATGATGGTGGCGAGCATGCCGATGTAGTCGGCCTGCGCGCGCTCCATGCCCGCCGCAGACCCGGCCAGCCCGCGGAAGATGTTGCCGCCGCCCACGACGACGGCCAGCTGCACGCCACCGGCGACGATGGGCACGAGCTGGGAGGCGATGTCGTCGACCACCTTCGGGTCGATGCCGAACTCGCCTTCCCCCTGCAAGGCCTCGCCGGAGAGCTTGAGGAGCACGCGCTTGTATTTGTAGTCTGCCATGTCGTCCTTTCGGCTTTCGAGAAAAGAGGGGGCGAAGAAGACGCGCGGGAAAGCGCCTAGAGACGCTCGACGAAGCGCCCGTCGCGGCTGTCGATCTTCACCTTGTCGCCTATCTCGATGAACAGCGGGACCTTTATCTCGGCGCCCGTCTCCAGCGTCGCGGGCTTCGTGCCGCCTTGGACCGTGTTGCCCTTGAAGCCGGGTTCGGTCTCGGAAACCTCCAGCTCGACGAACATGGGCGGGTCGACGTTGATCAGCTCGCCGTCGGCGTATTGCGCAAGGCAGGTGTCGCCCTCTTTCAGCCACACGGTCTTGTCGCCGAGCAAATCGGCGGGGACCTCGGGCTGCTCGAAGGTGACGGGATCCATGAAGTAGTACGTGGAGCCGTCGTTCCAGGAGTACTCCATCTCCTTGACCTCGAGGCGCACCTCGTCGAATTTGTCGCCGGGGCGGAAGGTGTAGTCCACGACGCGACCCGAGGCCACGTCCTTGAGCTTGGTGCGGATGAACGCTCCGCCCTTGCCGGGCTTCACGTGCTGGAACTCGACGATGGTGCACAGCTTGTCGTTGTACTTGATGCACATGCCGTTTCTGAAATTCGAAGGCTGGATGGTCACGAAAATCTACCCCTCCTCTTTGTCGGTGCACGAACTTTTCAAGTTTACTCTACGACGGTGAGTTCGTGGGGCAGCGTGCAAAAATTCTCGAAGCCCCCACGCGTGATGGCGCCGAAGTCCTCCAGGCGCATGCCGAAGGAACCGGCGATGTAGATGCCCGGCTCGACGGTGACGACGTTGCCCGCGCAAAGCGGCTTGTCCTCGCGGGAGCTGAGGAAGGGGCGCTCGTGGATGTCGAGCCCCACGCCGTGGCCCAGGGCATGGCCCATCTTGCCCCCGAAGCCCGCATCGGCCAGCACGGCCTCGGCCAGCTCGTGCATCTCGCGGCCCGTGACCCCGGGGCAAAGCGCGCGGCGCACCTGCGCGCTGGTCTCGACGAGGGCATCCCAGGCACGCTGCCGTTCGGCTCCGGGCGCCCCGACGGCCACCGTGCGCGTCGTGTCCGAGCAATACCCGCATCGGCGCGCGCCGAAGTCGAAGACGACGAGGTCGCCGCGTTCGATCACGCGCTCCCCCGGCTGCGCGTGGGGGTTCGCGCCATCCGGCCCGCTTGCCACGATGTTGGGAAACGAGAGCGCGTCGGCGCCTGCGTCGCGTATGGAAAACTCCAAAGCCAGCGAGGCCTCGCGCTGCGTCATGCCGGCGTGCAGCTTTTCCAGCATACGGGTGAAACCCTCCTCGGCGCAAGCCTGGGCGGCGCGCATGAGCTCCAGCTCGGCGGCGTCTTTCACCGCGCGCAAGGAGAGCACGTCTCCCTTGCACACGACAAGCTGCGCGTCCGGCAGGGCCTGCTCGAAGGCGAGGAACAAGGAGACGGGCATGTCGGCGTCGACGGCCACGCGCGCATCGGCCATGCCCAGCTCCGAGAGCACGCGGGCGGTGAAGGCCGCGGGCGCCGGATGCCCTGCGGGGGCAAAGACCGCATCGTCGATCGCCCAGCAAGACGCGGCAGGCGGCTCCTCTTCCGGCGCCTTGCCATGCACGTCGCGGCATTCGGCGACGCGCTCGCGCATCGTGTTGGCGTAGCGCGAGTCCGTGTGGATGATGCACGTGTCTTGGGTGAGGAGCGCCGTGTGCGCCAGCTCGTCGTCGAAGACGCGTGAAAAGCCGGTGAGCCAGGCAAGGTCGCTCGGCCGGCGCACGACATAGGCGTCCAGCCCCTTCTCGCGCATCAACGCGCGCAGTTTCCCCACCCTATGCGCCGCGTTCATCGAGATGCTCCTTCGCGATGTCGATGCCCTTCAGATAGCTGCCCGTGCCGAGGCCTGCCACCTGCGCGATGCACGCGTCGGCCAAAACGCTCGTGCGGCGGAAGTCCTCGCGGGCGGATATGTCGGAGATATGCACCTCGACCACCGGCACGTCCACGCTCGTGATGGCGTCGTGGATGGCGTAGCTGTAGTGCGTGTGGGCGCCGGGGTTGTAGACGATGGCGTCGTAGGCGCCCATGGCCTGCTGGATCGTGTCGATGAGCACGCCCTCGTGGTTGGACTGGACGCAGTCCAGCTCCACGCCCAGCTCCGCGGCATGCGCGACGGCGGCCGCCTCGACGCCGGCGAGCGTCTCGTGCCCGTATATATCCGGCTCGCGGACGCCCAGCATGTTCAGGTTCGGGCCGTTCAACAGCAGAAACCTCATGCGCTACACCGCCTCTCACTCCTTCTCGCGCCGCTCGACAAGGCGGCGCTTGGCCGTGCACCAGGCCTCCAGATGCTGCACCAGGACCGCGTCGTCCACGGCGCGCACCTCCCAATCGGAGAAATCGCGGGCGAGCACGAAGCGCAGCTGCCCGCCGCGGGCCTTCTTGTCGCTTTTCATCGCATGCAAAAGCCGGTCGGGCGCGCTCGTCCACGCGAGCTCTTCGAGCCCCAGGCTGTCGAGCAGGGTGTCCAGCCGGCGCACGAAGGCCACGTCGGCCCCCAGGACCTCGACGGAAAGCCGCGCGGCGAAGCGCATGCCCTCGGCCACCGCACGCCCGTGCCCTATCTTGCCGTAGCCCGCACACGTCTCGATGGCATGCCCCAGGGTGTGCCCGTAGTTCAGGCATTCGCGCAGGCCTTGCTCGCGCTCGTCTTTTGCCACCACCTGCGCCTTGAACTCGACGCTGTCGGCCACCGCCTGCTCCACGAGCGCGCTCTCGCGGGCCCGCAGCCCGGCGGCGTTGTCGCGCAGGTGCTCGTAGAAGCTGCGCCGGCTTGCCACGACGCTCGATTTCGCCACCTCGGCAAAGCCGTTGGCCCAGCCCTCCTCGTCAAGCGATTTCAAGACGCGCACGTCGGCGCACACGTAGACGGGGCGGTGGAAGGCGCCCACGAGGTTCTTCCCGCGCTCCAGGTCCACCGCGGTCTTGCCCCCCACCGAGGCGTCCACCATGGCCAGAAGCGTCGTGGGCACCTGCACGAAGTCGATGCCGCGCATGTAGCATGCGGCCACGAAGCCCGCCAGGTCGCCCACCACGCCGCCGCCCACGGCCACCACGAGGTCGCTGCGCCCCATGCCGTAGGCCGCAAGCGCCTGCCACAGCTCGTCGGCGTATTCGAGCGTCTTGGACTTCTCGCCGGCCGGAACGAGCAGGTCGTGCACTTCGAAGCCGGCCGTCGCAAGGCGCTTTCTCACTATCTTGCCGTAGACCGGGCCTACCGTCTCGTCGGAGATGACGACGACGCGCGCGGAGGGTTTCAGCTCGCGCACCTTCTCGCCGAACCCGTCGAGGGCTCCCTTGCCCACGCAGACGGTGTAGCTGCTGCCGTCTTCGGCCGCGACCGCGATCTCTCGTGTGGCGCTCATACAAGTCCCCTTTCCGCCAGGATGGCGCGGCATTTGCGCGCGATGTGGCCCGGCGTGTTGTCGCCCGTGTGCACGGTGATGTCGGCGCATTGCTCGTAGAACGGGATGCGCGCGGCGTATATCTCGGAAACCGGCACCGGCCCGGACAGCATCGGGCGCGTCTCGGGACGGCTGATGCGCGAGAGCGCCTCGTCGAGCTCCACCTGCAGGTAGATGGTGGTGCCCAGTTCGGCCAGGGCTTCCCTGTTCGCCGCCGTCTGCACGATGCCGCCCCCGCACGAGACGATGCTGCGCGGCTCGAAGACAAGCCGGCGCAAGGTGTCGGTCTCGATGGCGCGGAAGGCCTCCTCGCCGTCTTGGGCGAAGATGTCGGGCACGCTGCGATGCTGCAATGCGACGATGCGCTGGTCGACGTCGATAAGCGACAGGCCCGTGATGGCGGAGAGGCTGCGCGAGACGCAGGTCTTGCCCGCGCCCATGAAGCCGATGAGGAATATGTGGTCGGTGCAACGTGTGCGCATGGCTACTCCCAGGCGATGCGGCTCGTGTAGGCGCGCCGCGCGGCGATGATGTCCCCGAGGTTGTCGTGGCCGAACTTGTCGAGGTAGGCGTCGGCCAAGACGAAGGCCACCTCGGCCTCGGCGACGACGGCGGCTGCGGGCACCGCGCACACGTCCGAGCGCTCGCGGCTTGCAGCGGCCGGCTCGTGCGTGTCGGTGTTCACCGTGGGAAGGGGGCTGGTCATCGTGGGGATGGGCTTCATGGCCGCGCACACGACGAGCTGCTCGCCGTTCGTCATGCCGCCCTCCAGACCGCCGGCGTGGTTGCTCGTGCGCGCGTAGCCGCCCTCCGGGCTGTAGACGATGGGGTCGTGGACCTTGCTGCCCGGCAGCAGCGCGCTGCGAAAGCCCAGCCCGAACTCGACGCCCTTGATGGCCGGTATGGAAAAGAGCGCGGCGCCTATCTTCGAGGTGAGGCGCGCCGGCCCGGACGCAAACGACCCCAGACCCGCCACGAGGCCGTCTGCCACCACGACAAACGCCCCGCCCAGCGAGTCGCCCGCCTCGCGCGCCTCGTCGATGGCCTGCTCCATGGCGGCGTTGGCGGCCGCGCTCGGGGCCCGGCAGCCGCCCTCTTCGACGGCCTCCCAGCTAAACCCCTCCCCCGCGTCGGCTTTCGCGTGCCCGATGCGCTTCACGAAGGAGCGCACCTGCACGCCCATGGCGGAAAGGAGGGCCTTGGCGATGCCGCCCGCCGCCACGCGCGCCGCCGTCTCGCGGGCGCTGGAGCGCTCCAAGATGTTGCGCGCATCGTCGGTGCCCATCTTCAACATGCCCGTGAGGTCGGCATGCCCGGGACGCGGATGCACCTCGCGCGCGAGGTCGTCGGGGCGCGTGCCGAACACGTCCATGCGCCCTGCCCAGTTCCCGTGGTCGGCGTTTTCCACCACGAGGGTGATGGGGGTGCCCAGGGTCGTGGAAAAGCGCAGGCCGGAGGTGACGCGCACGACGTCGTGCTCGATGTGCTGCCGCCCGCCGCGCCCATAGCCGCCCTGTCGGCGCGCGAGGTCGGCGTTGAGCGCCTCCTCGTCTATGTGCACGCCCGCAGGGCAGCCCGAGACCACGGCCGTCATGGCCGGCCCGTGCGATTCCCCCGCCGTCACGAACTCCATGTCCCCATGCCTCCTCTTGCTGCAGACGCCGGCGCTGCGGCGTCGGATATGCCCTCGCCGTCTGAAAGCCTCTCGCCGTCCGCGGCAGCCGCGGCCTCGGCCTCCTCGCGGGCGACGACGATGTTCATGGCCACGATAGCGCACTCGAGCATCGAATCGTCGGGGGGGTTCGTGGTCAGGCGCTGCATCTGCATGCCCGGCCACAAGACCACCCTCACGAACGGGTTTTGCGGATGCCTGCCCGCCCAGCGCACGGACACCTCGTAGGAAAAGCCCGCGATCAGCGGCATGAGCACGATGCGCACGAGCACCACGAGGACGAAACGCAAAGGGCCTTCCCGCACGCCCGTCAGGTCCACGAGAGCGTTCATCGGCTCGCCCAGGGCCGTGTAGACGAGTATGGCGATGACCATCACCATGATCAGGAAGGCCGTGCCGCAGCGCACGTGCAGGCGCGGGTACTTCCGGCAGTTCGCGCATGTCAGCTCCTCGCCGTGCTCGAAGGCGTGGATGGTCTTGTGCTCGGCGCCGTGGTAGGAGAACATCCGCTTGATGTCGCGCATCCGGCCTATGAGCGCGATATAGGCGATGAAGATGGCGACGCGCACGAGGCCGTCGAAGACGTTCCAGGGCGTGGTGTTCATCGCCTGCTCGCCGAAGACGAGGTTGGACAGCCAGGCGGGCACGACGACGAAGAGGGCGACGCCGAGCACGAGACCGACGACCATCGAGACGCCCATCATGGCGCCCAGCCCCTCCGGCCCCCGATCGCCTTCGGCAACAGCGGTGCCGGCTTCGGCGGCCTTCAGGGCGGATTGTGCCTGTTCGGCGGTGTTCTGCACCTTGGTCGCAATGGCGGTGGCGGGCTCGGCAGCCTTCGCGGCGGGCGCCTTTTCCTCGGAAAGCGCCTTGCCCCCGTCGGGCGCTCCGCCTTCTTGTCCGTCGTCCTCGGAGAAATCGTAGGCATGGTCTGCCGAGATGGACAGCGCCTTGCAGCCCAAGACGAGGCTTTCCACGAAGGCCGTGCATCCGCGCACCACCGGCCACAGAAGCCACGAGTTCTTCGGTCGCCCGCTGGCCAGGTCGTGCTCTTCCGTGTAGATGCGCCCGGACGGCTCGCGCACGGCAACCGCCCAGTTGTAGCGGCCGCGCATCATGATGCCCTCCATCAGGGCCTGGCCGCCTATGTGCGTGCGCACAGCGACGTCGGCATCTGCGCGTATGGCGCGCTTGCTCTCCTTCATCTGCGTGTTCCGGCCTTTTCCCTACTTGCCTTGTCCGACTTGCGCCCAAGGCCGGCCGCAGCACATCTTGCCCTCCGGGCAGGCTCCCCGCACACAGCCCGGTCCTGCGCACTTGAAGATGAAGGGCGCGGTCGGGCGCACGAGGTCGAGCATGCGGCATGCCATTTCGCGGATTTCCCACTGCGCGCGGTTGCAGCAGCGGTTCGAGAAGAAGTGCAGCAGCTCGCGTATGTTCATGGTGATGCAGATCTTGGTCTCGCAGGCGTTCGGCAGAAGGTAGCGCGCGTCTTCTGCGGGCACGCCGGCATCCATCAGCTCCTTGTAGCCCTCGAAGGCCTTCTTCACATAGGCGTCGAAGGCGTCTGCGCGCCCCGCCTCGACCACCGTGGAGGGTACGACGAAATCCGGCTGGTCCTTGAATTTCACATAGCGCTGGGACTGCTGGTTGTAGCTGGCCAGGCGATGGCGCACGAGCTGGTGCGAGCAGGCCCGCGAGATGCCGTCCACGGCGAAGGTGTAGCTCGCGTGCTCGAGCGTGGAGAAGTGCCCGGAGCCCATGATGGTGGACAAAACACTGCGGATCTTTGCCTCGTCGAGCGTTTCCAGCAGCTCGGCGGCGCCCACCGGGGCATAGCACAGGCGCGCGGCCGTGGCCACCGCCCTCTCGGGGTCGGGGGTGTGGTAGAGGAGCTCGACTTGCATGAATGCGTCCCTTCCTTTGCGCCGCGGGCAAAAGCCGGCGGCTGCGTGCGGGTCTTTAGCGTCCACTTTAAAGAAAAGGCGCCGTCTGGAAAAGACGGCGCCTGCGAAATCGGCGAAATGCCCAAAGATGCGCGCGTGCCTACTCGGCCTTCTCCTCGGCGGGAGCCTCGCTTGCCTCCGCGGGCTCTTCGGCCTCAGCCTCGGCGGCCTGCGCCGCAGCTTGCTCTGCCTCGGCCTCGGCAGCCGTCGCGGCCTCGCGCTCGGCGGCCTTGGCGGCCTTCTCGGCGTATTTCTTGGCGCGCTCTTCCTTGGCAGCCTTCTTCGCTGCGCGCTCCTCAGCGGCCTTCTTGGCGGCCTCCTCGGCCTTGGCCTGCTTGGCGGCCTTGGCCTGCTCCTCGCGCTTCTTCACCATCTCGGCCGCGCCGCCGAACTTGTCGGCGAAACGCTGCACGCGGCCGCCGGCGTCGACGAACTTCTGCTGGCCGGTGAAGAAGGGGTGGCACTCGTTGCAGAGCTCGACGACGAGCTCGGGGCGAGTGGAGCGGGTGGTGAAGGTGTTGCCACAAGAGCAACGCACCGTGCATTCCACGTACTCGGGATGAATGTCTGGTCTCATGTAGGTCCGGTTCCTTTCCAAAACGCCTTGGTTTCCGACCAAAGCTGCGTGACACACGAATTAATATGGTACCCGAAACAGGCAGACGCGCCAAGGGGTGAATTCTTACAATCGCCTGTCTGCTGCGCCGACAAGCCACGGACGCATATGCAGGCGCGCGAGGCGGTGGTGAGCAGGTCGCGGGCGGGCAAGCGGCGGGCGCATGCGCGCACCCGCCTCCTTGCCGCGGCTTTTGTCCTAGTCCAGCTTCCAGCCCTGCGAAGGACCGTCCAGCACTTCCCAGCCGGCCTTCTCGTACTCGCTGCGGCAGCGCTCCACACCTGCGCCGCGCCCGCCGTTTTCCGTCAGGTCCACCGTGTCGCGCGGGTTGGCGCCCACCTCGGCCCAGCACAGGTTGCCGCCCGAGACGGCCGAGATCGGCGAGGAGACCGCGCAGTTCAGCGCCGGCTTGAAGCCCGTGGTCAGGCCGTAGACGGCGACGTAGACGGAATTTGCCATGTCCGACAGCTGGCCGCGGTCTTCGATCTGCGTGCCCTCGACCGTGATGCGCCTGCCCACGCCCGCGGAAACCGCGCCCGCGTCCATGCACAGCTTCGAGGCCTCGGCGACCTCGTGCGCGGAGTGCTCCGGGCCCACGGGCTCGACGCAAGTGGACAGCGAGAGGCCGGCCTCGCGCAAGTTGGCGAAGGTCTCCAGACGCGTGGCGGGGTCTATCCCCGTGTCCACGCCCTCGCGCATGCGCACGGCATGGTAGCAGCCGTCGATGCCGGCGGCCTTCAGCTGGCGCGCCTGCTCGAGCGTCATGTCGCCCGTGTTGATGAGCAGGGGCATCTCGTCGCCGATGACCCCGCGGGCCACCGCCGTCATCTCCAAGATCTTCTCGAAGGGATAGCTCGCCGTCGTGAGCATGAGGATGAGGTTCGCGCCGGCCTCCATGTACTCGTCGCAGTAGTAGCGCACGTCGTCGGCCGACAGCTCGAGTTTTTCCTTCACCAGCCCGTTGCACACGGCAAAGCTGCAGAACTTGCAGTTCTTGCCGCAGGGGCTGCCGTTGAGGCCTATCTGGGCGTGGATCTCGGCCTTGCCGTTCGTCGCGGCCATCGACATCTTGTGCGCCGCCCAGCGTATGAGATACGAGTCGCGCGAGAGCGGGTCGACGCCGTAGAGATACTCCATCTCGTCAAACGACAGCCCGTCGCCTTCCATGGCCTTGTCGACCAGTTCGACCACCTTGTCCGTGAGTTTTTCCATGAACGCGCCTCTCTCTTGCGGCTAACCGATGCGCGCACATAATAGCATGGGGCGAAAATCGTCCCCGCCACGCGCGGGCACGGCGAAAAAAGGGCCGCTTCAACGCCGCTTTCCAAACGCGCGGCGCAACACCGGCAGGCAGGCGAAGAGCACGGCGGGGGTGCCGAGGGACAAGACGCCGGCGCAGATGAAGACGCTGCGGCATCCGAGCACCTCGAGCAGCACGCCGCCGGCAGACGGGCCGAACACCATGCCGAGCTGCATGCCCGCATTCACCCATGTGAGGCTTTCGGTGAGGCGCGCGGGCTCGACGCCGGCCTCGACAGTCGCGTTCATGGTGATGACGAAGGGCGCCCAGGAAAAGGCGCCGAGCATGCTGGCGAGAAACAGCGTGGGCACGTCGTGAACGAAGACGAGGGGGAAGTAGAAGGCGCCGAGCACCGTTGCCGCGGCAAGCAGGCGGCGCAGGGGCGAAAGACGCAGGTCGAGCATGCCGAAGAGGAGGCCGGCGGTGGCGCTGCAGACGGCCGAGACGAAAAACACCACGCTCGACACGTATTCGGAGGCCTGCTGGGCGCACAGCGACAGCGTCGCCGGCTCGACCAGGCCGTAGAACAGCGACCCGAAAAACGCGGCGAAGAAGACGGGCACGAGAAAGGGGTGGGCAAAGAAAAGCAGGCGCCCCGCACCCGAGGCGGTGTCCGCGGCGGCGCTTTCCGCGGTTTCGGCGCCGGCGAGCGGCTTGGCGCCGTCATCGCCGGCAGCCGAGGCGACATCGGCGCCGGCGGCGGGCAGATCGGACGAGGAGGACGCAGGCGCAGCGGGCGCGCCTTGCGTCCGGCCTTGCGAACGGGCGGCCATGAAGGCCAGGTCGGGCTCGCTTTTCCTCGAGGACAAGATGATGCACATCCCCGCGAGATAGCACATGCCGCCCAAGGCAAGGCCTGCCTCGGGGAAAAACATCGTGGAGATGGCGATGGCGGCAGACGGGGAGAGCATGAAGGCGACGTCGTCGAGCACGCCCTCGAGGGCAAACGCCGTTTGGAGGCGCGAGAGGTCGTGGGAACCGCTCGCACGCAAAAGGTAGCTCCAGCGCGCGCGGGTGATGGACGCGACGACGGGCATGCACCCCAGGGGCACGGACAGCGCCAGCGAGACCCCTATGGGCGCATGCAAGCGCACCGAGACGAGCATGGCCGCCAGAAACGCCAGCGCGATCGCCATGGCAGGCGGCACCACGCGCGATTGCCCGAAGCGGTCCACAAGGGCGCACACACGCGGGGCTATGAGGAAATTGCAGCCCGCGACGAGGGAAGCGGCGATGCCGCCGACGAGATAGCCGTGCCCTTCCTGCACGTACATGGTGATGGTCGCAAGCGAGAGCATCGCCGCGTAGAAACGGGCGAGAAAGCCCCCGACGGCGACACGCGCCGCCATGCCGCCCGCGAACAAGTCGCGGTATGCGCCCAGCCGAAACCCCGCGGCCATCTTCTTCTCACCTCCCCTCGCGCGCGCGGCAAGGTGCGCGCGGCGCTGAAAAAAGGAGCGGGGCGCCGCCGAGAGAAAGGCTGCGCCCCGCTTCACCGTGCGCGCAAGGCATGTGCAAGGCACATGTCTTGCATCGAGAGGCTACACGTCGTCGCCGTAGCGCTCGCGCGTGATCTCGTCGAGGGTCTTGCCCTGGGTCTTGGGGCACCAGACGACGCCCACGATGAGGCTTATCACCAAGACGACGCACATGATGACGGCCGCCGGGAAGAAACCTGCCGGATTGGCCGAGATGTCGCCCATGATGGCGCCGACGCCCACGAGCGACCAGACGCCCAGCACCGCGCGGACGAGGAAGAACATGACGCCTTGCGCGCCCCCGCGATAGCGCGTCGGAAACAGCTCGGTGCCCCACAGCGCATAGAAGCACTGGGCGGAAAAGCCCGCCGACACGCCCCACAGCAAAACGTAGGCCCACAGGCACCAGCCCATGGAATCGGAGGTGCCGTTGTTCAAGGCCACGCCGAAGACGGCGATGCAGATCCAGGACAGCAGCGCCAGCGCCGCCGAGATGCCGAAGAGCACGCGGTGCGAGACCTTGTCGCCGAACTTGGAGAAGATGGCAAGCGAGCACACGGCGACCAAGATCCACTGCACGACGCCGAGCAGGCTCTGGCCCGTGGAGTCGATGTTGCCCGCGGCCGCGTAGAGATAGGGCATGAACTGGCCGTTCGTGCCGGCGGCGAGGTTCCAGGTGAGGTAGACCGCGACGAGGAAGACGATGGACTTCACGCTGACGGCGTTCTTCAGGGGCGCTGCCAGAATCTGCCCGAAGGAGCGGGTCTCCGCGTTGTCGTCGCTTTTCTCCGCCCAGTCGGCCGACTCTTGCAGCTGGCGCTGGAGGTTCCAGGCCACGAGCGCCACGACGAGCAGCATCAGGAAGAGGATGCGCGTCGCGAGCAGGCCGTCGAACGGCCCGTAGGTGCCCGCGGGCAGCAGCGTCTTGCCGTCTGCCGCGAAACCGGGCAAGACGAAGGACAAGACCAGCGAGACGATGAACACGATGGCCGGCCCGCAGCTCCACGCGAACTGGCTGATGCCGATGTTGGAGGCGCGGTGCTCGGTCTCGGAGGTCTCGGAGATGTAGCTCCACGAGGCGGGCACGCCCGCGCCCACGGACAGGCCCGAGATGACGACGCCGGCGACGACCATGGGCAGGTTCACCGCGAGCATGGCCAGCAGCACGCCGAATGCGTAGACGAGCAGGTTGTACTTGTAGATGATGGTGCGTCCGAACTTGTCGGTGAGAAATCCGCCGATCAGCGCGCCGACCGCCGCGCCGAAGGCGTTCGCGCCGATGGCGCCCAAGATGGCCGTCCACGTCGAGTCGAAGCCGAAGGCCGCCGCCCACGCCGTCAAGGCGACGGAGCTCGCGACGATGCAGCCCGAGTCGAGGAAGTTCGTGAGCGAGACCGCGATGGTCCCCTTGCGTTCTTGCGATAGTGCCACTTTCTTCAACCTTTCCCTTTGTGTCGGCACGCCGCCGCGACGCGGCCGCGCACCCCTTACCGAAGCCCTCAACGCGCCCGTCCCCGCCGCAAAACGCGGCGCAGGCGAAACGCGGTGCAGCCTTTTACCCCCTCGCCCGCTTTGCGCCCCTGCGCACGCGCGCGCCTAGTCCAGATGGAAGGCGCAGGGCAGGTCGACGCTGACAGGCGAGTTGTCGGCGTTGGTCTCCATCACGGAGGCCATGAAGTCCCACCATTTGCGGTTGATGGGCGTGTCCGCGCTCTTCGCGTACTTCTCGGGGTCGTCGATTTCGATGTAGCCGAACAAGATGTTGGTCTCCTCGTCGATGAAGATGGAGTAGTTGTGGCCGCCGTACTCGTGGATCATGTCGGCCATCTCCGGCCACAGCTCGTTGTGGCGCTTCTCGTACTCTTCGGCAAAGCCCGGGTAGAGCTTCATCTTGAAACCCTGGATCGTGCGCCCGTCGGCGGTCTTTCGCGTGGTCATGTCGCATGCCTCCTTCTCGTTGAAACGGATGGTCTACTCCGCGCGCCTCTTACGCGCGGATGAAATCGGCGGCGGGCTCGACGCCGAAATCGCCGCACACCTGCGCGAGCTGCTCGTCGCCGATGAGGTGTTCCGGCTCGCGCCCGCCGTTTGCCGCGCGGGCCGCCAGATACAGCCCGGCGCTCTTCTCGATGGTGTGCATGAGCCCGAAGGCGGCGTCGAAGTCGGCGCCGGACACGAACATGCCGTGCTGGGTCCACACCACCGCGTCGTGCACGGCCAGAAGCCTCGCCGTCTCGCGCGCGATGGCCGCGCCCCCCGGCACCATCCAGTCCACGACGCCCACGCCCTGCGGGAAGATAATCACGCACTCGGTCATGCTCTTCCACAGAATGCGCGTCCACCTCTTCGCGTCCGGCTCCACCAACGTGGACAAGGCGATGATGTTCGGGCAATGCGCATGGTAGATGACGCGGCAGGCGCCGTCCGTGGCCTTCGCGCGCACCTCGTGGTTCATGATGTGCGTGGGCAGCTCGCTGGTGGGGCGCCCGCCGCCTTCGAGGCCCCACACGATGCGGTAGGCGTCTCCCGCCTCGGACAGCTCGACGACGCCGACGCTCTCGCGCGGAAACTCCGCGACGTTTCTCATGTATTTGCCCGAGCCGGTCGTCATGAAGAACTGCCCGCCCAGCGCAGGCGCCTCGATGCCCAGCTCGGTCCACGCGCCGTCTCGCGAGAACTCCGGCCTGCACTCGGACAGCTCCGCGTCTGTCATGCGGTAGCTCAGATTGCCGCCGTTTGCCTCGTGCCAGCCCTGCGCAAAGCCGTCGCCGCACAAGCGCGCGAACGCCGAAAAGCATCTTGTCTGCTCGACTGCCATAAACCCATCTCCTCCTTCACCTGCGAAAACGGAGGCCGCGCGGGGCATGTCCTTCTCCCGCGCGACCCTTTCTCCCGTCGGACGCGCGCCTATGCGCGCCCGGACAGCACCTCGTCTTCGTAGGCCTTGACTTTTTCCCAGACCTCGCCGTCTTGGGGCACGCCGGCACGCTCGCAGTACTCCTCCCACACGGCGCCCCACGGCATGGTCTTGAACTGCTCGAACACCATCATCTTCTCGGAATCGCGCCAGCTGTCCTGCAGCTCCTTCAGGCGCTCCCACGGCTGCAGCAACTCGAAGAGCAGAGCTTTTTCCATGGTGCGCGTGCCAATCGCCCAAGCTCCGATGCGGTTGATGGCCGCGTCGAAGAAGTCCAGGCCGATGACGGTCTTCTCCCAACCGCCCGGGCAGGACACGATCTGCGCGGCAAGGTCTTTGATCGTGTCGTTCAAGACGATCACGTGGTCGCTGTCCCAGTGCATGGAGCGCGTGACGTGCAGCGGCACGTAGTTGAAGAACTGCAGCAGGCTCGGCAGCTTGTCGGCGACGTCTTCGGTGGGGTTGAAGTGCCCGATGTCGAGCAGCACGCAGAAGTTGCCGCCCTTCTTGGCCGCGTAGCTGACGTAGAACTCCTGGTTGCCGGCGGTGAAGCCCTCGACGCCCACGCCGAAGAGCTTTTGCTCCATCGCGTCGATGACATGCGGGGTGTCGAAGGAGTAGATCTCGTCGAGCGAGTCCTTCAGGCGCGCGCGCATGCCGTATTTGTCGGCCGCCGTGTCCTTCAGGCCGTCGGGAATCCAGAAGTTGTTCAGCACCATGTCGTCGAGTTCGACGCCTATCTGCTCGGCGATCTTGCGGCAGGCGATGCAGTGGTCGATCCAGAACTTGCGCGTCGCCGCATCAGGCGAGGTCACGGTCAGGCCCCGGTCCATCTTGGGATGCGAGAACAGCGTCGGGTTGAAATCGATGCCGAAGCCGTGCTCGCGCGCCCACTCCACCCACGGCGCGAAATCGGCATAGACCAGCTGGTCGCGGTCGTGCCAGGGATTGGCGTCGTCGAAGACGGCGTAGCTCGCGTGCAGGTTGATGCGCTTCTTGCCGGGGATGAGGCCCATGGCGTACTCGAAATCGGCGGTCAGCTCGCCGAAATCGCGCGCGCGTCCGGGGTAGTTGCCCGTCGTCATGATGCCGCCGGAGGCCGCGTTGTCGGCTCCCTGGTCGAATCCCACGACGTCGTCGCCTTGCCAGCAGTTCACGCTGATGGCCTTTGCCGCCAGCTTGTCGAGCACGGCCTCGGTGTCGATGCCGTGCTCGGCATAGCGCCTCTTCGCCTCTTCGTACATGGTGCCCATTGTCGCTCGCTTTCTACTCGTGGACGCATTGCCGCCGCATCGCGCGGCGCGCAAGGCATCCGGCTTTTGCCGCCGCGGCCGCTTCAGCCCTGCGGCGGTATTTCCCGTATCTCGAAAGAATCGCGTATGCAATCGCGCGCCTGCTGCAGGTCGTCGAACTCTTGCGCCTGCAAGAACTGCACGACGAGGTTGCCCAGGCTCGTGCCCTCGACAGGGCCTGCCAAAACGGGCAGCCCGCAGGCATCGGCGGTCTTTTGGTTCAGCCACATGTCCTGGCAGCCGCCGCCCACGATGTTCACCGAGCTGTATTCCCTGCCCGTGAGCGCCGCGAGGTCGGCGATGGAAGACGCATAGCACGCGGCCAGCGAATTGTAGACGCAGGCCATGATCTGCCCCGGCCCTTGCGGCACGGGCTGGCCCGTCTCGGCGCACGCGGCGCATATCTCGTCGATCATCGACTCGGGGCTGAGGAAACGGTCGTCGTTGACGTTTACCAACGCGGGAAAATCCGCCTCCTCCTGCGCGGCGGCGATCAGGTCCGCGAAGCCGATCTCGGGCTCGCCTTCCTTTCGCAACGCGTGCTTGGACGCGGCGGCCCCCTCCACATAAGACACGCCGTTGAGCTCGCGGCGCACGCTCTGGCTCATCCACAGGCCCATGATGTTTTTCAGGAAGCGGAAGCGGAAGTCGTAGCCTCCCTCGTTGGTGAAGTTCTGCAGGCGCGCGGCCTCGGTGGTGATGGGGCCCTCGTTTTCCACGCCGAGCAAGCTCCAGGTGCCGCTCGAGATGTAGACCGCGTCGTCGTCGCGGGCGGGGATGGCCAGAAACGCCGAGCCGGTGTCGTGCGTGGCGGGCAGCACGACGCGCGTGGAAAATCCCACCTCGCGCTCTATCTGCGGCGTGAGGGCGCCCAGCACCTCGCCCGGCATCTTGGGCTTGGTGAACATCGAGGTGGGGATGCCCAGGGCGCCGAGCAGGTCCACGTCCCAGTCCTTCGTGCGCGCATCGAGCATGTTCGTCGTCGTCGCGTTCGTGTACTCGTTTGCCGCCACGCCGCACAGCAGGTAGTTGAAGTAGTCGGGGACCATCAAGAACAACGAGGCGGCCGCGAGCTGCTCCGGGTGCTCGTCTTTCAGCGCGACCAGCTGGTAGAGCGTGTTGAACGCCTGGCGTTGTATGCCGCAGGCGTGATAGACCTCCCGCGCGTCCACGACGGCGTCCACGCGCTCGGGCACGCCCTGGGTGCGCGCGTCTCGATATGCCACGGCATCGCCCACGAGACGGCCCTTCTCGTCGAGGAGCACGAAGTCGACGCCCCAGGTGTCGATGCCGACGCTCTCGGGGACCTTGCCCGCGTCCTTGCAGGCGCGCATGCCGGCCAAGATGCTCTGAAACAGCCCCTCGACGTCCCAGCAGTCGTGGCCGCCCACGCGCTTTTGCGTGTTGTCGAAGCGGTATATCTCCTCGAGCACTATCTTGCCGTCTTCGAGATGCCCGAGCACGTGGCGCCCGGACGAGGCTCCGATGTCTATGGCCAAATGGTAGCGCGTCATGCGGCGCCACCCCCTTCCGCGTCCTCGATGCCCACCTGCACGACGCACATCACGTTCGTGCCCGCGTAGTCGTCGCGCCCGTCGCCGCATGCCACGCGCGGGCTGGTGGCGGCGTCTCCGGCCGTCACCACCACGATGTCGCCGTCGTGGGCAAGGCCTGCCGCGCGCAGGGTCTCGCAAGACGCCGCCACCGTAGACGACATCGTGTGCTCGCCGGCGCTGCCCACGAGCGCGGCGACGCCCCAGCACAGCTGCACGCGGCGGGCCACCTCCTCGTGTTCTGTCACGGCGTACACGGGGCGCACGGGGCGCAGGTTCGAGAGGAGCCGCGCGGTGCGCCCGGACTCGGTCGGGGTGACGATGCAGGCCGCGTCCACCGCGTCGGCGGCACGCACGGCGGCAAGGCCCACGGAAGGCGACACGCGCTCGACGGGCGTCGTCTCGGGCAGGGCGGGCACGGGCGGACGGGGCAGGCGCGCCTCGCTCTCGCGGGCTATGCGGGCCATCATCTGCACGGCGGGCACGGGATATTTGCCCTGCGCCGTCTCGCCGGAGAGCAGCAAGGCGTCCGCGCCGTCGTCCACGGCGCCGGCGATGTCGGCCGCCTCGGCGCGGGTGGGACGCGGCATGCGCTCCATGGAGTCGAGCAGCTGCGTGGCGATGACCACCGGCGTGTGCAGCTCGCGGCAGACGGCGACGATGCTTTTCTGGATATGCGGCACCTGCTCGGCGCCCAAGAGCACGCCCAGGTTGCCCCGGTCGACGACCACGGCGTCGGCTGCCAACGCGATCTCGCGCGCGTGCTCCACCGCCGCGGCGTTGTCCACCTTGGCCACCACGGAAAGCCCCGCGCCGCCCATCTGCGCGAGCAGCTCGCGCACGCAGGCCACGTCGCCGGCGTCGCGCACGCCCGGCACCGCGAGGAAATCGGCGCCTTGCTCCACGGCAAAGCGCGCGGTCTCGCGATCGGCGTCCGTCAGGAGCGGCAGGCCCAAATCGACGCCCGGCAGGTGCACGGATTTGCGCTCGCCCAGCATGCCGGTGTTTTGCACCGTGCACACCACGTCGTCGCCGTCGCATTCGTCCACGGCCAGCTCTATCTGCCCGTCGTCGAGCAGCACCGAGGCGCCGGGGGCCACGTGCGCGGCAAGCCCGGGAAAGCTCTGGTGGACCTCGCGCGCGCTGCCCACGGCGTCGGCCGCCTTCAAGACGATGCGCCGCCCCGCCTGCAGGCGCACGGGCTCGCCGTCTTCGAGCAAGCCGGTGCGTATGCCGCTGCCGCGCAGCTCGACCATGACGGCCGTGGGCGCGCCCAGCTCGCGGCGCACCTTCTTCAGGCGGTTCAGGCGGGCGAGATGCTCGCAGGCGTCGCCGTGCCCGAAGTTCAACCGGGCCACGTCCATGCCCGCCTGCACGAGGTTGCGCAGGTCGGGCTCGCCGTCTGCAGCCGGCCCCAGGGTGCAGACGATCTTCGTGCGTTTCTGCAGCATGTTTAACCTCTATAAAGAATAAAGCCGATATGCCACAGCGCATTCTAGACGTTTTGCACGCGTCCTATAGCGCCGTTCACCGAAGTTTTGCGCGTTTCAGGCAAAAAAGCGCGACGCGAAGCGGACGAAGGGGTGGCGCGAGGGGGGCGCGGCGCTATTCGCCTTCGGCAAGCGCCGAGATCTTTTCCATCTGCTGCGAGACAGTCGAGGCCCACACGTGCGACGAGCAGTAGATCTCGCCCAGCTCGCCGATGGTGGCCGCCGTGGCAAGGCCGGTTTTCGACGTGGCCATGCCCTCGTGCCAGGCCTCGATGGCCGAGTTCCAGGAATCCCAGGCGCTCGCGCCGCCGTAGGGGTCGGAATCCGCCGCGCCCCAACCCCAGGCGTTGCACGACTTGATGCAATACTTGCCGCCGCTGGACTCGGCGATGGAGACGGCGGCGCACAGGCGCGGGTCGATCTTTCGGTCGTAGGCGGCTGCGGCCATCTCGGCGCCGTGGCCCTGCAGGGGCGGGGTGAAGCCTGCCTTCGAGCCGAATTGCGCGTAGAAGGCGTCGATGGCGTCTCCCCATTTCCTCGTGAAGGCCTCCCTTTCCATGGAGAAATCCGCGCCCGTTCCGTACGAGATGGCGTCTTGCACTCCGGAAAGCGCGTCCACGAGGTCGTACCACTTCCCTGCCACCGCAAGCGCGCTCGAGCGCGTGGAAGCATGCGAGCTTTGCGAGGAACGCGCGCCCTCCTGCGCGGCGGCGACCTCGGCGCGGCTTGCATCGAGCCCCTCGACGGCGCGCACGGCGCTTTGGTCCTTGCCGCGCATCTCGCCTGCCGCCTGCTCGATGGCGGCGGCTTTCTCGTTGCCGCTCGCGATGGCCTCGGCGCGGTCTTGGGTCTCCGCGGCCAGAAGCGCGCTCTCCTCTTGCTGCAAGGCGCGGGCCTCGGCGGCGAGCGCGACCAGCTCCACGTTGGCGTCGCATGCCGCAAGCCGCTGGCTGGCCGCGACCTTGGAGAGCAGGTAGTCGCGCGAGTCGATGTCGGCTGCCGAGACGGACGCGGCGAGCAGCCCCGCAAGGCTCGTGGTCGACATGCGCGGGCCGCCCTCCCTCTCGCGTTCGACGGCGTCGAGCACCTGCTGGGCCTTGTCCGCGCGCTCCTGCGCGGCGGCTTTCCTCTCCTCGATCGCGGCGAGCTTGTCGGCGTATTCCTGCGCGATCGCCGATGCGCCGGAAAACGACGAGATGGTCGATTTGAGGGAAGAGGACAGCGAGGGCAGCTTGGCCGCCCATCCGTCGGCGGCGGATTCGGCGCTTGCGGCCTCTGCGATTTTCGCCGCGTCCGACTCCGACAGCTCGGTTGCGGCCTGCGCGCCCTCCCCTGCCGCGGCATCCGCGTCAGAAGCACCGTCTTGAGATTGCGCAGATGCGTCCGCGGCCTGCCCAAAGGCAGAGGCGTCCCGGTCTTGGGCTTGCCGGGCGTCTTGGGCGCCGGCATCCTCCTGCTGCGTCGCGAGCGCGGGAAAGAGCAAGGCGCACGACAAGGCGAGAGCCGCGCAGCAGGCCGCGAGCGCAGCCCCGAGACGGCGGGCGGCGGGGCGCGCGACAGCATGCGACGCGCGCACGTCGCAATATCCTTTCCCCTGCTTCACCGCGGCCATCGCACCTTCTTCTCATCCGAGAACAGACAATTCAACGTGCCATTGTAGCGGACGTGGCGACGCACGGTGAAAAAACGCACGCAAACGCCATCAGGTGCCGACTGCTGCTCTGTTAGGATGAAAGGGCTCAAAGTCCGTGTGCGGGCGGGGCTTCCTTACATGAAAGGAGGTTTCGCCTATGTGTGAAATCTTGTACGCTCTAGCGGCGCTCTCCAATATAGGAAGCTTCGTGTTAATGGCCTATCAGGAATATAAGCAACGACGGATGAAGCGAAAGGACAAATAAAGGGGGCCAGTAAGCAGCTGGCCCCTTAAGCCTCTAGCTCCGCCCGCGACCTCTTTGATTGTCGGGCTTTGCCAGCGTCCTCATTGTAGCAGACACCCGCAGAAAGGCAAGGCGCATCCACATGGCATACGAGCAGACGTACAGGCTGCGCACGCAGGACTTCGATTGCAACGACCGGATGCACCCGGCCGCCGTCCTCGACCTGTTCCAAGACGTCGCGGGATGGGACGTGCAATCGCAGGGCTTCGGCACGCGCGAGCTGCTGGAGCGCCACGGCCTGCTGTGGGTGGTCATACGCAGCAAATACGAGGTGGTCGCCCCGCCGGCGCCCCATGCGCTCGTCACGGCCTGCACCTGGACGGACGCGCCGACGCGCCTGGGCTTTCGGCGCGAGTCGCAGCTGCTCGACGAATCGGGCGCGCTTTTGGTGAAGGGCACGGCCGACTGGATCATGATGGACGCGAAGACGCGCTCCTTTGCCAGCGTGCTCGACGTGTGGCCGGCCGGAGGCGACGGCGACGCGCGGAAAAACTTCGAGGGCAAGCTGAAGAAGCTGCGCTCCTTCGAGCCGCAGGGAGAGCCGTACCGCGTCGTGGCAGGATACTCGGATCTCGACGCCAACGGCCACGTGAACAACACGCGCTATGCGGCGTTCGCCATGGACGCCCTCGGCTTCGAGCGCGGCGAGCAAGTGAAGTCCATGCAGATCGATTATCGCCGGGAGCTGCGGCGCGGGCAGGCGGTGGAGCTCTTCTCCCGCAAAGACGGAAAAACCGCCCGCGCCGAGGGCGTGACCGACGACGGCGAGCGGGCGTTTTCCGCGGCAATCGAGCTGTTCTAGCAGTAGAACAGTATCTTGTTGTAGGTGGGCAGCGGCCAGGAGTCCGTCGAGCAGACGTTTTCCATGTGGTCGCACACCTCGCGCAGGCTCTCCATCGCGGCCAGCACGCCGTCGTGGTACAGACGCGCCTTCTTGAAGACGTCGTCTTCGGCATGCGCGGCCGCCAGCGCGCAGTCGAGCTTGTCCACGCGGGCGTAGATCTCGTTGCAGCCCTCGTTGATCTCGCGCAGCAGGTTCTCCTCTGCCGTGGGCTTGATGGACGCGACGGCGGCCTTCTTGTCGATGATGGTCTTTGCCACCTTGTCGGCGCACTTCGTCACGGCAGGCCCTATCTTGCGCCGCGTCATGTGGCTCATGGTGCGGCCCTCGATGTTGAGCAACTTGCAGTACTGCTCGAGCTTGACTTCGCAGCGGCTCTCCATCTCCACGCGCGAGAGCACGCCGAACTCCTCGAACAGCGCGACGTTTTTCTCCTCGACGAGCGTCGGCACGGCGTCCACGGTGGATTCGAGGTTGAGCAGCCCGCGCCGGCCGGCCTCGTCGAGCCATTCGTCGGCATAGCCGTCGCCGTTGAAGATGATGTCGTGGTGCGCGGCCAGGGTCTTGCGCACCCAGGCAAACGCCGCCTGCTCGAAGTCGGCCGTGCCCTCCATATGCTCGTTGAAGTCGCGCAACGACTTTGCCACCGCGGTGTTCAGCACCGTGTTGCAGTCCGAGAGGTTCACCTGGCTGCCCGGCATGCGGAACTCGAATTTGTTGCCCGTGAAGGCAAACGGCGAGGTGCGGTTGCGGTCGGTGTTGTCGATGAGGAAGTTCGGCAAAGTCTCCACGCCCAGGTCCATGTAGGCGTCCTCGGCGCTCGCGTACTCCTCGCCGCTGATCAAGGCCTCGACGACGTGGCCCAGCTCGTCGCCCAGGAAAATGGAGATGACGGCGGGCGGCGCCTCGTTGGCGCCCAGACGGTGGTCGTTTCCGGCGCTTGCCACCGAGGCGCGCAAGATGTCCTGGTAGTCGTCGACGGCTTTGATCGTGGCCGTGAGAAACACGAGGAAGCGCAAGTTGCCCATGGGGGTGTCGCCCGGGTCGAGCAGGTTCATGTCGTCGGTGGCGATCGACCAGTTGTTGTGCTTGCCGCCGCCGTTGATGCCCTCGAAGGGCTTCTCGTGCTGCAGGCAGACCAGGCCGTGGTGGCTCGCGATGGTCTTCATCAGCTCCATGGTGAGGAGGTTTTGGTCGATGGCGCGGTTCGATATGGAAAAGACCGGCGCCAGCTCGTGCTGGGCGGGCGCGACCTCGTTGTGCTTGGTCTTGGCGGGCACCCCCAGCTTCCACAGCGCGTCGTCGAGCTCCTTCATGAAATTGTTCACCGTGGGGCGTATCGCGCCGAAGTAGTGCTCCTCGAGTTCTTGGCCCTTGCACGGCGGCGCCCCGAACAGCGTGCGCCCCGTGAGGATGAGGTCTTGGCGCTTTTCATAGTCTTCCTCTTTGATGAGGAAGTACTCCTGCTCGGCGCCGACGGTGGTGATGACGCGCGGGACGTCGATGCCGAAATGCGCGAGCACCTTCACCGCCTCGTGCGAGATGGCCTCCATGCTGCGCAAAAGCGGGGTCTTCTTGTCGAGCGCCTCGCCGGTGTAGGAGCAAAAGGCCGTGGGGATGCACAAGACCTCGTCTTTGATGAAGGCGTAGCTCGTCGGGTCCCAGGCCGTGTAGCCGCGGGCCTCGAAGGTGGCGCGGATGCCGCCGCTGGGAAACGACGACGCGTCCGGCTCGCCTTGGATCAGCTCCTTGCCGGAAAAAGTCATGATGGCATGCCCGTCGCCTTTCGGGTCGAGGAAGGCGTCGTGCTTTTCGGAGGTGATGCCCGTGAGGGGCTGGAACCAGTGCGTGTAGTGCGTCGCGCCGTTTTCGACCGCCCACTCCTTCATGGCATGCGCCACGACGTTGGCCACCTCGAGGTCCAGCGGCAGGCCCTCGTTGATGGTCCGGGCGAGCACCTTGTAGGTGGCCTTGGGCAGGCGCTCCTGCATGGTGTGGTCGTTGAAAACAAGCGTCCCGTACTCTTCGTCGATGCGTCCCATGAGGCTGCCCTTTCGTCTCGCGCGAGCTGTCCTGTCCTAGATTAGCGCGTCTTGCACGTTTGAAAATCTACGGCGGCTTTGTTTCGTGCAGTTTTCCACTCGGTAAACATGCGGGGAAACAGGGAGAGGGTGAAAGGGGCGGGAAAAAGCGCGAAAGGCGGCGAGCTGCCCTGCCCGCCGCCTTTCGCCCGGTGCTTGCCGAATACCGTGTGCTTGCCGGATGTCAAGCGCGCGATACGCCGCACTACTTGCTGGCCGCCGCGAGCGTGCTCCAGACCGTCTTGGACACGGCGCTCTCGCCGCCGAAGACGTAGCAGCTCTTCTGCAGCCAGCCCTTGTTGGCCTTCACGACCTTGTCGACGTTGCTGGAGTTCTTGTCGTCGGCCAAAATGAGGATCGAGTTCATCTTGCCGCACAGGGCGGCGCCGGCCAGCGCGTCCTGGTAGG
>CAVIIZ010000011.1:0-39565 GCA_963642995.1 bacterium | reverse complement strand
CGGCCGCGTCCGCCTCCGGCGTCGCCAACCTCTCGGCGTTCGTCAACGACAAGAATACGGATCTGCGCGGCGTGGCGGGTACGGGCAGCGCCGTGAAGTGGACGGCCATCGTGGTGAAGGAGACCACGGCGGCCGGTGCGTTCGTGGCCTACTACGACGGATTGGCAAACGCCATCGCGGGCGGCGCGAGCGGCGACAACCTGGAGATCTTGAAATCGCACTCGCTGACCGCGGTCGTCAGCACGAACGGCAAGAGCTTCACCATCAAAAACATCACGAATCCCGCAAACGACCTCGAGGACTGGACGAAAAACGGCAACAACACCGCGCCGGTCGTCACCTTCACGTCGGCCGGGCGCCTGACCATCGACGCGAACACCTCCATGCAAGGCGTCTGCTTCGACGGCGGCGGGGCGGCGGCCACGAAGGTCACGCGCACGACGTCTGCCGTCTACGTGCAGGCGGGCAAGACCCTCACCGTCGACACGGGGCTTCCCGTCGACGAGTCCGCGGGCCGCACGCTCCACACGGACACGAAGTTCACCAACTTCATCAACTACATGGCGGCCGCAAACGGCACGGACACCGGTGGCGCCTTCAACATCGCCGGCAGCGCCACGCTAAACGACGTGACGGTTTCCGGCTGCATCAGCTCGTCTGCCGACGGCAAGACGGGCGGCTGGGCAGGCGGCGGCGCGGTCGCCTACGTGGCGGGCACGCTCACCATCAACCGCGGGACCTACACCCAAAACGGCAACTCGCCCACCACCAACCTCGGCGGCCATTGGTCCAACTCGCCGTTCACCGTGGTGAAGGGCTCCCTCTACGCCACCGGCGCCACATTCACGAACAACAGCGGCAACTGCGGCGGGGTGTTCGTCACGCCCGCAGGCCAATCCGGCGGCCTGATCAGCATCACCGGCGGCAAGATCGCCGACAACTACGCGAGCTATGCCGGCGGCGCCATCTTCTTGGGCGAGTGCAACCCGGGCTCGACGTGCAAGATAGGCGGCGACACCGAGATCACGGGCAACTCCACGGGCGGCTACACCACCGTCGACAACGCGGAGAAAAACGAGGGCGCGGCCATCTACGTGCGCGGCAGCAGCGTCTTGGAGCTGTCCGGCACGGTGAACATCCACGGCAACAACGTGACGGGCAGGTACGCCAGCGCCACGGCCGTCTTCATCGACGGCACCTACACGGGCAGCGGCGGCTGCGTGAAGTTCACGGGCGGCAGCCCCACCATCTACGACAACAAGAACGGCGCCAACCAGGCAAACCTCGGCTCCTACGACGGCGTGGCAAACGTCCAGGTGACGGGTGCGCTGCAACCGGGCACGAAGGTCGGCTACCGCACGGGCAACGCCTCCATGGACGGCCCGGGCGAGCAGTTCGCCACGGCGTCCACCACGCCTGCCAGCTCCACGGCGGGCATCGCGGGCGCCTTCATCAACGACGCGAACGCCTCGCTGCTGTCCACGCCCAACACCTCCACCAACGCCATCCAGTGGGTCTCGGCCGTGGTGAAGGAGACGCTCGGCAGCGACGGCGCCGGCGCCGGCGTGGCCTGCTACGACAGCTTGAACGAGGCCGCGACGAAGGTGACCGAGGGCAACTCGCTCGAGATCTTGAAGACGCATGCCCTGAAGGCGACGCTGTCCG
The DNA here is from genome assembly GCA_963642995.1 of bacterium. Lineage (GTDB taxonomy): Bacteria > Actinomycetota > Coriobacteriia > Coriobacteriales > QAMH01 > CAVAWX01. The sequence goes on along the minus strand of CAVIIZ010000011.1, from coordinate 37,900 downwards.
ACGGCACCTCGGGCAATGCGAGCTTCGCGCATAGCTGCACCGTGCGCAACGTCCTGAATCCCGCCAACGCAAGCGAGAACCCCTTCGTCGACGCGAGCGGCAACCCCGCCTACTCCGACGCCGCCGAGCCGGTGGTCTACTTCGGCAACGCGAACACCGCGGACGGCTCCATGCAGCTGACGGTGCCCGCGAACGTGAAGGTGGACTTGAAGGGCGTGAGGTTTTCCGGCTACTACTACGACGGGACGAACGCGGCGGCGTCCACCGCGCGCGCGAAGGCGGGCATTTCAGTGGCGGCAAACGGCACGCTGACCGTAGACGACGGCTCTGCGGGCGCCTTGCCGGGCGGCGTCGAGCGTTCCGCCTGCGCGACTGTCGTGGAGAACTTCGTGAACACGAGCACGGCCCTCGCGACATCGGGCGGCGTCATGTACGTGGCCGGCAGCGTGACGGTAAAGGCCGGCACCCTCAGGAACAACGTGTGCTATTCGAGCGGCGGAAACGATATGCCAGGCGGAGGATCCGTGGCCTCGATCAGCGCGGGCGGCGTGCTCGAGTTCGAAGGGGGCACGATGACAGGCAACGGCACCTCCAACGCCAGTCACTACGCGGGATGCGCCATCGCCTGCCAGGGAGGAGCCTTCAATATGACGGGCGGCTTGGCGACGGGCAACAGAGGCTCGCACGGAGGCTTTGCCGGGGCGTATGCGGCGGGCAGCACCATTCACATTTCCGGTGGCGAAGTGTGCAACAACACCTGCACCTACGATGGAGCGGCGATATTCGTCTTGTGGTTCAATGGGAACACGGCGACTGTCGACGGCACGGCGCTTATCGACAACAACCGGGCCGGCAGATGGAACGGAGCCATCTCCGGACGCGGATCTGCAAGGTATGGCACGGGCAGCATCGTCATCAAGGGGTCGGCGCGCATTGTGAACAACACGTCGGGGGTGGCGAGGAACTCCGGCGGCTGCGCGGTCGGCTCGCCCAACGACCAGAATCCGACAATCACCATAAGCGAGAATCCCGTCATCTACGGAAACAAGGACAGCGCAAACGCCGCCGCGAATCTCGGCGTCGGCCTTGCGGCGAATTTGAAAGTGGGCGTCATGGGCAAAGGTGCTCTTGTGGGCTATTCCGACAAGCTCACCGGTTCCGGTGCGCAGTTCGCCACTTCCACGCAGGCCTCGGCAGCTTCTTCCGGCTATCTTGCCGCATTCGTAAACGACGTGACAAACTCTGCGGCAGGCTTTCCTCTGCGGGGGACGGCAGGTGCGAACACGGCCATCGTGTGGGGCGCGTCCGATCCCGCCGTGAAATTGACCGAGAAGGTGGACGTGAGGGCGGCCGACGGCACGACCAGCCAGTCTTTCCTCGTCCACACCTTCGGCGGCGACGATTCCCTCGGCGACGCCGTCGCCTGCGCGGCCGCCCTGCCGGCCGCCAACATGCCCACCTACGCCACGGCCACGGGCGTCGACGGCGACATCACCCGCTACTACAAGATGGAGGTGCTGGTGGCCGAGCTGTCGCAGAAGGCCTCCGTCATCGTGCAGACCGACGACGACAAGCCGCTCATGCTGACGACCGCCGACCCGGCCGCGACCGACGGCTACAGGTACCGCGGCGACACCACGAAGGAAAACGGCCGCGCGGTGGTGAAGCGCGCCTGGAGCGGCGACGAGATGTTCAAGATGCCGGACAGCGGCTTCACCACCCTCGCCCTGTCCAACATAGTCGTCGACGGCGACAAGACGACGTATCCGTCGACCACGACAGACGCCCGCCTGCGCGGCTTTTGGATGGGCGGGGGCAACGAGCTGGTGCTCGATTTTGGCACGCTCGTGCGCAACATGGCCTCCGGCTCCAATTCGTTCGGCGCCCAAAGCGGCGCCGCCGCGCTCGTCTACAACACGACGAAGGGCACGTGGTCGACGTTCGCCATGCGCAACGGCGCGTCCATCGAGGGTTGCAGCGCGGCCGCCCACGGCGGCGCGGTCGCCGCGTTCGCCGTCGCGGAGTCCTCGGGCGTCTCCGTGATACTCGACGGCTCGAGCATCTCCGGGTGCAGCGCGGGGGCGAGCAACTACGGCGGCGCCGTGTACGCGCTCGCCTCCGGCGCCCCCTCGAGCGTCGAGGTGAAGCTGTCCAGGTCCGGCGTGTCCGACTGCTCTGCCAAGGTGGGCGGCGCCGTGAGCGCGTCGGCCACGGGGGTCGGCAGCCGGGTTTCGGTGGACCTCGACGCGGCCACCGTCTCGGACTGCCATGCCGACGCCGATTCCGGCGGCGCGATCTACTCGCTGGCAAACGCCTCCCAAGCCGAGGCGCAGGTCTCGCTCGCGAACGCGTCGATGCTGTCGGATTGCTCGGCAAAATGGGGCGGCGCCATCTACGCGCGCGCGGGCGCCGCGGACGCGACGGGCAGGCTCTCGTTCGAGGGGGGCTCGTGCGCGACGGGCTGCAGCGCGCGCTACGGCGCCGGCGTGTACGTGCGCGGCAGCGTGGCCGGGGCGGTGCAGACCTTCTCGATGGACGCCTCCTCCATCTCGGGCTGCACGGCGACCACCGCCTCCGGGACCAGCTACGGCGGCGGCCTGTTCGCGGAGACCTACGACAGCGGCACGCAGGTGACGCTTGCGAACGGCTCCAGGATAGAGGGCTGCAGCGCGTCGGAGGGCGGCGCGGTCTACGGGTCGTCCACGATGGGCGGCGCCGTGCTCATGCGCGATTCGAGCATCCTGGGCTGCAGCGCGGCCACCTACGGCGGCGCCGTCTCGTCGCGCAGCCTCTCCATGGAGGGCACGTCGACCATCACGGGCTGCAGCGCGCAGTCCGGCTATGCGGCGGTGCGGGCCTACAACGACGCCGTCGTCTCCCTGAAGGACAGCGCGAAGATCGAGTACAACTCCGCCGGCGCCTCCACCTCGAACTCCACGCCGGCCGTCGCGCTCGTCTCCGATACGGCGGGGTCGCAGCCCGCAGGCCATGTCGAGGTGTCCGGCTCCGCGCGGGTCTACGACAACTCCAACAGCACGGCCGCGCAGGCCAACCTCGGCGAGTCCACGGCGGTAGGCGACGGCGCCAAGATCGTGGTGGGAAGCGACGGGCTGAACTCGGACGCGCAGATCGGCGTCTGGTCGGACGCCAACGAGAAGGCGGGCGCGTCCTACACCTTCGCCCGCACGGCCACGACGCCTTCGACTGGCTACGAGAACCTCTCGGCCTTCGTCAACGACCGGCTCTCGGGCTACCGCGGTGTCGCCGGCGAGGACGACCGCGTCATATGGGAGGGCAAGGCGGTGCTCGTCTTGAAGAAGACCATCCCCGCGGCCGCCCTGCAAGACGCATGGTTCACGGTCGAGCTGAAGAACACGGCGACGAACGAGGTCTACCGCCAGAGCATCCTCGTGCCCGCGGGCTCCACCAGCGGCGAGGCCAGGGTCGTCCTCGAGGCGGCCACGCCCTACACGGTCGCGGACGTGGCCGAGCAGAGCGCTTGGCGCTACACGCAGGACACGGCCGACTACACGGCCGCGGCGGGCTCTGCCGACGTGTGGGACGACACGACCGAAGACGTCATAGGCACCGTCACGCTCCTGACGGCCACCGTCGACGCGCCGGGCACCCTCACCCTGGCCACCAAGGAGGCAAGCGGCGCCGCCGCCCAATACGTGAGCAGCACGGCCGGCGTGGTGAACACGCTGGACATGGGCTAGCACGCGCCGCGCGGAAGGGGGGGGGCGTCTCGCCGGGCGCCCTCCCGCGCGGCACGACGGATCGCGCGGACTTCGTTTTTTTGAAAAACCTACATCCTTATGCTGGAATTTCAAAAAAAGCGATTCCCGGATCTTGAAATGCGCGCGCTTGCCGTGCCGTGCCCTGCGCGCGCAGCTTCGATTCGCTGTCCGGCGTGTATAATAGGCGCTCTGTTCACGCAGCGCCGCCCGCCTCCTTCTGCATATGCGACGGCGCGCCTCTTCCGCGCTTTGCGCGACGTTTGCCCGCGGCAGATTGGAGAGTGAGTTTCGCCTCATGGAAGCTTTGCGCATCATGGACACGACCCTGCGCGACGCCCACCAGTCCCTGTGGGCCACGCGCATGGAGATCGCCGACATGCTCCCCATACTGGACGCCACCGACCGTGTGGGCTACTGGTCGCTCGAGGCCTGGGGCGGCGCCACTTTCGACACCTGCCTGCGCTTCCTGGATGAAAACCCCTGGGAGCGCCTGCGCACCGTGAAGAAGAACTGCCCCAAGACCCCGCTGCAGATGCTCACGCGCGGCCAAAACCTCGTGGGCTACCACCACTACTCGCGCGACATCGTGGGCCGTTTCATCGCGGCCTCGCATAGAAACGGCGTCGACGTGTTCCGCGTGTTCGACGCGCTAAACGACGTGCGCAACGTGGTCGATTCGGCCGAGGCGCTGGCCGAGTGCGGCGCGTGGTTCGAGGGCGCCATCAGCTACACCGTAAGCCCCGTCCACACGCTGGACAGCTACGTGGAGTACGCGCAGCAGCTCAAGGAGCTGGGCGCGAAGTCCATCTCCATCAAGGACATGGCCGGCCTCCTCACCCCGTTTCGCTGCGAGCGCCTGGTGAAGGCGCTGGACAAGGAGGTCGGCCTGCCCATCCACGTGCACTGCCACTACGTGGGCGGCATGGCGCCCGCCAACTACATCAAGGCGGCCGAAGCCGGCGCCTCCATCGTGGACACGGCGAGCGCGCCGCTTGCCTTCGGCAACTCGCAGCCGGCCGTCGAGATGATAGTCGCGGCCCTGAAGGAAAGCGCCTACGACACGGGCCTGGACCTCGAGCTGCTCTTCGAGATCGCCGAGTACTGGGAGGGCGTGCGCAGGAAACGCAGCTTCAAGCGCGGCATCTCGACGCTCGACCAGATGCACGTCTACAGCCACCAGGTGCCGGGCGGCATGATGAGCAACCTCGTCAGCCAGCTGGGCGTGCAGAAGGCAACGGATCGCCTGGGCGAGGTGCTGGCCGAGATCCCCAAGGTCCGCGCCGAGGTGGGATACCCGCCGCTCGTCACCCCCATGTCGCAGATCGTCGGCACCCAAAGCGTCTTCAACGTGCTCACGGGCAAGCGCTGGTCTGTCATCTCCAAGGAGATGAAGGACTACATCGCCGGCTACTACGGCAAGGCGCCCGGCAAGATCGACCCGAAGATCCAAAAGCTCGTCTTGGGCGACGACGCGCCGCTGCCTCCGGACGTGGCGCCGGGCTCGCTCGTGGAGACGGGCTTCGACGAGCTGGCAGAAGAGATAGGCGAGCTGGCGCACAGCGAGGAAGACGTGCTCATGTACGCGATGTTTCCCAACGAGGCGCGCGCCTTCCTCGAAAAGCAGCGCAAGATAGAGCGCACGAGTTTTCAGATGAACGAGGCCGTGAACGTGGTGAAGGAGGAAGACGAAGTGGATACCGCGCAGATCCGCGAGTTGGTGAAGATGGTCGAGGAGACGGGCATAGGCGAGATCACGGTGCAAGACGCGGGCACGCAGGTCACCATTCGCAGCGCCTCGATGCCCGCGCATGCCCCCGCCGCCGTTCCCGCCGCGCAGCCCCTGGCAGGCACCGCCCCCACGGCCACCGCCCCCGCGGCCGCGCCCGACGCGGGACCCGGCGCGGCGCACGCCGACAAGCCGGCTTCCTGGAAACCGGTCGTCGCGCCCATGGTGGGCACCTTCTACGTGGCGCCCAGCCCGGACGCCGAGCCGTTCGTGAAGGTGGGCGACAAGGTGGCCGCGGGCGACACCATGTGCATCGTCGAGGCCATGAAGCTCATGAACGAGATAGCGGCCGAGGAGCTGTGCGAGGTGCGCGAGGTGTGCCTGGCCGACGGCGACGCGGTGGAGTTCGGCACGGTCATGTTCTACGTCGAGCCCATCTGCGAGTAGGGCGGCCGCGATGTTTGACAAGATACTCGTGGCGAACAGGGGCGAGATAGCCCTGCGCGTGGTGCGCGCGGCGGCCGAGCTGGGGGTGAAGACGGTCGCCGTCTACTCCACCGCCGATGCCGACACGCGGGCGGTGCAGCTGGCCGACGAGCGCGTGTGCATAGGTCCTGCGCCCTCGGCGAAAAGCTACCTCTCCATGTCCAACATCATCGCGGCCGCCGAGACGACGGGCGCCCAGGCCATCCACCCGGGGTACGGCTTCCTGTCCGAGAACGCCGATTTCGCCCGCGCGTGCGCCGACAACGGCATCGTCTTCATAGGGCCTGACGCCGACAGCATCGACGCGCTGGGCAACAAGGCCGCCGCCAAGGAGACCATGCGCCGGCTGGGCGTGCCCTGCGTGCCCGGCAGCGACGGGCCGGTGGAGACGGTCGAGGAGGCCCGCGCCTTTGCCGAGGAAGCGGGCTACCCCGTCCTCGTGAAGGCCAGCGCCGGCGGCGGCGGCAAGGGCATGCGCGAGGTGCATTCGCCCGACGAGCTCGAAGAGCGCTTCAACGCGGCGCGCGGCGAGGCGGCCGTGGCCTTCGGCAACGACGAGGTCTACCTGGAGAAGCTGCTGGTGAAGCCCAGGCACGTCGAGGTGCAGGTGCTGGCCGACGCCCACGGCAACGCCATGCACCTGTGCGAGCGCGACTGCTCGGTGCAGCGCCGCCATCAAAAGCTCGTCGAGGAGGCGCCGTGCCCGGTGCTCGACGAGGACACGCGCCAGGCTATGGGCGAGGCGGCCTTGAAGGCCGTGCGCGGCGTGGGCTACGTGAACGCCGGCACCATCGAGTTTCTGCTCGACGCGTCCGGAGAGTTCTACTTCATGGAGATGAACACGCGCGTGCAGGTCGAGCATCCCGTCTCCGAGCAGATCACGGGCGTGGACATCATAAAAGAGCAGCTGCGCATCGCGTCCGGCGAGCCCATGAGCTGCGCGGGGCTGGCGCCTTTGAGCCCCACCGCGCACGCGATCGAGTTTCGCATCAACGCGGAGGACCCGCAAAACGGCTTTCGCCCCTGCCCGGGCGCCATCACGCGCCTGGACTTGCCGGGAGGCCCGGGCGTGCGCGTGGACACGCACCTCGTGGCCGGCTCCCAGGTGCCGCCCACCTACGATTCCCTGCTCGCGAAGCTCATCGTGTGGGGCGCCGACCGCGACGAGGCGCTCGCGCGGGGCAGGCGCGCGCTTTCGGAGTTGAACATCGAGGGCGTCGCGACTACGATACCCTTCCACATGGCCGTGCTGGACAACGAGGTGTTTTCCGCCGGCGAGGCCTGCACCGATTTCATAGACACCGAGATGAACGGAGGAGCGCTGTGATGGCAGCCGCAAGCGAGAAGAACTTCAAGACAGACGGCATGAGCATCGCCCCGGGCGTCGTCGAGACCATCGTGGCGATGGCCGCCGCCGAGGTCGAGGGCGTCGCGGGCGTGGGCGCGGCAGGACCTCTCGCGCAGATCATGGCCACGTTCAACGCGGGCAAGCCCGTGCCCACCCAGGGCGTGGACGTGAGCGTGAACGACGACCAGCGCTTCTCCATCGCGATCACGGTGCAGGCCTTCTACGGGCGGCGCCTGGTGGACGTGGCCGCCGCGGTGCGCCGCGCCGTGGCCGACGCGCTGGCCGCCCAGATAGGCGTCGAGACCGCCGCCGTGGACGTGCACATCGACAGCCTGCTCTTTTCCGAGGACGCGTAAAGGGCCTGCGCGCCCGGCCGCGACCCGGGCGCCGCGCAACCCGCGACGACACGCGAAAGACCCGCACGAAAGAGACACGATGCCCCGACTTCACGAACACACCGCCGCGCGCCGCCAGGCCGTGCAGGTGCTCTACCAGCACGAGCTGACAGGACGCCCGCTCGCCGAGCTTTCAGACGAGCCCTCCACCTTCACCGTGCCCGTGTGCCCCGAAGGCGCCGACGACTACGAGCTGGTCTCGACGCCGCTGGCCGATTACGCGCGCGAGCTGGTGTCGGGCGTGGCCGCATGCCTCGACGAGATCGACGCCGCCATCGCGCGGACCTCGCAGAACTGGGCTTTGGAGCGCATGCCCGTCGTGGACCGCAACATCATCCGCGTGGCCGTCTACGAGGTCGCGCACCGCGACGAGATCCCCACGGGCGTGGCCATCAACGAGGCGGTCGAGGTGGCCAAGGTGTACGGCGGCGACGAGTCGCCCAAGTTCGTGAACGGGGTGCTGGGGCGCATAGCGGCGGCGTGCGAGGAGCCGCCCGCCGCAGACGAGGGCGCCCGGGGGCGCGACGGGAAACGCGCCGTTTGCGATGGCGCCGCGGCAGACGGGGCCGCAACCGCGGGCGGCGCGGACGGAGACGGCGCCGTGGCCGATGCAGGCGAGCACGGCGCGAAGACGGAGGAGTAAATGGGACTTGCCGAATACGGGACCTTCTCGGAGGTGCGCGCGCGCCTCGACGAGATACTGGTGGAGGTGCGCAAGAAGGACCTCTCGCTGGAGAAGAGCCTCGATTTGTACGAAGAGGCCATAAAGCTGGGCAACCGCTGCGCCGAGCTCGTGGACAAGCCGGACTTCACCGAAGAGGAGGCCCGGGCCGCCATGGAGGCCATCGCCGGCGGCGCGGGCGAAGACGCTGCGGGAAAAGAGGCTGCGGCGGCCGAAGACGAGGGCGAGTAGGCGGCTGCTGCGATGGCTGCAGAGCTCTTGCGCTCCATACAGGCGCCGGCCGATTTGAAGGCGCTGGACTACGCGCAGCTCGACCGGCTCGCGCTGGAGCTGCGCGCCCAGATGGTGGCCACCACCAGCGAGCGCGGCGGGCACCTGGCCTCGTCGCTGGGCGCCGTCGAGATCATCCTCGCGCTGCACCGCGTGCTCGACTGCCCCCGCGACCGCATCGTCTTCGACGTCGGCCATCAGGCCTACGCGCACAAGCTGCTCACGGGCAGGCAGGAGGCCTTCTCTGGCTTGCGCAGCTTCGGCGGCCTGTCGGGCTTTCCCAAAATCGACGAGAGCCCCTACGACTCCAACGACGCCGGGCACGCCTCCGATTCGCTGTCGATCGCGTTGGGGTACGCGCTCGCCCGCGACCTCGACGCCCGCGACGAGTCGATCGCCGCGCTGATCGGCGACGCGTCGTTTACCGGCGGCATGGCCCTCGAGGCCTTGAACCAGATAGGGCATCTGGGCACGCGCCTCATCATCGTGCTCAACGACAACGGCATGTCCATATCGCCCAACGTGGGCGGGTTCGCGCACTACCTGGGGCAAATGCGCCTCTCGCACAAGTACACGCACCTGCGCGACAAGGTGGAGGGCACCATGACGTCTTCGGGGCGCGTGGGGCGCGCGCTCATGGACGCCGGCAACGCGGTGAAGGAGTCGGTGAAGCAGCTCGTCTTGCCGGACGGGTCGATGTTCTTCGAGGAGTTCGGCGTCACCTACGTAGGGCCTATCGACGGCCACGACATCGCGGGGCTGGAGGCCATCTTGCGCCGCGCGAAGGACCTGACAGGCCCTGTCGTCGTGCATGCCACCACCGACAAGGGCAAGGGCTACCCTCCCGCCGAGGCGCATCCCGAGCGCTTCCACGGCGTGGGCCCTTTCGACATCGCGACAGGCGAGCCTGTCGCGGGCAAGGGCGCCCCCACGTACACGGACGCGTTTTCGGAGGAGCTCGTGGACCTGGCGGAAGACGACGGGCGCGTGGTGGCCGTCACGGCGGCGATGAGCGCGGGCACGGGGCTGGACGCCTTTCGCGAGAAGTTCCCGCAGCGTTTCTTCGACGTCGGCATCGCCGAGGAAAACGCCGTCGGCATGGCGTCTGCGCTGGCGGCGGGCGGCAAGGTGCCCGTCGTGGCCATCTACTCGACGTTCTTGCAGCGCGCCTACGACCAGATCATGGTGGACGTGGCCCTGCAACGCCGGCACGTGGTGTTTGCCGTGGACCGCGCCGGGCTCGTGGGCGCAGACGGGCCCACGCACCACGGCGCCTTCGACTTGTCGTATCTGCGCACGGTGCCCGGCATGCGCATCATGGCGCCGGCCGATGCGCTCGAGCTGCGCGCCGCGCTGCGCTTTGCCGTCGCGTGCGGGGGAGGCCCCATCGCCTTGCGCTACCCCAAAGGCGAGGCCTATCCGGGCGCGGGCAGGGCGCATCCGGCCTGGGAGCCGGGGCGCGCGGTGAAGCTCGCCGACGGCGATGCGGCGGCGATCCTCGCGCTCGGGCGCACGGTGCACGTGGCCTGCGAGGCCGCCCGCGCGCTGGCGCAGGCGGGGCATGCGGTCGCGGTCTACGACATGCGCTGGGCAAAGCCGGTCGACGCCGACGCGGTGCGTGCGGCCGCGGCCACGGGGCTTGTCTACACCCTGGAGGACAACACGACGATCGGCGGCTTCGGCTCGGCGGTGCTCGAGTGCCTGGCGGGCGCCGGGCGGGGGCTTTCGCCGCAGGTGCGCTGCATCGGGTATCCCGACGAGTTCGTCGGGCAGGGCAGCGTGCCCGAGCTCTTCGCCGAGCTGGGGCTTTCAAAGGAGCGCTTGGTGGAGCGCATCGCCGCCGACATCGAGGGCGCGGGCGCGGCGGACACGGGCGCCGGCACGCTGCGGGCAGACGGCGCCGCCGCGGCATCCGGCGCGAATCCCGGCGCGTGAAGCCGAGGCTCGACGAGCTGCTCGTGGAGCGCGGCCTGTGCGCCACGGTCCACGACGCGCGGGCCGCCGTGATGGCGGGCGAGGTCGTCGTGGGCGAGCACCGCGCCGATTTTTCCGGCATGCGCCTTTCTCCCGACGCGGAAATCCGCCTGAAGGCGCGCGCGTGCCCCTTCGTCTCGCGCGGCGGCCTGAAGCTCGCGGGCGCCCTCGACGCCTTTTCCGCGGACGTGCGCGGCCTGCGCTGCGCCGACTTGGGCTGTTCCACCGGAGGTTTCACCGACTGCCTGCTGAAACGCGGCGCGGCCCACGTGGTCGCAGTCGACGTGGGGCGCGCCGACTTCGACTGGGGCCTGCGCCGCGACCCCCGCGTCACCTTGCTGGAAAACACCAACGTGCGCGGGCTTTCCCCTGAAGACATGGGCGGGGCGGCAGACCTCGTCGCAGCCGACCTCTCCTTCATCTCGCTGCGCGCGGTCCTGCCCGACGTGGCCGCCGTGCTCGCAGACGGCGCCCGCGCGGTCCTCTTGGTGAAGCCGCAGTTCGAGCTGCCCGCAGAGCAGGTGGGCGCCGGCGGCGTGGTGCACGATGCGGCCGCGCACGAACACGCCCTCGCCCTCGTCGCGGATGCCGCACGCGAGCTCGGCCTGCTTCCCCGCGCCCTGTGCTTCTCGCCCGTCAAGGGGCGCAAGGGCAACATCGAGTTTTTCATCTGCCTGAAATCGCGGCAGGCCGCAGACGACCCCTGCGCTACCATTGGCGACGAAGAGATCCGCGCGGCCGTCGCGCGGGCGCACGAGGCCCTGAAAGGAGGCGCGAGGTGAAGGTCTTGCTGGTCCCCTCGGGAAACCCCGAGGTCGTCGCGCATGCGGGCTATTTGAAGAGCCGTCTTGTCGTGGCAGGCGTCGACTGCGAGACCCAGCCCCCCGAAAACCGCGTCCCCGTCTGCGGCGTCGACGAGCTCGCCCTCGTGGTCCCCATGGGCGGCGACGGCACCTTCCTGGCCGCCGCGCGCCTCGTCGGGTTTGCGCCCGTGCCCCTGCTGGGGCTGAACTACGGCCATCTGGCCTTCTTGTCGGGCAACCCCGACCGCGACGAGGTGGAGCTGGTGTGCGACGCGCTCGCAGGCGACATCCCCTTCGAGCGCCGCGCCACCCTGGACGCCGAGGTGGCCTGCGCGGACGGGTCGCGCGTGCCTTGCACGGCGCTCAACGAGCTGGCGTTCACCCGCGGCATCTCCGGGCACATGGTCGAGTACTCCTACGCGGTCAACGGCATCTCCATCGCGCATGTGCGCGCCGACGGCATCGTCGCGGCCACGGCCACGGGCTCGACGGCGTACGCGCTCTCGGCGGGAGGCCCTATCGTCTCGCCGGGCTACGGCGGGCTGGTCGTGGTGCCGGTGGCGCCGCACACCATCAACTCGCGCGCCCTCGTGCTCGCGGGCTCCGATGTGCTGGAGCTGCGTTTCCCGGGCAGATACACCGCAGAGGCCTCGTTGTTTGTCGACGGGCAGGTGCTCGAGCTGCCCGCCGTCGCAGAGCGCATCGTGTGCCGCCGCGGCGACAGGGACGTCCTCTTCGCGCGCGGCGGCGGCGGGTTTTTCGAAAACGTCGCGGAGCTGTTCTTCGACGAGCGCGGGTGAGGGGGGGGTTCATGCTCGACGAGCTGCACGTGCAAGACGTCGCCCTCATCGCGGAGGCCGACATCTCTTTTCCCGAGGGCCTGACCGTGCTGACGGGCGAGACGGGCGCGGGCAAGACGGCGCTTCTGTCTGCGCTGAAGATGGTGTGCGGGCACCGCGCCGATGCGCAGGCGGTGCGCGATCGCGCGGAGCACGCATGTGCCGAGGCCCGCTTTTTCACGGACGCCGCAGAGCACGTCGTCTCGCGCCGGGTGTCGGCGAAGGGGCGTTCGCGCTGCCGCGTGGACGGGCAGATGGCCACGGTCTCCGAGCTGGCAGACGCGGCGCGGTCCGTGCGCATGCTCGGCCAGCACGAGCAGGTGGCGCTTCTGCAGCCCGCCTTCCAGCTCTCCTATCTGGACGCGTGGATCGATCCCGCGGCGGCGCACCTCTTGCCCTACCGCGACGCGCGCGCGGCGTGGCTCGCCGCCCGCTCGCGCCTCGAGGCCTTGCAAAAGGCGCAGGACACGGCATCCGGCGAGCTGGAGTTTCTCTCCTTTGCCGCCGCCGAGATAGACAAGGTGGCGCCCGTGGAAGGCGAGTACGAGGAGCTGGAGGCCGAGCTGCCGCGCCTGCAAAACGCCGGGCAGCTCGCCGAGGCGCTCCTCGCCGCAAACGCCGCCCTGCACGACGACGGCGCGGCGCTGGACCTCGTGGCCCGCGCGGCCGAGGCGCTGGACAGGCACCGCGGCATCGACCGCTCCCTCGACGAGCTGGCCGCGCGCCTGGAGGAGCTGTCGCAGGACGGCGCCGACGTCGGGCGCGACCTGGCCGCGTACGCCGCGCACCTCGACGCCGACCCGCAGCGCCTCGACGACGTGCTCTCGCGCCTGGACGCGCTGTCCGGCCTCATGCGCAGGTTCGGGCCGGGCATGGAGCAGGTGCTTGCCACGAGGCAGCGCGCCCGCGAGCTGGTCGACGCCGCAGACGACGCGCCGCGGCGCCTGGAGGCGATGCGCCGAGAGGAGGCGGCCGCGCGCGAGGCCCTCGAGCGCGAGGCGCGGACGCTGTGCGCGCTGCGCGAGGAGGCGGCTTTCGAGCTGTGCGGGGAACTCGAGCACGAGGTGGCGGAGCTTTCCATGCCGTCCGCCTCGTTTTCGTTCGCCTTTTCCAAGCTGCCCTTCGAGCGCTGGACAGATGCAGGCCCTGCCGGCGCCGAGCTGCTCTACGCCCCCGCGTCCGGCATGAAGGCGCGCCCGCTCTCGCGCATCGCAAGCGGCGGCGAGCTGTCCCGCGTGCTGCTCGCGCTGGAGTGCGTGCGCCGCGCCCATGTGGACGCCGCCGAGGACGTGCTCGTGTTCGACGAGGTGGACGCCGGCATAGGCGGCGCCACCGCGAACGCCGTGGCTTCGCGGCTGGCGCGCCTTGCAAGGGGTGCGCAGGTCGTCGTGGTCACCCATCTGGCGCAGGTGGCGGCGCTTGCCGACGCGCACTACGTGGTGAGAAAGGAGACGGATGCGGACGGCGCCCAGCTCACGCGCGTCGTGTGCGTGAAAGGAGAGGAGCGCGTCGCCGAGATCGCGCGCATGCTCTCCGGCAGCGCGGATGCAAGCGCCTTGGAGCATGCCCGCGCCATGCTCGCCGCAGCCGGCGCGACGCCGTGAAGCCGGGGGCGGGCAAAGGCGCGGAGGCGGGCGCGGGCATGGGGACGTACGCGGATGCAACGGCCTTCGGCGCGGGCGCGGATGCGGTGGCGGGCAGGCGCCACGCGGCTTTCGGCGCGGGCGCGGATGCAGGCCTTGTCCGGGCGCTTCGCGCGGGGCGGGTCGCCCTCGTCGCCACCGACACCGTCTACGGGTTGGCCGCCGTGCCCTCTGCGGCGGCGGTCGGGGAGATATGCGCGCTGAAGGGGCGCCCCGCCGACCAGGCGATCGCGTGGCTTGTCCCCGACGCCGCAGCCGCCTCGCGCTTGTGGACGCCCGGGCTTTCCCGCGCGGCGCGCAACCTGGCCGCGGGCTTGTGGCCGGGCGCCCTCACCCTCGTGGCGCAGGCCTCGCCCGCCGCACGCGCGATGGGTGCATGCGCGGCCGACGGCACGCTGGCCTTGCGCGTGCCGGACGACGACGCGCTGCGCGCCCTCATGCGCGAGCTGGACTCGCCGCTTGCCTGCACCTCGGCAAACCCGCACGGGCGACCGGCTCCGGCGCGCCTCGGGGACGTAGACCGGGCCTTCCTCTCGTTGCCGCATGCCGCGTCCCTGCCCGCCGCATGCCCGCGGGCCGTGCCCTCCACCATCGTGGACTGCACGGGAAAACGCCCGCGCATCGTGCGCCGCGGCGCCGTCCCTCAAGACGCTATCATGCGCACGGCAGGCGACGCCCGCCTCGTGCCCCGGCGCGGGCGCGGCGCGTCCTTTACGGCAGGAGAAGATGAAAGGGAAGGGGCAGAACATGTCTGAGGAGCAGACCTTGCGCATCGCCATCGGCAGCGACCACGGCGGCTTCGAGCAAAAGGAGGGGCTGCGCGCCCGGCTGGCAAGCCTCGGGCACATCGTCGAGGATTGCGGCTGCGACTCGCCCGGCAGCGTGGACTACCCCGACTACGCGGCCGCCGTCGCGCATGCGGTGGCCGGCGGCCGCGCCGATTTCGGCGTGCTCGTGTGCGGAACCGGCATAGGCATGGCCATCGCCGCCAACAAGGTGCCGGGCGTCCGCGCGGCAAACGTCACGAGCGTCGAGTTCGCCCGCCTTGCCCGCGAACACAACGACGCGAACGTCCTCGCGCTTTCCGGGCGCTTCGTGGCGGCCTCCGACAACGAGGCCATCGTCGAGGCGTTTCTGTCCACCCCGTTTGCAGGCGGGCGCCACGCGCGCCGCGTGGCGAAGATCGACGCCCTCCTGCCCGCGTCCGCCGCGACCGCGTGACCTCCCCCGCGCCCGCCCGCCGGGCGCCTGTGCCCGCCCCCTGCCGCCGCAAGGCGCCGGCGGGCAAGGGCTGCGGCCCGCCCTTGCCGCGACGCGCTGTCCGCCAGGCCTGAAACTTCATACTTTCTGCATATTCGCATCTTTGAAAACCCCTGCTCACCGCCTTGCGCGCATGGATTTTTCCGTTCACCGAAATGATTGCGCGCTCGCGTCGTGGTTTTTCATCGACGGGCGGGCATTCCTGCTAGCATACATACTCGTTTGCAATGGGAAGGCACACGCAGGTGTGCGCGACGGAAAGCGGTGGGCATGACGGCGATGGCAATCGTCCTCGGTGCTTGTGCGGGGGCGCTCAGCGTCCTGCCGTTTGCCTTGGGCTTGCGCCGTGTGCGCACGATGACCGTTTCAGACGACGCGCTCGGCAAGACGAACATCACGGGGCTCCTCCTCCTGGTGGCGTTTGCCTCGGCCGTCATCTTGTTCGGGTGCGCCATCGCGGTCGCCGTGCTCGCGCGCGACGTGCTCTTGCCGTTTGCCGTGGCCGAGATAGTCGTCCTCACCGCGTCGACCATCTCGTTTTCCATATGGCGTTCTGTTCGCAAGTGAAGGAGAAGGGGTAAGCCGCGTGGATGTGAATCCTCTCGAGCAGCTCGCGAATTCGGTTCCCGAGCTCCAGCATTCGTTCGATCCGCAGTACCTGTTCCAGCCCGTCATCACGGGCGGCCAGGCGCTCTTCGGCCTCGACAGCGTCGGGTTCACGCAATACATCTTCTGGATGTGCGTGTGCGTGGTGCTCACGGCCATCGTCGTCATCGTCGGCGCCAGGCGCATCACCATCATCCCCACCGACCGCTTCGCCAACATGATCGAGTACGGCTACGACAGCGTGAAGAGAAACATGGGCGAGGGCGCCATCGGCAAGGGCTACGAGAAGCACATGCCGCTTCTGGCCACCATGTTCTTCTTCATCCTCGTGTCCAACTTCATCGGCCTCATCCCGGGCCTGAAGACGCCCACCGGCACCATCTCGGTCACCTGGGCGCTTGCCACGGTCACGTTCTTCTACTTCAACTACGTGGGCATCAAGGCGCGCGGCGGATGGGGCTACATCAAGTCCATCGCCCCGTCCGGCCTTCCCGTGGTCATGGTGCCCATCATCTGGTTCTTCGAGCTGATCTCGCTCATCTTGCGCTGGCTCACGCTGGCGGTCCGGCTCTACGGCAACATGTTCGCCGGCCACATGGTGCTCGGCATCTTCGCGCTCGCCACGAGCGTCTTCCTGCAGTCGATGATCGCCTCGGGCAACATCTTGCTCGGCTTGCCGCCCATCGGCTGGATGCTCTTGCTCATCCTCATGTACGCGCTGGAGTGCCTGGTGGCCTTCCTGCAGGCGTACGTGTTCACCATATTGTCGGCGGTCTACATCGGGCTGGCCACGGCGGAGCACTAGGGGCTTCGCGCAAGACGCGGGCGCTTTTCGCGGCGTCCTCGCGCACATCGGCTTCTCGCCGCGCCGCCAGGGCACGGCTTGGGCATATAGGAAACGGCAAAACGGCCGAGACGTCGCGGGAAGAGGATCCGCGCGCAGGCCACGGAGCGCTTTCGGCGAAAGGGCCGGGGCGCGGGAAAGAGGAGGAAGATAGTGGAAGCGACACTCATCATCTCTGCACTCAAGGTTGTCGGCTACGGCCTTGGCGCGATAGGCCCCGGCATCGGCATCGGCATCGCCTGCTACGGCTGCTGCGTCGGCTCCGCCCGCCAGCCCGAGATGGCCGGCCGCCTGTTCACGAACTTCATCATCGGCGCGGCCCTCGCCGAGGCCCTCGCCCTGATCGGCTTCGTGCTGACCTTCATCCTCTAGGAAAGAGGCGGGACGTCAGTGGGAGATTCGAGTCAGGCAAAGGAGGTAGAAGACGTGAGAAGACGCGTGACGAAGATCGTGTTCTCGTGCGTGCTCGGCGCTGTCGCGGCTCTCGGGCTGCCCGCCGCGGCGTACGCGGAGGAGACGGCCGCGCATGACTACTCGGGCATCAACGCGATCCTGCCGCAGATGGACGAGTTCATCCCCATGCTCGTCGCCTTCCTCATCTTGCTCGCCGTGCTGGCCAAGTTCGGCTGGCCGGCGTTTGAGAACGTGCTGAAGAAGCGCGAGCAGGTGGTGCGCGAGGCGCTCGAGAAATCCGAGGAGGCGCGCATCGAGAGCGCGCGCGTGCTCCAGGAGTACCGCGAGCAGCTGGCGCAGGCCCGCCAGGAGGCTTCCACCATCGTGTCGGAGGCCAAGCAGGCAGGCGAGTCCATGCGCGCGGAGATGATCGAGAAGGCCCAGGCAGACGCCGACACCATCGTCGCCAAGGCGCGCGAGCAGATCGAGTCCGAGCGCAAGGCGGCGGTCACGGGCCTGCAGAGCTCTGTGGCAGACCTCACCGTCGCGGTGACGCAGCGCGTGATCGGCGAAAGCTTCACCGACGCCGACCACCGCAAGCTCATCGAGCGCAGCATTGAACAGGTAGGTAAGCTCGATGCCTAGAAACCGCATGCTCGAGAAAAACGAGGTCGAGACCTACGCGCGCGTGCTCCTCGAGGCCGCCGAGGCCAAGGGGCGCGTCTACGAGGTCTCCGCCCAGCTGCAAGAGGTGCAGGCCGCGGTCTTGGACCACCCGAACCTCCATGCGGCGCTTGTCGACGAGACGCTGTCGGATGCGGCCAGGAAGACCATCTTGGCCGAGGTCTTCAAGGGTTTCGACGAAGAGCTGCTCGACGTGATCGGCATCATGTCGGACCGTCGCGACATGGGGCTCTTGCACCGCGTCGTCGGCGAGTTCGGCGCGCAGGCAGAGCAGGCCATGGGCGTCGTCATCATCGACGTGACGACCGTCGTCGAGCTCGACGACGAGCTGCGCCGGGCTATCAAGGAGAAATACGCAGGCCACTACGAGGGCAAGGAGATCGTGCTCCGCGAGCATGTCGACCCCTCCATTTTGGGTGGCATCGTCTTGGGCGCGCACGGAAGGCGCATCGACGCGAGCATCGCGACTCAGCTCGAGCAGACCCGTGCCGCGCTCTCGGCTGCAACGACCGGAGGTGAAAGATAAATGGCGGAAATCACCGCTAGCGCAATAGACGAGGTCTTGCGCAAGCAGCTCGACGACCTGAAGACGAACGTCGAGTCCCGCGAGATCGGCACCGTCATCCAGATAGGAGACGGTATCGCCCGCGTCGACGGCCTGAAGGGCGCGATGGCAGGCGAGCTGCTGGAGTTCGTGTCCTCGACGGGCGACAAGGTCTACGGCCTTGCCCAAAACCTCGAAGAAGACGAGGTCGGCGCCGTGCTCTTGGGCGACGTGACCTCCATCAGGGAAAACGACGAGGTCCACACGACCGGCCGCGTCGTCGAGGTCCCCTGCGGCAAGGGCTTTCTGGGCCGCGTGGTCGACCCGCTGGGCCGCCCGCTCGACGGCAAGGGCCCCATCGAGGCGCAGGGCACCCGCCCCGTCGAGTTCCGCGCGCCGGGCGTCATCGAGCGCCAGCCCGTGCACGAGCCGGTGCAGACCGGCCTCATCGCCATCGACGCGATGATCCCCATCGGGCGCGGCCAGCGCGAGCTGATCATCGGCGACCGCCAGACGGGCAAGACCGCCATCGGCGTCGACACGATCATCAACCAAAAGGGCAAGGACATGGTCTGCATCTATGTCGCCATCGGCCAGAAGGCCTCCACGGTCGCCACCGTGGTCGAGGCTTTGGAGAGCCACGGCGCCATGGACTACACCATCGTCGTCTCCGCTCCCGCCTCCTCCTCGGCGCCGCTGCAGTACATCGCCCCGATGGCCGGCGCCGCCATGGGCGAGTTCTTCATGTACAACGGCGACGACGGCAAGCCGGCCAGCGCCTCCAACCCGGGGCGCCACGTGCTGTGCGTCTACGACGACCTGTCCAAGCAGGCCGTCGCCTACCGTCAGATGTCGCTGACGCTGCGCCGCCCGCCGGGACGCGAGGCCTACCCGGGCGACGTGTTCTACCTGCATTCGCGCCTGCTCGAGCGCGCGGTCAAGCTCTCCGAGGCCAACGGCTCGGGCTCGCTCACCGCGCTGCCCATCATCGAGACCCAGGGCGGCGACGTGTCGGCCTACATCCCGACCAACGTCATCTCCATCACGGACGGCCAGATATTCCTGCAGTCCGATTTGTTCTTGCAAGGCCAGCGCCCCGCGGTCAACGTCGGCATCTCGGTGTCGCGCGTCGGCGGCTCGGCGCAGGTCAAGGCGATGAAGCAGGTCGCCGGCACGCTGCGCCTCGACCTCGCGTCGTATCGCGAGCTGCAGGCGTTCAGCCAGTTCGGCAGCGACCTCGACAAGGCCACGCAAGACCAGCTCAACCGCGGCGCGCGCATGACCGAGCTGCTGAAGCAGGGCCGCTACGCGTCCATGGACGTCGAAGACCAGGTCGTCTCCATCTACGCCGGCGACCAGGGCTGCCTCGACGACCTGCCGGTCTCCGACGTGCTGCGCTTCCGCGACGGGCTCGTGGAGTACATGCACTCCGTGCGCTCGGACCTGAAGAAGCGCATCGCGGACGCCGGCAAGCTCGACGACGCCGTGAAAAAGGAACTCTCCGAGGCCATCGAGGCCTACAAGTCCTCGTTTGCCGTCGGGGAAGAGGAATAGGAGGGCACGAGGATGCCCAATCTGCGCGACATAAAGCGCCGCATCGGCTCGGTTCAGAGCACCAAGCAGATCACGCGCACCATGGAGATGGTCGCGACGGCCAAGATACGGCACGCCACCGAGCGCATCGCCGCGGCGCAGCCGTACGCGGAGGCCATGCGCAAGACGCTTTCGGGCGTGGCCGCGCATGCCGGCAACGTGGACCATCCCCTCCTGCAAGAGCACGAGGCCAAGAAGAAGGCGCTCGCGGTGGTCGTGGTCTCCGACCGCGGCCTGGCGGGCGGCTTCAACAGCAACATCTTGCGCATGGCAGACCACTACATCGCCGAGGGCGCCGAAAAGGGCGTCGAGACGAAGGTGATCGTGTGCGGGAAGAAGGGCACGGGGTACTTCAAGTACCGCCGCGTCGAGCCCGTCTTGTCGTTTGCCGACCTGTCGGCAGACCCGACCATCGCCGAGGCGCGCGAGATAGCCTCCTACGTGCGCAGCGCGTATGCCGACGGCCACGTCGACGAGGTGCGCGTCTTCTACAACCACGCGCGCAACGCCGCCGACCAAGACGTCTGCGACGAGCTGGTCTTGCCCATCAAGGCAGACGGCTTTGCACGGGCGCCCGAGGCAGACGAGGAGGGCGCGCCGGCGGCCTCGACCGATTTCGAGCCCTCCGCCGCCGAAGTGCTCGACAGGCTGCTTCCGGCCTACGTCGAGACGATGATCTACCACGCCCTCATCGATTCCGCGGCCGCAGAGCAAGGCGCGCGCCGCAAGGCCATGAAGTCCGCCACGGACAACGCCAACGAGATGGAATCGACTTTGAACAGGCTCTTCAACCGCGTGCGTCAAGGCGCCATCACCACCGAGATCACCGAGATCGTCGGCGGTGCGGCCGCATTGGAGGACGAGTGATGAGCAGCACTACAGGAAACGAGAAGAAGGAAACGACTATGGCAAACGTTGGACGCATAGTTCGCATCGTGGGCGCCGTCGTGGACTGCGAGTTCTCCGCGGAGTCAGTCCCCGCGATCTACAACGCGCTCACGGTCGACGCCGAGACCCCCGTGGGCAAGATCCACACCGTGCTCGAGGTCCAGATGCACCTGCCGGGCGAGATGGTCCGCTGCGTCGCCATGAGCAGCACGGACGGCTTGCAGCGCGGCAACGAGGTCGTCGACACGGGCGCGCCTTTGCAGATGCCCGTCGGCGAGCAGACGCTGGGCCGCATCTGGAACGTGCTGGGCGAGGCCATCGACGGCAAGCCCGCGCCGGATGTCTCCGAGACCTATCCCATCCACCGTCCGGCTCCCGAGTTCGACGAGCTCACCACGAGCACGGAGGTGTTCGAGACGGGCATCAAGGTCATCGACTTGCTCGAGCCCTACATCCGCGGCGGCAAGACCGGCCTGTTCGGCGGCGCCGGCGTGGGCAAGACGGTCCTCATCCAGGAGCTGATCAACAACCTCGCCCAAGAGCACAACGGCACCTCGGTGTTCACGGGCGTAGGCGAGCGCACCCGCGAGGGCACGGACCTCTACCTCGAGATGAGCGAGTCCGGCGTCATCAACAAGACCTGCCTGGTCTACGGCCAGATGAACGAGCCTCCCGGGGCGCGTCTGCGCGTCGGCCTGGCCGGCCTGTCCATCGCAGAGTACTTCCGCGACCAGGGTCAAGACGTGCTGCTGTTCATCGACAACATCTTCCGCTTCTCGCAGGCGGGCTCCGAGGTCTCCGCGCTTCTCGGCCGCATGCCGTCTGCCGTCGGCTACCAGCCCACGCTGGCCACGGAGATGGGCGATCTGCAGGAGCGCATCTCCTCGACGTCGACGGGCGCCATCACCTCCGTGCAGGCCGTCTACGTCCCCGCAGACGACCTGACCGACCCGGCGCCTGCCACCACGTTCATCCACCTCGACGCCACGACGGTCTTGAACCGCTCCATTTCCGAGCTGGGCATCTACCCGGCCGTCGACCCGCTGGCCTCCACGAGCCGCGCGCTCGACCCCAGCGTCGTCGGCCAGGAGCACTACGACGTGGCCGTGAAGGTCCAAGAGATCTTGCAGGCCTACCAAGACCTTCAAGACATCATCGCCATCTTGGGCATGGACGAGCTGTCCGAGGACCAAAAGCTCGTCGTGGCCCGCGCCCGCAAGGTGCAGCAGTTCTTGGGTCAGCCCTTCCACGTGGCAAAGCAGTTCACCGGCGTCGACGGCGTGTACGTGCCCGTGGCCGACACGGTGCGCTCCTTCAAGATGATCATCGACGGCGAGCTGGACAACGTGCCCGAGCAGGCATTCCGCAACAAGGGCGCCATTGAAGACGTCTTCGAGGCCGCCAAGGAACTGGAAGGCTAGCCGAAGGGGGCGCACATGTCCGAATTGCATTGCGAGATAGTCACCCTCGAGGCCAAGCTCTTCTCCTCCGACGTGCATTTCGTCGTCTTGCCGGCGGCCGAAGGCGAGATGGGCGTCTTGGCAGACCACGAGCCTGTCGTGACGACCTTGAACCCCGGCAGCGTGCGCGTGACGGCAGAGGAGGGCGCCCAGCCCGTGTCCTATATCGTGGACGGCGGGTACGCCCAGATAGACGGGGAGCGCGTGATCGTGTTGGCCGAGCGCGCGGCGGCCGTCGAGGAGATAGACGCGACGGCCTTGAACGTGAAAAACGACGAGCTGCGCGAGCAGCTGCAGGACATGGCCGACGACGACCCGAACGCGGCGTTCTTGAAATCCGAGATCCATTGGAACGAGACGCTGCTCAAAGAGCACGAGGAGCGCGCCGCCTGAAGGCGCGCCGTCTTCGCGTTTTTCGGTTTCCACGAGAAAACGGCCGCCCCGTCTCCTTTTCGAGCGGGGCGGCTTTTCTTTTTCCGCGGGCGTTTTGCTACCATGTGAGCCGTATGCAACTTTACCGAAAGGCTTTCCCATGCTCGCCCGCCTGTCCGTGAAAAAACCCCTCCTCGTGCTCGTCGCCGTCGTCATCGTGCTCATGCTCGGCGCCGTCTCGCTGACGTACATGAAGACGAACCTGCTCCCGTCGTTTCAGATGCCCTATCTGGCCGTCATCACCACGGATCCGGGCGCCGCGCCCGAGCAGGTGCAAGAAGAGGTCACCGACGTGCTCGAAGGGCCGCTCGGCTCGCTCAGCGGCGTGAAGACGGTGCAAAGCCAGTCCGCCGAGAACTACTCGATGGTCTTTCTCGAGTTCGCCGACGGCACCGATATGGACTCCGCCCTCGTGAAGGTCTCCGCCGCGGTCAACGGCGTGGCCAGCCAGCTGCCCGACAACGCGGGCACGCCCACCTACATGGAGATCAGCATGAACATGATGGCGACCATGTACCTGGGCATCTCGGACGCCGGCAAGGACATGGGCCAGCTCACCCAGTACGTGGAAGACACCGTGGTCCCCGCGCTCGAACGTTGCGACGGGGTGGCCAGCGTCTCGACGGCGGGCGGCATCACCGACACGCTCGAGATCCGCCTCTCGCAAGACAAGATAGACAACGTAAACGACGGCATCTTGGGGCAGGCAAACGACAAGCTCGCCGACGCCGCCGAGCAGATCGACGCGGCCGGCAGGCGCCTGGACTCCGCGCAAGCCCAGCTCGACGAGCAGCAGGCCGCGCTCGATGCGGCGAAGGCGCAGGCGGGCGAGGGGTTTTCCCAGACGGCCGGCGCGGACGGCGCCATCGCCGCGGAGCTGAAGTCGGCGGCGGCGCAGATGCAGGTCTTGCAGATATCGCTTGCGCAGGCGCAAGACGATGCGCAGCGCGCGCAGGCGCAAGCCCAGATAGACGCCCTGTCCGCGCAGATGGCGGCTGCCAACGAGCAGCTCTCGGCGTTGAAGTCGGCAGACGCCCGGAAAACCGAGACCATATTGTCGCTGGCCGACGCGCAGGCCAAACTCGACCAGGGCAAGGCGCAAGTCGAGGAGGGACGCGCCCAGCTGGCCGAGCAGCGCGCCCAATACGAGCAGCAACGCGATTCCGCGAAAAGCAACGCCAACATAGACAAGCTCGTCACCAAGGACACCATCGCCTCGCTCGTGCAGGCGCAGAACTTCGAGATGCCCGCGGGCTACGTGGACGGTTCGGGCAGCGACGAGCAGTGGATGGTGAAGGTGGGCGAGAAGTACACGTCGGCCGACCAGATCCGCGACATGGTCTTGACGAACATTGACGGGGTGGGCGACGTGCGCCTCTCCGACGTGGCAGACATCGTCGAGACCTCCTCGGAGGGCAACGCCTACGCCAAGCTCAACGGCGAAAGCGGCATCGTCTTGTCGGTGACCAAGACCTCGACGGCCAACACGGGCGACGTCTCGAGGGCGGTGAACAAGGAGATCGACACCTTGCGCCAGGGCTCGCAGACCATGAAGCTGGAAAGCCTCATGGACCAGGCGTCCTACATCGACACCTACATCGCCACCATATTGAAGAGCCTGCTTCTAGGCGCGCTGCTCGCCGTCGTGGTGCTGGCCGTCTTCTTGCGAAACGTCAGGCCCACGCTGGTCGTGGCGTTCTCCATCCCGTTTTCCGTGCTCTTCGCGCTCGTCATCATGTATTTCTGGGGCCTCGACATCAACATCATGACGCTGGGCGCGCTCTCGTTGTCCATCGGCATGCTCGTGGACAACTCCATCGTGGTGATGGAAAACATCTACCGCCTGCGCGCGCGCGGGCTTTCGGCGACACGCGCCGCCGCCCAGGGCGCGATGCAGGTCACCGGCGCGATCGCGGCCTCCACCCTCACCTCCATATGCGTGTTCTTTCCCTTCGTCTTCACCTCCGGCACCGTGCGCCAGCTGATGGCGCCGTTTGCCCTGACCATATCGTTTGCGCTGCTCGCCTCGCTTTTGGTCGCGCTTTGCGTGGTGCCGGCGATGGGCTCGAAGATGTTTGCCGCGTCGCTGCCCGAAGAGCGCAGGTGGTTCGAGAAGGTGAAGGACGGCTATGCACGGGCGCTGGGCTTTTGCCTGGACCACAAGGCGCTCGCGCTGGCGGTTCCCGCCGTCTTGTTCGTCGTCGCCGTCGTGCTCGTCGTCCGGATGGGCGTCGTGATGCTGCCGAACATGACGGAAAACGAGATAAGCGTCTCGATGGAGGTGAACGACGAGGACATGTCGCGCGAGGAGGGCTACAAGCTCGCCGACGAGGTGGGCTCGCGCGTGGCGGCGCTCGACGGCGTCGACGAGGTGGGCGTCATCGACTCCAACACCGGCGTGGCCACGATGATGTCCGGCATGGACACGGGCGGCTCGCTCTACACCGGCACCTTCATGATCTACGCCATCGTGGACTCGGAGAAGATCTCCACCGAGCCGCAGGTGGAGCAGCTGCAAAAGCAGGTGGTCGAGATAGCACCCGACCTGGGCGTCACCCTCACGCAAAGCCAGAGCATGGACACGTCCGACATGATGGGAGGAGATGCCGCCATCACGATCTCGGGGCTGGACAACTCGAAGGTGCTCGAGCTGTCGCGCGAGGTGATGGACGCCGTGAACTCCGTAGAGGGCTACACCGAGGTGGAAAACGGCCAGGAGAAGGCCGACCCGACCTTGCGCTTGCGCTTCGACAAGGACGCGCTCGCGCGCCTGGGCACCACGAGCGCGCAGGTCTACCAGCAGATATCGTCGCTGCTCTCGGATTCCAAGAAGGCGACGACCATACGCGAGAACGGGCGCGACGTCGAGGTGCGCGTAGACGACGCGGGCGTGAAGGACACGACGCGCCAAGACCTGCTCGACCAGGAGTTCTCCGATTCCTCCGGCCAGGCCCACAAGCTCTCCGAGGTGGCGACCGTCTCCGAGGAGGAAGGCGTCGCCACGGTCGTCCGCGAGAACATGTCGTATACCTGCACCGTCACCGCGACGGTCCAAGACGGCTACAACGTCACCTTGCTCGCGCGCCAGCTCCAACCCGCCCTCGACAAGATAGAGGTGCCGGACGGCTACGAGGTGAAGATCGCCGGCGTGAACGAGACCATCGAGGACATGCTGCGGCAGATGCTCATGCTGGCCGCCTTGGGCTTCGCGCTCATCTACCTCGTGATGGTCGCGCAGTTCCAAAGCCTCAAAGGCCCGTTCATCATCTTGTTCACGGTGCCCCTGGCGTTCACGGGCGGGCTGTTCGCGCTCGTCATAGCCCACGAGCAGCTGTCCATGATGGCCCTGCTCGGGTTCGTCATCCTCATGGGCACGGTGGTGAACAACGGCATCGTGTTCGTGGACTACGCCAACCAGCTGCGCATCGGCGGCATGGCACGCCGCGCCGCGCTCGTCGCCTGCGGGCGCACGCGCATGCGCCCCATCTTGATGACGGCCCTCACGACCATCATCTCCATGTGCGCCCTCATCTTCTCGAACGAGATAGGCGCCTCGATGCAGCGCGGCATGGCGCTCGTCGTGGCGGGCGGCCTTCTGTACGCGACCTTCATGACGCTGTTCGTCGTGCCCGTGATCTACGATTTGACGAGCCGCAAGCCCATGCGCGAGGTCGATGTGGGCGCCGACGCCGACGACGACGCGGCAGACGCCGAGGAGTACATACGCCTGATGGGCGAGGAGGCGCGCGAGAAATACGACTACGTGCCGAGGCGCGAGCGCCGTCGGCGGCGCCGGCAGATGAAGCGCGAGGAACGCGGGCGGGCGAAGACCGAGCAAGCTGCGCAAACCGCGAAGCTCCGCGAATCCGCGGAAGGCGAAGACGGCGGGACGGCCGAGG
This sequence comes from bacterium, assembly GCA_963642995.1. Lineage (GTDB taxonomy): Bacteria > Actinomycetota > Coriobacteriia > Coriobacteriales > QAMH01 > CAVAWX01. Next base: position 11,391 of record CAVIIZ010000011.1, on the reverse strand, counting down.
CGGATGCAAGCGGCGCGCCGCACCGGGCCGCCGGAAGGCCCGGGGAAGCGAAACCGGGCGAAAAGGCCCGGGGAACGAGGCCGGCTGAAAAGGCGGAAGACGGCGAATAGGCGTTTGCCGGGATTTAACACGGGCGTTACCGCGCGCGTCTTCCATGAAGATAAGCTGCATGGAAGACGCGTTCGCCTCGCGTGCCCGCGCGCATGCGGGGTCTTGCCGCCTGCCATGCGCGGCATGCAAGCACGCGAGGCGCTTTGAAGAGAAGATGGAGGCCGGCACATGCGTTGTGAATTCGCCAAGCTAAACGGCGCGGGCAACGATTTCGTCGTCATAGGCGATTTCGCGGACCGTCTGCACCTCGAGCGCGGCCAGGTGGCCCGCATCTGCGACAGGCACTTCGGCGTGGGCGCGGACGGCGTGATCGTGGTGAAGCCCTCGCCCAGGCCCGAGTGCGCGGCCTACATGGACTACTACAACGCCGACGGCACGAAGGCGCAGATGTGCGGCAACGGCGTGCGCTGCTTCGCGAAGTTTCTCGTGGACAGAAGCCACGTGAGCGCGGCGGCCGGCTCGTTTTGCGCCGACACGCCGGCAGGGCCCAAGCCCATCACCTTCACCCTAGACGACGACAAGACGCTCGCGACGGCCTGCGTGGACATGGGGGCGCCTGTCCTGGAGCCCGCGCAGGTGCCCACCACCTTGCCCGCGACGCCGCTGCCGGAGGAGTTTTCCTCCATCGCCGATTCGGCGGCCGTCGAATGCGCGCTCGAGGGGCTGCAAGGCGCCGGCGCGCAGGCGGCCTCGCAGCTGAAGTTCACATGCGTGTCCATGGGAAACCCCCATGCGATCGCCTTCTTGGACGACGCGTCCGCGCTCGACGACGCCTTCGTGGCCTCTGCGGGCGCGGCGGTCGAGCACGCGCGGGCATTCCCGGAGAAGACCAACGTCGAATTCGCCTACCTCGACGGCGCCGAGCTGGTCATGCGCGTGTGGGAGCGCGGCTGCGGCGAGACGCTTGCCTGCGGCACGGGCTGCTGCGCTGCGGGCGTGGCGGCGCATCTGACGGGCAGGACGGGACGGCATGTGCGGGTGCGCGTCTTGGGCGGCACGATAGACGTGGATTGGCGCGACGACTTGCACGTGCACATGACCGGGCCTGCGGCCGAGAGCTTCTCGGGCGTGCTGGACATAGACTAGACGGAAGGCGAAGGGCATGCAGGAGAGCGCGCAGCAACGCACGCGGGGGCTTTACCGCGAGGAATTCGAGCACGACGCATGCGGCATCGGCGCGCTGGCCTCGCTTTGCGGGGCGCGCTCGCACCAGATGCTCGACGACGCGCTGTCCGTGCTGGTGAACCTCGAGCACCGCGGCGGCGTGGGGCTGGAGCGCAACACGGGCGACGGCGCGGGCATACTGTTCCAGATACCGCACCGCTTCTTCCGGCGCGAGGCGCAAAAATGCGGCCATCTCCTGCCGAAGGAAGGCGACTACGCGGTCGCGATGCTGTTCTTGCCCCAAGACGACGACGGCGTGAAGTGCGGCATGCGCATCTTCGAAGACGCCTGCGCGCGATGCGGCGTCCCCCTGCTGTTCTGGCGCGAGGTGCCGGTGGACCCCCACGACCTGGGCTCGACGGCCCGCGCGTGCATGCCCACCATCAAGCAGGCCTTCCTGGGCCGTCCGGGCGACGTGGCCGCCGGGCAGGAGTTCGAACGCGCGCTGTTCACATGCAGGCGCATCATGGAGAAGCGCTACCACGCCGAGCCCGCGATGGCCGACAAGATCTTCTACGTGTGCTCGATGAGCTCGCGCACCATCGTCTACAAGGGCATGCTCGTCGCGACGCAGATGCGCGGGTTTTTCCTCGACCTCGACGACGCCTCGACGGAGACGGCGCTCGCGCTCGTCCACTCGCGCTATTCCACGAACACGACGCCTGCCTGGGAGCGCGCGCACCCCAACCGCTACATCGTGCACAACGGCGAGATAAACACCCTGCGCGGCAACGTGAACTGGACGCGTGCCCGCGAGCCGCGCCTGTACTCGCCGGTGATGGGCGCCGGCCTCGACGACGTCTTGCCCATCATCGACCGCGAGGGCAGCGACTCGGCCATGCTCGACAACCTGCTCGAGTTCCTCACGATGAACGGGCGCAGCCTGGCGCGCGCCGTCTCGCTGGTCTTGCCGGAGCCCTGGGACCACAACGAGGCGCTAGACGACAAGCGCCGCGCGTTCGACGAGTACCAGTCCATGCTCATGGAGGGCTGGGACGGCCCGGCTGCCGTGGCGTTTTCCGACGGGCGCGTGACCGGCGCCGCGCTCGACCGCAACGGCCTGCGGCCGGCGCGCTACTACATCACGACCGACGACAGGCTGCTCATGGCAAGCGAGGTGGGCGTGCTCGACGTCGACCCGAAGACCGTGCTGAGCGCCGGCAGCCTGGGGCCGGGGCAGATGCTGCTCGTGGACCCGGATGCGGGGCGCGTCGTCTTCGACGACGAGATAAAGGCGCGCTTTTCCGTGGAGAAACCCTATCGCGCCTGGATCGACCGGGGCATGGTCGAGCTGGACCGCCTCGCGCGCGAGATGGGGGCGGCAGGCGAGCCGGACGCGGAGGGCGCAGACGCGGCGGCGGGCGCATGCGGCGGGTGCGCCGACGCCGGCGGGCTTTCGCTTCAAGAGCGCCAGATGCTCTACGGGATGTTTTCAGACGACGTCTTCGAGTCGATAGCACCCATGGCAAAGACGTCTGCCGCCCCGATCGCCTCCATGGGCTCCGATGTGCCGCCGGCGTGCCTGTCTGCGCGCCCGCGCAGCTTCTTCGACTATTTCAACCAGCTGTTCGCGCAGGTCACCAACCCGCCCATCGACGCGTTGCGCGAGTCGTGCGTCACCTCGACGCTGCTCTACGTGGGAAACCACGCCAACATGCTCGAGGACGCGGCCGACAACTGCCGCCTGCTCAAGCTCTCGGGCCCCGTATTGGACCGCGACTCCTTCGAGGCGCTGCTCTCCATACGCCGCCACGGCTTTCGCGCGCTGCGGCTCTTCTGCGCCTACCCCTTCGAAAGCGGCCCTCATGCGCTGGCAGAGGCGCTCGAACGGCTGTGCGACGAGGCGGTCCGGGCCGTTGAGGACGGGGTGAACATCCTCGTCGTCAGCGACCGCGTCGCATCCGGCGAGGCGCCCGTGCCCAGCCTGCTCGCGCTTTCCGCCGTGCACAACCGCCTGCTGCGCGCCGGCTTGCGCACGAAAACCGACATCGTCGTGGAAAGCGGCGACGCCTTCACCCCGCACGATTTCGCCGCGCTCGTGGGATATTCGGCAGCCGGCGTCTACCCCTATCTCGCGCACGAGACGCTAGAGGAGCTGTGCGCGCGGGGAAAGGTGGAGCTTGCGCCTGACGAGGCCGTCGCCAACTACGACGGCGCCATCGTGGCGGGCATCGTCTCGGTGATGGGCAAGATGGGCATCTCGACCATGCAGGGCTACCAGGGCTCGCAGGTCTTCGAGGCGCTCGGGCTGTCGCAAGAGCTCGTGGACGCGTATTTCACCGGCACCGTCAGCCGCGTGGGGGGCTTGAAGGTAGACGACGTGCAGCGCGAATGCGACGAGAGGGCGCGCGCCGTGCTCGCCGCCGGCGCGGCGCGTCCGGAAAAGCTGCCGGCTCTCGGGCTGGGGATGTGGCGCAAGGGCGGAGAGGAGCACCTCGTCACCCCGAAGGCCGTCGAGCTGCTCCAGCGCAGCGTGCGCGAAGGCGACTTCGAGCTGTTCGAGGACTACAGCCGCGAGCTGCACCCGGAAGGCCGCGTCTTGCAGCTGCGCGACCTGCTCGAGTTCTGCCCGTCATCGGATCGCGTGCCCTTGTCGGAAGTCGAGCCGGCCTGCGAGATAGTGAAGCGCTTCAAGACGGGCGCGATGAGCTACGGATCCATCTCGCGCGAGGCCCACGAGTGCCTGGCCGTCGCCATGAACCGCATGGGGGCCATGTCCAACAGCGGGGAGGGCGGCGAGGACAGCGCCCGCGAGACGCGCACGGGAGACGGCGATTGCGCCAACTCCGCCATCAAGCAGGTGGCCTCCGGGCGCTTCGGCGTGACGATCCGCTACCTGAAGAGCGCACGCGAGATCCAGATAAAGCTTGCCCAGGGCGCAAAGCCCGGCGAGGGCGGCCATCTGCCCGGACGCAAGGTGTGGCCGCAGATCGCGCGCACGCGCCGCTCGACGCCCGGGGTGGGCCTGATCAGCCCGCCGCCGCACCACGACATCTACTCCATCGAAGACCTCGCCGAGCTGATCTTCGACATGAAGAACGCGAATCCGGACGCGAAGGTCAGCGTGAAGCTCGTCTCCGAGACGGGCGTCGGCACCATCGCCACGGGGGTGGCCAAAGGCGGCGCGCACAAGATACTCGTTTCCGGCGCATGCGGCGGCACGGGGGCGGCGGCGCGCGACTCCATCTACCATGCGGGCCTGCCGTTGGAGCTGGGGCTTGCCGAAACGCAGCAGACCCTGCTGAAAAACGGCCTGCGCTCGCGCGTCGTGCTCGAGGCCGACGGAAAGCTCATGGACGGGCGCGACGTGGCCATCGCGTGCCTGCTGGGCGCCGAGGAGTTCGGGTTTGCCACCGCGCCGCTGCTCGCGATGGGCTGCCGCATGGACCGCGTCTGCCAGCGCGACGTCTGCCCGGTCGGCATCGCCACCCAGGACTGCCACCTGCGCGAGCGCTTCTCGGCCACGCCGGAGCACGTCGTGAACTACATGACCTTCGTCGCCGAGCAGCTGCGCCGCATCATGGCGCGCCTCGGGGTGCGAAGCGTCGGGGAGATGGTGGGGCGCGCCGAGCTTTTGCGCTGTTCTTCGCCGGCCGCGATTTCTCCGCGCAACTGGAAGGCGGCGCTCGTGGACGTCTCGCCGCTGCTCTTTTGCGCCCACGCCGAGTACGGCGCCGACATCGAGGGGACCTCCTGCCGCCGGCACCTGCCGCAGATGGCCCCGCCCGACGCCTTGCCCGACACGCTCGACGCCACCTTGTTCGTGCCCTACACGAGAAAAGCGCGCGAGCACCTCGTGCCCTTGTCCTTCGACGTGGACATATCCAATGTGAACCGCTGCGTGGGCACCCTGCTGGGCTCTGCGGTGGCAGGCTCGCACCCCGAGGGCCTGCCCGAAGGCTCGCTTTCCATTTCCTGCACGGGCTCCGGCGGCATGAGCTTCGGCGCGTTCATCCCGCGCGGCGTCGAGCTGTCCATACGCGGGGATGCCAACGACTACTTCGGCAAGGGGCTCTCCGGCGGCGTCGTGTCCGTGGCCCCGCCGGTCTCCAGCACCTACCGCCCCGAGGAAAACGTCTCCGTGGGCAACGTCGCCTTCTACGGGGCGACGGGCGGGCGCGGTTTCGTGAACGGACTTGCCGGGCAGCGTTTCGCCGTGCGCAACTCCGGGGCGCAGCTCGTGGTGGAAGGATGCGGCAACAACGGCTGCGAGTACATGACGGGCGGCGTGGTGGTCGTGCTCGGCGAGGTGGGCTCGAATTTCGCGGCGGGCATGAGCGGCGGCGTGGCCTATGTATTCGATGAGGAACGCACGCTTCACGGGCGTTGCAACAAGGACATGGTGAAGCTCGTCGAGCCGGACGCCGCCGATCTCGAGCTCGTCTTCTCCCTGATAGAAGAGCACGTGAAGCGCACGGAAAGCCCGCTGGGGGTGAAGCTGCTCTACCGTTTCGAGGACTTGGGCAGCTGTTTCGTGAAAGTGCTTCCCGTGGAATACGAGCGGGCCATGGAGCTGACGGCGCGGGCCGAGGCGCGTGGCGCGGACCGCGAGCAGGCCGTCGAGCAGGCGTTCGAGGAGATGAGAAGCGGCATGTAGGGCGCGGGTCAGGCGCGTTTCTCCATCTCGTCCATGGCGATGTTGGCCAGCTCGTCGGCGCGGTTGTTGCCCGCGTTGTCCGCATGTCCCTTCACCTTGTGAAAGACGATGTCGGAGAACTTGCCCTTCTCCTCGTCGAGCGCCTCCCACAGCTCCCTGTTCGCGACGGGCTCTTCCGCCCTGGTCAGCCAGCCCCTCTTGCGCCAGCCCCCGATCCACGAGGTGATGCCGCCGATCACGTAGGCGCTGTCGGCGTAGACGTCGACGCCGACCGACTTGTCGCGCACGGCGCGCAGCCCCTCGATGGCGCCCGTCAGCTCCATCTTGTTGTTCGTGGTGTCCTTCGCGCCGCCGGAGAGCTCCTTGACGTGCGGCCCCCATTCGAGACGCACGCCCCAGCCGCCGATGTTGCCCCGGCTCTGGTTGTTGCGGCATCCGCCGTCGCAATAGAGCTTCACCCGTCGTGCCTGCATCGCCGCACCTCTCCAACCGTCTCTTCCACAGGTCGCGAAAACCCGCCCGTCCGCGCCGCGCATGCCCCGCCGACGCGCCCGGCCGGGATCTGCCCGCGCGCGCCGCGTGCCTGCACGCCGCGTTCCATTCTACGTGCTGTGCTTTTGCACGGTGCCCTCGTTTTGCCCGCGCGTGCCGGTGTCCTCGACGGAAAGCTTCATCTCGCGCCCGAACTTCACCGCGCCCTCGCCGAACCTGTCGCGCACGGCGTCTGCCGCGTCGAGCGCCCGGCGCGCGGCCGGCCGTCCGCCTGCGGCGCCCGCGCCTTTCGCGCCGTCTTTTTTCCCGTCGTCCGCACCGCCGGCGCCCGCCCTCTCGCCTGCCGCGCCGTTTCCCATGTCGAAAAGCCCGAGCTGCACGTCGCCGTGCTCGAAGCCCGAAAGCCCCACTCCGACGAGGCGCACGCGCTCCCCGGGACGCCACAACTGCCCCAGCAGCTCCTTTGCCGGCGAGATGAAGACGGACTCGTCGTCTGTGCACGTGTGCAGCGTCGTCTGCGCCGTGCGCGAGGAGAGGTCGTCGTAGCGCAGCTTGAGCGTGACGGTGCGCCCCGCCACCCCGTTCATCCGCGCCCTCCTGCCCACCATCGAGCCCAGCAGGTCGATGGCGTCTTCTATCTGCGCGCGCTCGGTCAGGTCGTGGGTGAACGTCCGCTCGTGGCTCACCGACTTCAGCTCGTCTGCCGCCACGACCTCCCTGGAATCGACGCCGGCCGCCCGGCTGCAAAAGGCCTGCGCGTTCACCCCGAAGACGGGCTTGAGCTGCGCGGGGTCGGCCTGCGCGAGGTCTCCCAGGGTCTTGATGCCGCGTATGTGCAGCTTTTCTGCGGTGCGCGCCCCGATGCCCGGCATGGCGCGCACGTCCATGGGCGCGAGAAACGCCGCCTCGCCGCCCGGATAGACGACGGAGAGGCCTTGCGGCTTGTCCAGGTCGGAGGCGATCTTTGCCACCGCCTTTCCCGTGCCCACGCCGATGGAGCAGGTCACGCCGAGGTCTGCGACGCGGCTTTGGATGCGCGCGGCGATTCTCACGGGGTCGTCGCCGCAAAAGCGCCCGGGGCTCGCGTCGAGGAAGGCCTCGTCGATGGACATCTGCTCGAGCAGGGGGCTCTCGTCGCGCAGTATCTGCATGACCTGCGCCGACACCTCCCGGTAGCGTTCGAAATGCGAGGTCGTCCAGATGGCCTGCGGGCACAGGCGCTCGGCGGTCGCCGAGGGCATGGCGGAGTGCACCCCGAACGCGCGCGCCTCGTAGCTTGCCGTGGAGACGACGCCGCGCCTGGAGCTGGGCCCTCCCACGATCACGGGCTTGCCGCGCCATTTTGGATGGTCGAGCTGCTCTACGCTGGCGAAGAACGCGTCGAGGTCCACGAGCAAGATCGCACGGCCCTTCCATTTCCCGTGCATGTCGAAGGCCTGCTCCACGGATTTCGGGTCCCTCTTCGGCGCGCGCGCCTAATCCAGGTCCACGCCGAAGACCGGCGCGCAGATGCCGCCCGCCTCGCCGATGGCGATCACGCCGCCTTTCCCCAGACGGTGGTAGAAACCCGCAAGCCGGCCATCGTAGAGGTAGAAGCCCGGCATCGACTCCCAGCTCTCGACGGCGAGCCGGCCGCCCTCGTCTTGTTCGGGGCGCACGATGTCGACGTGGCGCGGCGGGTAGAACTCCTGCACGATGAATCCGCGGTCCAGGTGGCCGTCCACGATGTCCGCCCATTTCTCGTCCGTGAAGTCCACGCCCGCGAAGACGCCGTTCGCGCCGTAGTCGTCGGCGGGCTTCACGATCCACTTCTCACGCGTCGCCTTCAGCTCGGCCAGGTCCGGCCCGCCCGTCTCCAGGCGCATGGTGCGGCACACGTGCGCGTCCACGAAGGCGATTTCCCCGGGGGTCAGGAAGTCCTTTCGGCTCTCGTCGAAGAGCGCCACGTTCACCATCTTGGTGTGGATGACGTTGGTGCGGAAATGCCCGATCAGGCACACGCGGGACGCGGCCACGGCGTCGACGAGGGCGCCGCATCTGTCTATCTTGGTGCAGATCTCGCTGGTGACGGCGCGACGGTACACCGCGTCTACCGCCGTGCCGTCCGCGGCGTCGCGCAAGGTCTGCCCGTCGAAGGAAAAGGCGCGCGTGTCCACGAAGCGCGCGTGCACGCCGGCCCGCTCGAAGGCGTCGATGAACATGGTGAAGTCGCTTCTCACGGCGCTTTCGGTGAAATCGGTGATGGCGACGGTGGGGACGGGGCGGCCCGCGGAGAGGGGGTCGGATTCCCAGATGCGCAAGAAGGCCGCGACCCACGAGTCGATCAGCTCGAATTGCGCCACCGAGCGCCTCGAGGCGGCGAAGCGCCTGAAGCTCGCCGTCCGGGCCAGCTCGGCGCCTATCGCACGGTCGCGCGACATGCCCGCGGCGCCGTCTGCGTTGAACTCGCAGAACTTGAAGCTCTTGTCGTGCTCGTCGACGAAGAGGTCGATGCGGGCGAGGGGCAGGAGCTGCTCGTAGCCGCACGGCAGCAAGATGAGGCGCTCTATCTCGGGCGGGAAGCCGAACAGCGCGCGGTAGCCCGGGTCTTCGAGGTAGCGCGCGATCACCTTGCCGAGGATCGTCGCGGTCGTCGTGGCGACCTTCTCGTAGAAGGCCATGTCGTCGCTGTTGTGGAGCGTGGGGACGAACGAGAAGGGGACGGGCTTCCCGTGCGCGAGCACGTCCGAGGCCTTGATGGCGGCAAGCGCCTGCGCACGGCCTTCGGCGTCGCCGTGCTCGTCGCGGATGCATTGGATGTAGTCGGCGCGTTCCTTTTCCATGGGCCTCGTTCCCTTCTCCTCTTGCAGGCGCGCGGGGCGTTTTCGCGGTGCGCGTGCGCGCGGGCGCGTCCTCCTCGGCGCTCGCTTGCGGAGAAGCGGCGTCTCGGCGCGCCGTGCCACGTGCGCGTTTCGGAAAGTATCCCACAACCGTTTCGGTTTCGTTTGGAAGCGGCCCGGATTGCGCCCGGATTTCATTCGGCGGTTTGTCCGGGTTCGCCTGCCATGATTTCCCCTGCACGGATTCGAAGAGGCCGATATGGGAAGGAGGCGCTTTATGGGCGCGGAGGCTGTGTTGGAGACGGGACGGGCGAACTGGGAGATCACGCGCAGGGATCTGGACGCGGGCAAAGACGGCGAAGGGGACGCGCGCGCCTTCGGGGGGCGCGCGCGGGAGGGGCGAGACGCGCCTTTTCGGGGGGAGGACGGCGGCGCGGCATGCGAGAAGCGTCTGGAGCAGCGCGAGGAGAGCAGGCGCGAGCTGGGACGCAAGGGAGAGGACGCCGCCGTCCGCTACTTGAGCGCGAAGGGCTATTGCATATTGCACCGCAACTGGCGCTGCCGCTTCGGGGAGGCCGACATCATCGCGCAAGACCCGGACGGCACGGTGTGCTTCATCGAGGTGAAGACGCGGCGCAGCATGGACGCCGGGCTTCCCGAGGAGGCGGTCACCGCGACGAAGAGGTCGCGCTACGAGAAGATCGCGATGTGCTACATAGTGCAAGAGGACATAGACGACAACACGGCGCTGCGCTTCGACGCCATCGCGATATGCGTCGCCGACGGCAGGCGCGCCATGTTGCGCCACCACAGGAGCTGCTTCGATGTCTAGCGCGAAGGCACTCCGGGCGCAGGTGCACGCGTGCACGCTGCACGGCGTCGAGGCCGTGCCCGTCACCGTCGAGATAGAGGTCTCGGGCGGCTTGCCGGGCATGCACGTCGTCGGCATGGGGGACAAGGGCGTGCAGGAGGCGCGGCAGCGCGTGCACAGCGCGGTGAACGCGGCGGGATTCAAGATGCCCATGAACCGCCACATCGTCGTGAACCTCGCGCCCGCGTCTTTGCGCAAGAGCGGTTCGGGCTTCGACCTGCCCATCGCCGCCGCCTATCTCGTGGCCACCGGCCAGGTGCCGGCAGAGCTGTTCGACGACGCCATCGTCGTGGGCGAGCTTTCCCTGGAGGGGCGCGTGCGGGCCGTGGACGGGCTGTTCGCGTACGCGCTGTGCGCCTCGCGGCGCTCCATGGCGCTCATGAGCGCGCAGCCCAACATGGACCTGCCGCCGTTGTCCGGGTTGCGGCATGTGTGCCTGGACAACCTCTCGCAGTTGCGGGAGGGCGCCTTCGACGGCGTGCGCGGCGTGCCCGCGGCGCCGTCCGGGCAAAAGCTCGACTTCTCGGAGGTGGTGGGCCAGGAAGGCGCGGTGCGCGCGCTCACCATCGCGGCCGCAGGCGAGCACGGGGCGTTGCTCGTGGGCCCTCCCGGCTCGGGGAAGAGCATGCTCGCGCGGCGCTTTCCCACGATACTGCCGCCCCTGTCGCAGCGCGAGCGCGTCGAGGCCGCCGTCATCCACTCGGTCGCAGGCCTCGACGTCTCGCAGATCGCGCGCGGGGTCCGGCCTTTCCGCGCCCCGCACCACTCGGCCACCATGGCCTCGCTTGTGGGCGGGGGCCAGCCCATCATGCCGGGCGAGGTCTCGCTTGCGCATCACGGGGTCTTGTTCCTCGACGAGCTGGGCGAGTTCGGCGGCTGCGTCTTGCAGTCCCTGCGCCAGCCGCTCGAAGACGGCGAGGTGTCGCTCACGCGCGCCGACGGGCGCATGACCTTTCCGGCGCGCTTCCAGCTGCTCGCCGCGTCGAATCCCTGCCCATGCGGCTATCTGGGCGACCGCGAGCATCCGTGCAAATGCAGCGAGGTGCAGATACTGCGCTACAAAAGCAAGCTCGGAGGGCCCCTGCGCGACCGCATCGACCTCATATGCGAGGTGGGGCGCACGCGGGCCGAGCACGTGCTCGACACGGGGAGGGGGGTTTCGTCTGCGCTCCTCGCCTCGCAGGTGATGGCCGCCCGCGAGCGAGCTTCTGCCCGGCTCCAAGACGGCGACGACCCGTTTTTCCCGGCAAGCCCCGCGCAAGTGGTCGAGCGCTGCCGGTTGGGCGCGCGCGAGACGCGACTGGTCGAGCAGGTGTCGGCCTCGCACCACCTGTCGG
>CAVIIZ010000010.1:0-39956 GCA_963642995.1 bacterium | reverse complement strand
GTGCAGATGTTGACGACCCCCGCCTCGGAAAGCCAGTGAAACGCCGTCGAGAAGTCCCTCGCGCGGCCGCCGGGCGTCAGCTGCGAGTAGACCACCTTCTTCTCGTGCTTCGACAAGAGCCCCGGCACGTTGTCGAACACGGCCTTGATGCGTTTTGCCGTGGCGCCGCCGTATTTCTCGACGTCGTTGCGGTACAGCCGCAAAATCAAGCGCTTCGCGCCGTCTGCCGCCGCGATGTCCCTGCCCGCGGCGTATGCCGCCACGGCCTGCGGCATGCCGCCGACGAGCATGTACTCGCGCATGAGGCGCATGGCCTTGCGGTGCATGTCGTCGGGAAGGGGAGCGCGCGAGGAGAAGGAGGCCCGGATCAGGCGCGACAGCGCCTCCTCGCCCATCGCCCAGCAGAATTCCTCGAAGTCCATGGGGAACATGGAAACGGCCTCCTCTTCCGAGGGCAGGAGAATGTCCTTGACGTTTTGCCTTATCGACACGAGCGAGCCCGTCTCCAGATAGTCATAGCGCCCGTCGGCAACAAGGTGCTTGAGGAACTCGCGCGCCCTGGGAAACGCCTGAATCTCGTCGAAGACGATCAGCGACCTTCGCTCCACGAGCACGGTCGAGTAGGCGGCCGACAGATAGAGGAAGAAGGAGTCGAGGTCGCCCCTCGTCTCGAGGAAGGTTCGCTTGAACTCCTCGGTTGCCGTCGTGAAATCGACGAGGATGTGGGAGTCGTACTCGTTTTCGGCGAACTGCTCGGCAATGGTCGACTTGCCCACCCGCCGCGCCCCCTCGACGAGCAGGGCGCTTCTTCCCCGGCTCTCGCGCTTCCACGAGGACAACCGATCGTAGATCTTCCGCTTGAACATGGGCTCCTCCGTTTTGGCACACGTTTCAAAGATTTCATGGTGTGCGCAGTTTACACGTTTCTAAGGTTTGAAAAGCACATAAGATTGCACGTTTCCAAGGATTGGTGATGCTCTCTGAAAAAAGCGGGGTTGTATGCCCACGTCGTGGCGCATGCGCAGATTCAAGGTAGCGCGAGGACGCCCTGCCTTTCCGGACAGCTGCAAAAGCCGGGCGCCTTGGGGTTTCGATTCGTGAAAGAGCGGCGGTTCGTCCGGCCGGCGCGGTTTCAGATTGCGTATAGGCCTTGTTCGGCTTTCGTTTGGAACTTGCCCGGATTTCGCTTGGAGTCCGCTTTGCGTTTTGTCCAGACCCGCCTGCCATCATGCAGCGCACGGAAAGGGCCGAGCAGGAGGCGGGGCGATCCCATTGACCATCCACATAGCAAACCAGGAAAGAGCAGATGCCACAGGCACGCATGCGCGCGTTGTCGCGAGGCTCCTCGCGGCGGCCTGCGCGGCGTCGGCATTTGCGTTCACACTCTTCCCGGTTGCGCTTTTCCCTCTCGCTCCGGCTTTCTCTTTGCCGGAAAAAGCCCAGGCCTCTGGCGTCTGGCCGCTACCGTCCCCTCGCCTTTCCGTCGATTTGGGCTTCCTAGAAAACTACGAGTTCTCCGGCGCGTCCTACACCCATAGGGGAGTGGACATAGCGGCGGATGCGGGCGCGCGCATCTGCTCGCCCGTCGACGGCACGGTGGCGTTCGTGGGCGACGTCCCCGCGGGAGACGTCGGCACAGACGGTGGAGGCGCCGGCGCGACTATGCGGGCGGTTTCCGTGAAGATGGACGACGGGCGCAGCGTCACCTTCATGCCCGTGCAAGACGCACGCGTGGAGGAAGGGGAAGGGGTCTCGGCCGGCCAAGAGCTCGCCTTTCTCGCCGCAAGCGGGGACAGGTCGTCGGCAACCCCGCATCTGCACATGGGCCTGAAGCGCGGCGACAGCTATTACGACCCGCTTGCGCTCTTCGGTTTGGAGGGCACGGCATCTGCCGCCGCACGCGCCGACGACGCGGGCGCGCAAGCGGAAACAGCGGCAACAGGCGCTACGACCGCGCAGGCGGCGGCGGGCGGGACCTCGCTTGCAGCAGAAGGGGCTGCAAGCGCGGCGCAGGGAAGCGCGCTTGCGGAAGGCGCCGGCGTGCAAGGGTCGGGGGCGGGCGCCGGAAATGCGCAGGAGGAGCTGTCTGCTCAAGACAGCGCCGCAGGCGATTTCGGGACCATCAGCTCGGGGAACGCGGCCGGCGCCTTGTCGGGGGCGGGCGCGGCAGATGCGTCTCCCCTGCAGGCCGTCCGCTCGTTTTTCTCGCCTGCCGCCGAAGCATGCGGCAGCCAGCTCGAAGGGCTGCGAAGGGCGCTTGCAGGCCTTGGCGCCGCGCCGTGGCTTGCCGCCATCGCCTGCATCGGGGGCGTTGCAGGGATTGCGGGCATCGCGGGGGTTGCAGGATCCGGATGCCGTGCAAAGAGAGCGCAAAGGAGGCTGGATGCTTTTCATCGCCACTTCGAGCACTTGATTTCCCGCGCGCGAAGCAGGCGGGCGCGCCTGGCCGCCGGCATGCGGGCAGCCGTCTCGCACCTGCGCGGCACATATGCTTCATGCACCCCCGAGCGCATGCTCCGGCGACTGTCTTCACAGCGCCGCGAATCTTCTTCTTGTGAAAGGGAAAGCGGGGTGGTAGGATAGTTCGGCAATTTTTCTCCTGCTCCGGGCTTTCCTTCAATGTGTCCCGGGGCCGCGAAGTCCGAAGGAGGTGAAACATGAAGGATTACGAACTGCTGTTCTTCGTCAGCCCGAGCATCGACGAAGAGACGCGACTCGCCACCGAGAAGCGCATCGACACGACCATCACCGAGCAAGGCGGAAAGGTCGTCAACGTCGAGGAGTGGGGCAAGAAGAAACTCGCCTACGAGATCGACGGCCTTCAAGACGGCGACTACACCCTCATCGATTTTCAGGCCGAGCCGCAGTCGATCGCAGAACTCGATCGTGTTCTGCGCATCATGGACGCCGTCGTGCGCCACATGATCACGGTTCGCCCGGCAGCTGCCGGTTCGGTCGAAGGCGAGTAGGACACGCCGCAGACCATTGAAAGGAACGAGCTATGAGCATCAACAAGGTTATGATTTCCGGCAACTTGACACGCGACGCCGAATTGCGCTCCACGCCTTCCGGCACGAGCATCCTGAACATCGGAGTCGCAGTCAACGACCGGCGGCAGAACAAGCAGACCGGTGAGTGGGAGGACTACCCCAACTTCATCGACTGCACGATGTTCGGAAAGCGCGCGCAGGCCATCGCCCAGTACCTCACGAAGGGTACGAAGGTCGCCATCCAGGGACGCTTGCACTACAGCGCCTGGGACGACAAGAACACCGGGCAGCGCCGCAGCAAGGTCGACGTCACCGTCGAGGAGATCGAGCTCATGTCGCGTGGCGACCGCGGCCAGTCTTCCGGCGGCTACGCGAGCGGCAACGCGCCCCAGCAAAGTTCCGGCAACGACTATCCGCAGGCCGCAGCGCCTTCGGCATACAACGACGAGGACATCCCCTTCTAAGGGGCTGGAGCTCGCAAGAGATTTCGATTAGGAGAGACCATGGCTGAATACGCACGTCAAGCCAGCCGCAAGCAATGCCCGTTCTGCAAGGACGGCGTCGAGCACATCGACTACAAGGACACGCAGACGCTGCGCCGCTACGTCACCGACCGCGACAAGATCAAGTCCCGCCGCGTCACGGGCGTATGCACGCAACATCAGCACAAGCTGGCACAGGCCATCAAGCGCGCACGCGAGATGGCCCTCATCCCCTACACCTCGCGCATCGCCTCGAACAGCGCGGGCAGGCGTGGGCGCTCGTAGGGAGAAGAACACGACAAGGCGCTTTCCGTGCGGTGCAAGGAACATGCTGTATGAAAAGCGCGTAGGCACTTGCACATGTGCAGGCAGTCCCCGCCATAGTGGGGCACATCGAAGGATATGGACATGAAGGTCATTTTGCTCAAGGAACTGAAGGGGCGCGGCGGCGAGGGCGACGTCATCGACGTGGCGCAGGGCTTCGCGGTGAACTACCTGTTGCCGCAGGGCATCGCGCTCAAGGCGACCAAAGGCGAGCTCAAACAGCTCGAGCAGCGCCGCGGCAACATCGAGAAGCGCGAGCTTGCCCGCACGACCGACGCAGGCGTCATCAAGGAAGCCCTCGATGGCAAGACGGTCGAGATCACGGCAAAGGTCGGCGAGGAAGGCCAGCTGTTCGGGTCGGTCACCCCGACGCTCATCGCCGAGGCCATCACCGAGCAGATCGGCGTGACGGTCGACCGCAAGAAGGTCGACCTCGGCAAGCCGATCAAGGTGGTCGGCGTGCACCAGGTCGCCGTCTCCATCTACCGCGAGATCAAGGCGACGATCAACGTCAAGGTCGTCGGCGAGGGTGGCGAGCTGGAGATGCTCGACGAGGCCCTCGACGCCTTGCAGGGAGAGAGCGCGGACGAGGCAACGGCGCAAGAAACCGCGCCCGAAGCCGGCGCGGACGCCGAGCAGGCTCAAGAGCCCGCCGCGGCCGAAGACGCGACGGCCGAGGACGCGCCCGAGAAAGACGAAGGGGCTGCCGCCGAGTAGCGCGCCTTTCCCCTTCCCGCGCGGCCACCACGCCGCACGCAAGGCCGTCTCGCATCGAGGCGGCCTTTTCTTTACTACAATGCGCAATCGGGAGCCCCGACCGCAAACGCGTGCCACATACGCACGCGCCCTGTATCCGCCGCACGTCATCGAGGAGGCACGCCATGACCGCAGCCACGTCCGACATCACCGGCCTGAAGGCCAATGCAGACGCCGTCATCTTCGACTTCGACGGCACCTTGGCAGATTCCATGTGGGTGTGGGAACACGTGGACAGGGAGTTCTTCAACCGCCACCGGCTGCCCTACGACCAAGAATACGCGGAGAAGATCGCCGTGCTGGGCTTCGAGAGCGGCGCAGACTACACCATCCAGAAATACGGCGTGGACGCCACCCGCGAGGAGATCGTCGAGGAATGGAAGTCGATCGCGCAGCACGAATACGCGACCAAGGTGCGCCTCAAGCCGCAGGCAGAAGAGTACCTGCGCAAACTGCACCGGGCGGGCGTGCCCTTGGGGATCGCGACCTCGCTGCAGCGAAACCTGCTCGAGCCCGCCTTGAAAAACAACGGCGTGTTCTCGCTGTTTTCCGCCATATCCGTATGCGACGAGATCGTGGACACGGGCAAGTCGACGCCCGCCGTCTACCACGCGTCGGCATCCGCGCTCGGCGTGCAGCTGGAGCGCTGCGTCGTCTTCGAGGACGTGGTCACGGCGGCCAACAGCGCAAAACGCGGCGGCGCCTACGTGGTGGGCGTCTACGACGAGCACAAACAGCAGGCCACCGACGAGCTGCGCTCGATCGTCGACGAGTTCATCGAGGGCTACGACCAGCTCCTCTAAGGCAGGCATGAAAGACGAGCAGGCCTCGATCGCAACGCGCGCAGACCCCGGAGCCGGCAGACGGCGAAAACAAAAAGCCGAAAGGGCGTTTCATCCCTTCCGGCTTCCAAATTCAAGTGGTGGGGCATACAGGATTCGAACCTGTGACGTACTGATTCGTAGTCAGTCCCTCTATCCAGCTGAGGTAATGCCCCGCAAAAACAGCGCTGCCTATGATACCACCCGGCAGCGTCAAGTCAACGAAAAAGCCAACGACCTTTGGAGCTGCGGGGCATGCCTGCATGAAGCCCGGGCATCGCGGCTGAAATCCCCGACTCGCTCCTCTCCCGGGCAGGCGCCGGACGACAAAACGCGCATCTTCTAAAGCGTGGAGTCGAGGACGCGCGTGACATGCCCGACGCGCACGCCGTCTCGCGTGACGCACACGCCGTCCGCGAGCGTCCAGATGCCGCACAGCTCGAGCAGGGGCCTCACCACGAAGTCGCGCTCCAGCAAGCGCGGGTGCGGCAAGGTCAGGTCGGGTTCGCTGCACACGAAACCCTCGTAGTCGAGGATGTCGAGGTCGATGGTCCGCGGCCCGTTCGCGCGCGTGCGCACGCGGCCGAGCGCGTCTTCCACCCCGTGCAGCGCGTCGAGCAGCGCATGCGGGTCCAGCATCGTCTGCACGAGGCACACCGCGTTGGTGAAGGGGGGCTGGTCCTCGTAGTATGCGGGCTCGCTTTCCACATAAGACGACACGCGGCCGACCCACAGCCCGGGGACGCGCCCGAGACGCTCCACGGCCTCGTCGAGCGCCGCGCGGCCGTCCCCCACATTGGAGCCGAGCGCAACCAGGGCGCGTCTCGACTTGCGCAAGGCGGATATCGTGGATGCGACGTCGTGGACGCGGACAAGCGACGCGCCGTCCGCGCAGACGGCGGCTGCGCACAAGGCGGAGGCCGCATCACGCTCCTTCGGCGCCTCGATGCCCGTCACATGCCCGATGCAGGACTTGCGCGAGACGGCCGCCATCAGAGGGTAGCCGTGCGCGGCCAGACGCGGCGCCGCCCCCAGCAAGGCGCGGTTGTGCGCATGCGTCTTGCCGAAGCCGATGCCCGGATCCAAGGCTATGCGCTCGCGGGGCACGCCGAGCGCTTCAAGGGCCGCCGCCGAGGAAAGCAGCTCGCCTTCCACCTCGGCCACGACGTCTTCGTACTCCGGGGCGCATTGCATGGTCTTCGGATCGCCGCACATGTGCATGACGACGGCGCCGGCATCGCTTGCCGCGAGCGCCTCGCGCATGGCCGCATCGCGAAAACCCGACACGTCGTTGATGATGCACGCCCCCGCGTCCAGGCAAGCGCGCGCGACGCTCGCATGGCGCGTGTCCACGCTGACGGGCACGCCTTGCGCCGCAAGCGCCTCGACGACGGGCAGCACGCGCGCCAGCTCTTCAACAGGCGACACCCCGGCAGATCCGGGGCGCGTGCTCTCGCCGCCCACGTCGATGATGTCGGCCCCGGCGTCGAGCAGCTCGCGCGCGTGGGCAACGGCCTCGGCTGAGCCCGCATGTTCGCCCCCATCGGAAAAAGAGTCGGGCGTCACGTTGCAAATGCCCATGACGATGGGGTCCTTCGCGGACGCCTCGAACTCGAATTCACCGCATTGCCAGATCATGGTGAGATCGCCTTCTCGCGGCCTAGCGCTGTTCCTTTATCAGGCTCAAGGCCTCGGCTCTCGTGGCCGCGTCGCGCATCACCCCGCGCACGGCAGACGTCGTCGTCTTCGCGCCGGGCTTTTTCACCCCGCGCATGCTCATGCACATGTGCTCGCATTCGAGCATGACGTAGACGCCCTCGCAATCCATCTGCTCGACGAGGGTGTCGGCCACCTGCGAGGTCAGGCGCTCCTGGACCTGCGGGCGACGGGCGAACAGGTCCACGAGCCGCGCGAGTTTCGAGATGCCGCAGATCTGGCCTTGCGCGTTCGGGATGTAGGCCACGTGCGCCACGCCGAAAAACGGGACGAAGTGGTGCTCGCAGATGGAGTGGACGGGGATGTCGTGAACGATGACCATCTCCTGGTGGCCCTCGTCGAATTTCACGCAGAAGAGCTCGGCCGGGTCGGCGTCCATGCCGCAAAGTATCTCGGCGTACATGCGGGCGACGCGGGCGGGCGTCTCGCGCAACCCCTCGCGCTGCGGGTCCTCGCCCACGCCCTCCAAGATCAGGCGCATGCCCTCCTCTATTTTCGACTGGTCAAACGCCATGAAAAACGCCCCTGCCGCCTCTTGCCCCTAGCGTGCGCCGCCGCGCGGAGCGGCCTCGTCGTCGGCCGCATCGGCAGGCGGCGTGTGAAGGTCGAGCTTGCCCAGCTCGTCGTCTGCGATCTCGCCGGGCAGCGGCCTTGCGGAGGCCGGGGCGGCTGACGGCCTGCCCGGCGTGGGCGACGGCGCCGGCGCAGCGCCTGCGGCCTGGCCCTCGGCGGGAAGCCCGGGCTTCGAGATGCCGTCCGCCTGCAGCTTTGCGCCATCATCTACGGCCGCATCAGGCCGGCCCTCCTCGCCGTCCTCGTCGCCGTGCTCGGCCTCCCAGGCCAGGTACTCGTCCCACTTGTCGTCGAGCAGGGCATCGACCGCCTTGCCCTCGACCGTCTCGCGCTCGAGCAGCACCTTCGCCATCAGCTCGAGCTGCTCGCGGTGCTCGGAGAGGATGCGGAAAGCCGTATCGTGGGCCTGCGTCATCAGGCGCGCCACCTCGTCGTCGATGATGCGCGCGGTGTCTTGGCTGTAGTCGGCCGCCGTGGCGATGTCGCGGCCCAGGAAGGGGTTGGCGTCTTGCTCGCCGTAGACCTGGTGCCCCAAGACGTTGCTCATGCCGTAGCGCGTGACCATGGCCTTGGCCGTCTTCGTCGCGCGCTCCAAATCGTTGGAGGCGCCCGTCGTGACGTCGCCGTCGTTGACGATCTCTTCTGCCGTGCGACCCCCCAAAAACATCGCGAGATTGTCGATCATCTCGCTTTTCGCCTGCAAGAAGCGGTCTTCTTCCGGGATGGACAAGGTGTAGCCCAACGCCTGGCCGCGCGCGATGATCGAGATCTTGTGGATGGGGTCGGCGTGCTCGAGCAGGTGCCCCACGAGCGCGTGCCCGGACTCGTGGTAGGCGATGGTGCGCTTCTCGGCGTCGGTCATGACGCGTCCTTTGCGCTGCGGGCCGGCGATGACGCGCTCCATGGACTCCTCCACCTCGTCGGCAGAGATCGCGGTCTTGTTGCGCCGCGCGGCCAAAAGCGCCGCCTCGTTGAGGAGGTTTGCCAGGTCGGCGCCGGTGAACCCGCTGGTAAGCGACGCGATCCGGGCGAGGTCCACGGTCTCGTCCATGGGCTTGCCCTCGGCGTGCACCTCGAGGATCTTCTTGCGCCCGTTCAAATCGGGGCGGTCCACGACCACCTGGCGGTCGAAGCGCCCGGGACGCAGCAGGGCCGGATCGAGGATGTCGGCGCGGTTCGTGGCCGCGATCACGATGATCGCCTCGTTTTGCTCGAAGCCATCCATCTCGACGAGCAGCTGGTTCAGCGTCTGCTCGCGCTCGTCGTTGCCGCCGCCGAGACCCGTGCCGCGCTGGCGGCCGGCTGCGTCGATCTCGTCGATGAACACGAGGGCCGGCGCGGATTTCTTGGCCTGGGCGAACAGGTCGCGCACGCGGCTCGCGCCCACGCCCACGAACATCTCGACGAAATCCGAGCCCGATATGCCGAAAAACGGCACGCCCGCCTCGCCTGCCACGGCGCGCGCGAGCAAGGTCTTGCCCGTGCCCGGCGGGCCGACGAGCAGCACGCCGCGCGGAATCTTTGCCCCCATGGCCTGGAATTTCGCCGGATTGGAGAGGAATTCCTTTATCTCGTCGAGCTCCTCGACCGCCTCGTCGATGCCGGCCACGTCCGCGAAGGTGACCTTGGGCGTCTCCTCGGAGATCTGCTTGGCCTTTGCCTTGCCGAACGACATCTGCTTGTTGTTCGCGCCGTTCATCTGGTAGAGGAAGAAGATGAGCACGCCGAAGATGAGCAGCAGCGGCAAGAAGGTGGTGAGCAACGAAGTCCACCAGCTGGACGTGGCCACATCGGCGCTGTACTGCACGTCGGGGTGCTGCGCCATCAGCTCGTCGAGCGAGTCCTCGCCGACATAGGTCGAGGTGAAGTCGCGGGCCTCGTCTTTTTCCTTGGCCTCGTCGTCTTTGTAGTACTTGCCGCTCAAAGTGGCCGACGACACGTGGAAGACGACCTCTTTCACATGGTTTGCGTTCACAGCCGCGACGAACTCGCTGGTCTTCAGCTCGTCGGGTTTTTCCCCCTGGTTGTTCGCGGTGAACAGCTGGCCTGCGATGAGGCCTGCGAGCACGGCGGCCAAGGCCACGTACAAGACGATGGTGCGCGCCCTCGGGCGGCGCGGCTTGTTCGAGCTGCCCGAATCGCCCGAATCACCCGAGGCGGGCGGCTCGGCGGCGCCCTGCGGCTTGTCCGCGCCCTCCTCGGCGCCGTGTTCGCCATGTTCGGCAGGCTTGCTGTGCTTGTTTTCCTCCACGCGCGGGTTCTCCTCTGGCAAAGGTCGGGGCTTCGGGGCTCTTGGGTCTAGTCTTGGTATATCTCGGGTTTGAGCACGCCGATGTAGGGCAGGTTGCGGTAGCGCTCGGCATAGTCGAGGCCGTAGCCGACGATGAACTCGTTGGGGCAGTCGAAGCCGACGTACTTGCAATCGATGTGCGTTTTCTGCGTGCCCTGCTTGTAGAGCAGCGTGGCGACCTCGATGGAGGCCGGCTTGCGGCTCGACAGCGTCTTCATCAGGTATTTCAACGTGAGGCCCGAGTCGAGTATGTCCTCGGCGATGAGGACGTCCTTGCCCTCGATGGACGTCGAGAGGTCCTTGATGATGCGCACGACGCCGGACGATTTCGCGCCCGAGCCATAGGAGCTGACGGCCATGAAATCCATCTCGAGGGGAAGGTCTATCTTGCGCACGAGGTCGGCCATGAAGATGCAGGCGCCGCGCAGCACGGATATGACGATGAGGGGCTTGCCCTTGCCCGCATAGTCGGACGTGATGTCGGCGCCCATCTGCGCCACGCGCTCGGCGAGCACGTCTTCGGTGAAAAGGACTTCTTTCAAGTCCTGGTGCATGTTCTCGCTCCGTTCTTCGCCGGACATTGCAAAACCCATGCCCTCTACCGACACGGAAAACCTAATCTATCACCAATCGCGCGGGCGTGGGGTGTCGTTTGCGTGACACGTGCGCGATTTTCACGATCTCGCGGCTGCCGTGCAGACGCGGCGCGTTTTCTCATTGGACGCGAAAAGCGGCGACAGCGCCGCCTGCCACCTGCACGCGCACGCCGCCGGCCACGTCGCACGACGCGTCCTCGCCCGCCTCCACGGCAGCCGCGACGCGCTCTATCTGGGCGGATTCCAAGCGAGCATCCGGGTGCACCACGAGCAGGGCCTCGCGCAGCACGCGGCGGCGCATCGGAGGCCTCTCCTCGAGCAGGGCGGACACGGGCAGCTTCGCCACGGCGCCGTCCCAGTCCAGGTGGCGGTACAGCAGCGAGGCGGCCTGTTCTTGCAGCATCGCGTCCTCGTCGGCGATCAGGTCCATGGTGTGCGCGAGCGTGCGCGAAAACCCGCCGCGCAGCGCCTCCGCCGCCGAAACGAGCTGCGTGCGCACCAGGCTGCGGAAATTCGAGCCGTCGTCGTTGGTGGCGTCCTCGCGCCACAGCAGCGCGTCGGGCACGTTCGGCCTCTGCTCGCGCAGCCACTCGCGCAGCTCCTCGCGCGTCATGTCGAGCAGCGGGCGGCGTATGCGGCCGCGCGCGCGGGGAATGCTCGAGAAACCCCCGGGGCCTGTGCCCACGAGCGCGCGCATGAAGAAGGTCTCCACGCGGTCGTCGAGGGTATGCGCGGGCAGGATGTAGCCGCGCGCGCATCCGGACGTCGCGCACAGCAAGTCGAGCTGCTCTTGCGCGAGGCGGTAGCGCTCCTCGCGCGCGACGGCCTCGACGCCGCCCTTGCGCGTGGCGGCCAGCCCCTTCACGTCCACCCGCTCGACGTGAAGGCCCACCCCCATCTGCTCGCACTCGGCGCGCACGAAGGCCTCGTCGGCATAGGCCGCCGCGCCGCGCAGCAGGTGGTTCACATGCAAGACGCGCACGTGAACGGCGGCGGGATCGGGCAAGAGGACCTCGAAAGCCCGCTGCGCCTCGAAAGGCAGGGGGCGCCCCCCGAGAAAGGCGCAGGCCATCTCGAGCAATGCCGTGGAATCCGACCCGCCGGAGACCATGAGCACGACGCCCACCTGCTCGGACATGCCGTCCGGCGCGGCGCCCTGCGGCGCGGCGTCCTCTTTCAGCACCCCGTCTTTCACCGTGGCGAAAACGCCGCTACTCGCCGCCGGCGTCTGCAGGCTCGGCCGCCAGCGCCTCGAGCACCTCGCCTGCGCTGCGCTCGCACTCCGCCGCCGCGCGCTCGACGTCGATGGTCTTGAACTCGCCGTTTTCGTAGAGCACCTGCCCGTCGCACATCGTCATCACCACGTCGGCGCCGTTTGCGCTGTAGACGAGGTTGACCGCCATGTCGTAGACCGGCTTCATCCACGGCGTGTCCACGTCGAAGACGACCAGGTCGGCGCGCATGCCCTCCTTCAACACGCCGCAATCCTCGCGCCCTTGCGCCGCCGCGCCGCCGGCCGTGAGCATGCGCAGCACATCCTTGGCCGCGACCACGGTCGGGTCGAGCGCGTTGCCCTTCTGCGCGCAGGCCAGGAGATAGGCGCTCTGCAAGATGTTGTGCGTGTTGTTCGAGGCCATGCCGTCGGTGCCCATGGACAGCGGCACGCCCGCGTCGATCATCTTCTGCACCGGCGCAAACCCGCTCGCCAGCTTCATGTTGGACGCCGGATTCAGGCTGACGTGCACCCCGCGGCGCGCGAGCAGCTCGATGTCGGAGTCCTCGACCCACACGCAATGCGCGGCCGTCACACGGTGGTCGAACACGCCGCAGTGCTCGAACCAGGCCGCAGGCGTCATGCCGCCGTGGCGCTCCTTGCACTCCTCGTGCTCCGAGCGCGTCTCGGACAGGTGCAGGTGGATGCCGCAATCGTGCTTGCCCGCCTCCTCGGCCACACGGCGCACCATGCCCTCCGGCGTCGTGTACTCGCCGTGGATGCACATCTCGATCTGCACGCGCCCGTCGCCTGCGCCCTGGAAGCGCTCGAACAGCTCGGCGTTGGTCTTTGCCACGGGCAGGGCGTCGTAGTCCTTTTCCACGAAGCACATCGTGCCGCCATCGCAGTGGTTGGCCTTCATGCCGGCTGCCAGCGTGGCCTCGCAGCGGTCGATGGTGGCGTTGTACATGTCCGTGTAGCCGACCACGCCGTAGCGGATCATCTCGGCCTGCGCGAGCACCGTGCCCCAGTAGTGGTGCTTCTTGTCGACGTCCATCTTGCCCTCGAAGGGCCACACGGTCTTTTGCAGCCAGTCCTGCAGCGGCTGGTCTTCGGCGTATCCACGCAGAAGCGTCATGGACGTGTGCGCGTGCGTGTTGAAAAACGCGCTGGTCAAAAGCTTGCCGCGGCCGTCGTAGCGCTGGCCGTAGGACTGCGCGTTGGCAGGCGGCTCCTCTCCCACGTAGGTGATGGTCGTCCCCTTCACCCCGACAAAGCAGTCCTTTTTCCAATCCAGGTTCTCGTCGAGAATGTCGATGTGCTCGAACAGCATGTGAATTTCCTCTCTCGCGTGGCGCTATGTGCATCTTGCGCATAGTACACCACGCACCGCACCTCGCCCGCGCGCCCCTGAACCCTTTGCGCCGTTTCACCGCCAATGGCGGTGAAACATCGGCGGTGAAAGGAAGGCCCGCCCCTTCCGAAACCGCGCCGCATCGACATGAAAGTTCGGGCAGATTCGTCCCAGGCGAAATGGGGCCGCGTCACGGCCCCAGCGTCGCAAGCGGGGCGACGACCACGCCATCAGGACGGCGGTACGCCGTCGCCGCGCCCGTGAGCACCAGGAGAAAGGCCGGCTCGCCGACGCGGGAGCAGTCGATTCTCGCCGCGAGCTTCTTCAGGCGGCCGGCGGCCTCGTCGGCGGCCTTCGCACCGAGCTTGACCTCGACGAGCGCCCATCTCCCGTCGTCGCAGACGAGCACGGCGTCGGCCTCGAGGCCGGTCTTGTCGCGGTAGTGGCACACGCGCCCGCCGAGGGCGTCGAGATAGACGCGCAGGTCGTGGACGCACAGCGACTCGAAGAGCAGGCCGAAGGTCTCGAAATCCTCCAACAGCTTGCCGGGCGTCGCGGAGAGCATGGCCGCCGCCAGGGAAGGGTCGCAGAAATGCCGCGTGGGGCTTGTGCGCACCGCCGTCTTCGAGCGCAGGCGCGGCGTCCAGGCGTCGAGGTCTTCGAGGACGCAGGCACGGGCCAAGGCGTCGACGTACTCGGAGACGGTGTCGCGCGAGGGGGGCTCGTCTTGCATGTCCGCGGCTATGGTGGCAAGCGTCGCGCCGCTTGCCGTGTTGCGCGCGTAGGAGCGCAATATGGAGCGCATCCAGGTGCGGTTGCGGCGCACGCCGTCCATCTCCTCTATGTCGGCGTCTAGCAGCTCGGCCATGTAATCGTGCGCCATGGAAAGCGCCGTCTGCCGGTTCTTCTCCATCACAGCCTCCGGCCAGCCGCCCCGGCAGAGGGCGAAGGCGATCTGCTCGACGTCGAGACCGGACAACGCCGCGACGTCGCTTCGCCCGTCGAAGAGGGCGGAAAGCGAGACTTCCCCCGTCGATTCCCCTGTCTCGAACAGCGACATGGTGCGCATGGCAAGGCGGGCGATTCTGCCGACGCCGGAATGGGCGGGTTGCTCGCCTTTGCGGGGGAGCGCGGAACCCGTCAGGATGAATCGTCCACGCCCATGCCCGCGGTCTATGGCGTAGCGGATCGCATCCCACAGCTGCGGCGCCGTCTGCCATTCATCGAGCAGCCTGGGTTCGGCTCCCTCCAAAAGCGCAGAGGGCTTGAGCTCTGCAAGCCGCATGTAGTCAGGCCCTTTGTCGGGGTCTTGGAGATAGACGGCGCTTGCGGCCAGCTGCTCTGCGGTCGCCGTCTTGCCACACCATTTCGGGCCTTTTATCTGGACGGCACCGGCGGCCCGCATCTTGCGGGCAAGGAGCGCGTCGGCTATACGCGGCATATAGGGGGTGGGCGCGGAATTGTCGGCGTTTGAAGGCATGAGTCCTCCTCAAATGCATGCTGTGCACGTGAATTGTAGCAAATTCCGCAAGTTGGACTGTTTCAGTTCCGCAGGTTGGACCATTTCAATTCCGCAAGTTGGACCGTTTCAATTTCGCAAATTGGATTTTTCACACAAACAAGGCCGGTTGTCATTCTTGATGCGCGGAATCGGGCTTTCCCTGACACAGCCGCAAGTGCCGAGCGCTACGGGCGTCACGATGACCCCCTGAACCCCCTGTGTCGTTTCACCGCCAATGGCGACAGAATATCGACGGCAAAAGGAGAGACCTCGCCCCCGCGCGAAAATGGGCGGGCGGCAGCGAGCGGGGGGCGGGCGGCAGCCCTAGAACAGGGAGATCTCGCCTCGCAGCAGCGCCTCGACGGGGCAGTTCCTGTCGCCTGCGACGAGCGGTCGCGCCCCCGGGTGGCGTTTGCAGAACTCGCCGATGCCGCTGCTTTTCACGCCGTCTCCACGCAAAGAGGCGGCGCCCGGGTAGCCGCCGAAACGACAGAACTCCTCGAAGGAATATCCGAACGCCTCGTCCATCTCGGACAAGCTCCAATGCGTCGAGCGCAAGAGCTCGAAGCGCCCGGCGAGAGATTCGTTCAACCCCTGTTGGATGGGCAGAGACGAGGAGCCGGACAAGACCACGAGGAGGGGACGCGCGTCCCACGAGTCCTCGTCCCACAGTCCTTTCACCACCTCGGGCCACTGATGCACCTTCTGCACCTCGTCGACGACGAGAACGGCAGGACGGCCGTCGGCGACGAGTGCGCGCGCCTGGCGCCATTCGAGCTCCAGCCACGCGGCGTCTTTCGCAGACGGGGAATCCGCGGTGGCAAAACGGTAGGGAAGCCCCGAGCCCTTCACCGCCTGTTCGACCGACGTCGTTTTCCCCGTCTGACGAGGCCCTATCACGATCTGGATGAAGCGGCGCGGCTCGCCCAGCCTCTTCTCGAGCGTGAAGGAGATGTCCCTGCGGTACATGAATAGCCCCCTTTGGAGTTGCGAGAGCCCGGTCTATCATTTTTGCGAGGTGAACCTATCGTTTTTGATAGATGTACCTGTCATTTTTGGTAGTTGTGCCTAGCATTTTCAAAAAATGCATGCCTTTGCACACGCCTCCCGAGGGGGCGCTTCGCCCGGGAACCTATCCTTCGGCGGCGCCGGCGGCTCCCCGTCCGTGCAAATCGGCGAAGCTCTTCGGCAGCGCGTCGGCGTCGCGCGGCTCCATGTCCTCCTCGCGCTTGCCCGCGGCCTTCAGACGCGAGAGGTAGTCGCGCGTCTCCTTCACCACTATGCCCGACAAGACGATGAGCGCGACCATGTTCGGGATGGCCATCAGACCGTTGAAGATGTCGGCGATGGTCCACACGGCGCTGACCGTCATGTACGGGCCGATGAGCACGGCCAGGATGTAGAGCCAGCGATACGCCTTCACCGCGCCCATGCGCCCGCCCGTCAGGTACTCCAGGCAGCGCTCGGAATAGTAGTCCCAGCCCAAAATCGTGGTGAACCCGAAGAGCACGAGGCAGACCATGAGGATGAAAGCCACCACCTGGGCGGGGATGAAGGGCAGGCCGGCTTGGAAGGCGGCGGTCGTGACGGCGGCGCCCTCCAGCCCGGCGATGTCGTAGGCACCCGTCATGACCAGCGCGAGACCGGTCATCGAGCAGACGATGATGGTGTCGAGGAAGGTGCCCGTCATGGAGACGAGGCCCTGGCGCACCGGCTCGTTGGTCTTGGCGGCCGCCGCGGCGATAGGCGCCGAGCCCAGGCCGGCCTCGTTGGAGAAGATGCCGCGCGCGATGCCCTTCTGCATGGCCACGATGATGGCTCCCATCGCGCCGCCGGCCGCCGCGCGCAGCCCGAAGGCGCCGGCGAATATCTCGGCGAAGGCGCCAGGCAGCGCCTGGATGTTGGCCACGATCAGCACGAGCGAGAAGACGACGTAGACGACCACCATGAAGGGGATGACGCGCTCGGCCACGCTCGAGATGCGCTTCAGCCCGCCGATGACGACCAGCCCCACGCACAGCGCCAGCACGAGGCCGCCCACGATGGTGGCGATGGAGTAGTCCGCGCCCAGCAGCTGCACGGTGCAGGCCCCGTTCGGGTCGAAGAAGCCCGTGACGGCCCCGGAGATGGAGTTCACCTGGGTGAAGGTGCCGATGCCGAACAGGCCGACGCACACGCCGAAGAAGGCGAAGAGCTTGGCCAGCCAGCGCCAGTTCTTGCCCATGCCGCGCTCGATGTAGTAGAACGGCCCGCCCAGAACATGGCCCGTCTCGGGGTCGTGGCTGCGAAACTTCACCGCGAGCAGCCCCTCGGAGTACTTCGTCGCCATGCCGAACAGCGCCGCGACCCACATCCAGAACAGCGCGCCCGGGCCTCCGGCGACCACGGCGGTGGCCACGCCGACGATGTTGCCCGTGCCGATGGTTGCCGAGAGCGCCGTGCACAGCGCGCCGAAGCTCGTGACCTCGCCGGGGGCGCCCTCCTCGTCTTTGAGCATGTAGCGCAGGGCGCGCGGCAGCTGCGAGAACTGCAGGCCGCGCAGACGCACCGTGAGGAGTATGCCGCCGAAGAGGATGAGGACGATGAGCGGGACACCCCACACCGCATCGTCGATCGCCGTCAGGATGTCGTTGAAAGCCGCAGAGAAACCGTCCACCTGTATATGTCCTCCAAACGTCGTAGGGATGGCGGCTACTCTAGCACGAGAAAGCGGCCGCAGGCCCTGCGGATGCGGCGGACGGCCTCCGCGCCCGCCGTCTCGGGCGGATCCTACTTGCCGCGCCGGCGTGCGAACAGGCGTTTGAAAAAGCCGCCCCGCCCGCGTTTTCGCGTCGCGTCGCCATGCTCGCGCTCCAAGATCTCGACGTGCTGCAAGGGCTCGGCGGCGAAGTACTCCTGGGCGCATATGCGCGGCTCGTCCGGCTCGCGCTCGGGCAGGCGGTAGCTGCCGTCGGGTTGCAGCTCGCGCGCCTTGCAGTTGTCCTCGAAGAGCTTTCGCATGTAGACCATCACGTCGGCGCGCACGAGCGGGTCGAGCACGTGCACCCCGATCTCGACGCGGTGCACGAGGTTGCGCGTCATGAGGTCGGCCGAGCTGATGTAGACCTGCATCCCCTCGCCGGCGCCGAAGCAGTAGACGCGCGCGTGCTCGAGGAAGCGTCCGGCCACGCTTCGCACGCGGATGTTGTCCGTCTTGCCGGGCACCCCGGGCAGGATGCACGAGATGCTGCGCAGGTTGAGGTCGACTTGCACCCCGGCGCACGACGCCTCCATCAGCTTGTCGATGATGTCGCGCTCGGTGAGGGAGTTGGCCTTGAGCATGATGCGCCCGGCCGTGCCCTTGGCGATCTCCTTGTCCATGAGCGCGAGGTAGGTGCGCTTCATGTTGGACGGGGCCACCAGCAGCGTCTCGTAGGCGCCGTTCAGGTTGCCGATGAGCATGTTCTGGAAGAACGCCACGGCATCGCGGCCTATGCGCTCGTCTGCCGTCATCAGGCATATGTCGGCGTAGAGCCGCGCCGTCTTCTCGTTGTAGTTGCCCGTGCCTATCTGCACGTAGTTTTTCACCTTCGCGCCGTCGCGGCAGGTGATGAGGCATATCTTCGAGTGGCACTTGTAGTCGTCCGGCCCGTAGATGATGTGGCAGCCGGCGTGCTCCATGCGCTCGGACCACTCTATGTTGTTGGCCTCGTCGAAGCGCGCGCGCAGCTCCATCAAGACCGTGACCTCCTTGCCGTTTTCGGCGGCCTCGGCCAAGTAGGTGGCGACGCGCGAGTCGGTGGCAAGCCGGTAGAGGGTGATCTTGATGGAGACGACGCTCGGGTCGCCCGCCGCCTCCTTCAGCATGTTGAGGAAGGGGCGCATGGAGTCGTAGGGGTAGAACAGGATGCGGTCGTGCTCGGCCACCTGCTCGAGGACCGAGCGGCTCTCGTCGAAGGAGACGGACTCGCGCGGGCGGTGCGGCTCGTAGCACAGCTCGGCGCAAAGCTGCGCCGGCAGCTCCTTTTGAAGCGAGAAGACCCACGACAAGTCCAAAGGACAGGTCGAGGAGAACACCTGCTCGCGCTCCATGCCCAGGCGCGGCAGCAGGAGCGAGGAGAGCGTCTTGGAGAGCTTGCCCTCCACCTCGAGGCGCACCGGGTTCAGGCGGTTGCGCTTCTTGAGCATGCGCGCGACGAAGGCGCGGTAGTCGATGTCGGAATCGTCGAACTTCTCGTCGAGGTCGATGTCGGCGTTGCGCGTGAGCGAGATGATGCACGCGTCGGAGACCGTGTAGCTGCCGAAGAGCTTTTCCACGTTGTGCAAGACGAGACGTTCCATGCGCACGAAGTGCAGGGGGTGCTCGGGATCCGACGCGAAGGCCGGCAAGTCGGGCGGCACCGGGACTATGCCCATCTCCTGCGCGCCGCCTTGCTCGTCGGAAAGCAGCGCGACGACGTAGAGCTCCTTGTTGCGCAGAAACGGGAAGGGGTGGCGCTCGTCGATGACCTGCGCGGACAGCAGAGGGTGCACGAAGGCGCGGAAATAGTCGCGCGCCCACTTGCGCTCCTTTTTGTCCAGCGCGTCCAAGTCGAGCTCCGCGATGCCGTGCGCGGCCAGCTTCTTCATCAGCTTGCCGTAGACCTTGTCGCGGGACTTGACGAGAGGACCCACGGCCGAGAACACCGCCTCGAGCTGCTCGCGGGGGGTGCGCCAGGACTTGTTGTCGCGGTCGTCGGGAGCCCAGGCCGCCAAGTCGAAGAGGCTGCCCACGCGCACGCGGAAGAACTCGTCGAGGTTGGTGGTGAAGATGGAGACGAAGCCCAGGCGCTCGAACAGGGGCACCGTCGAATCGGACGCCTCCTCGAGCATGCGCCTCTCGAACTGCAGCCACGACAACTCGCGGTTTTGCGTGTAGCTCACGTCGGGTTTCTTGCGCGTGCGCTCCCCTGCGGCCGTCGCGTTCGTAGCGTGCATAGAAAGGCCTCCTTCGCCGAATAGCGCATCTCGTCGCGCCTGCCGCCCATTCTACGCCACGAGACGAGCAAGACGGCGTTCGTCCGTTTTGCAAGAGTTCTTCCAGTTGGAACTTCATGCAATCGGAGAAAGACGTCGTCGAACGGCAACGCTCCTGACGGCGAATTGGGCGACCTCAAGGGCGTTCCAGGAACTCGCGGCGGGAAAACGCGAACGTTGGCAATGGGCAGCCCTTGAAGTTCAGCTCGCGTCGCAGGCGTCGCGGCGGCGCAGGGGCATGTGGGCCTGCGGGTCGGCGTCGAGGGGGGTGAACTCGCCGTCTTCGAAAAGGTCGAGCGCGACCGAGGCGATCATGGCCGCGTTGTCGGAGCAGTCCGCGGCCGGCGGGAAGAGCACGCGGACGCCGTGCGCGGAAAGGCCGGCCTCCAGCGCGTCGCGCAGCGCGGAGTTGGCGGCCACCCCTCCCCCTATGCAGAAGGTGGAGACGCCCGCCTGCTCGCACGCGGCGACGGCCTTGGCCACCTGCACGTCGACGACGGCCGCTTGGAAGCTCGCCGCGAGGTCGGGCACGTTCAGCTCCATGCCCGCCTCCTCTTGCCGGCGTATGTAGGTGACGACGGACGTCTTCAGGCCGGACAGCGAAAACGAGAGGTCGCCGCTGTGCAGCATGGCGCGGGGAAAGCGTATGGCGCGCGGGTTTCCGCGTTTCGCATAACGCGCGATCACAGGCCCTCCCGGGTATCCCAGCCCGAGCGCCTTGGCCACCTTGTCGAAGGCCTCGCCCACCGCGTCGTCGAGCGTCGAGCCCATCGTCTCGTAGTCGCCCCAGGCGCGCACGTGCACGAGCATGGTATGGCCGCCGGAGACGAGCAAGGCGACGAAGGGCGGCGCGAGGTCCGGGTCGGCGAAGAGGTTGGCGTGGAGATGGCCCTCGAGGTGGTTCACGCCGATGAAGGGCAGCCCGGACGCGTACGCCGCGCCTTTCGCGAAGGCAAGCCCGACGACGAGCGAGCCCACGAGGCCCGGTCCTTGCGTGGCCGCGACAGCCGAGAGGTCGGCCCAAGACAGGCCCGCGGAGGAAAGCGCCTCCTGCACGACGGGCACGACCGCCTCCACGTGCTTGCGCGAGGCGATTTCCGGGACGACGCCGCCGAAGCGCGTGTGAAAGTCTATCTGGCTTGCCACCACGCTAGACAGGATGCGCCGCCGGCCGTCGATGACGGCGGCGGCCGTCTCGTCGCACGAGCTTTCGATGGCGAGGACGAGGGGGGCGGTGAAAGCCCCGCCCGAGCCCAGGCCCGCGACGTCTTTGGAGCTGGAAGCGGCGGCGTCTGCGGCGAGGCGGGCGGCGCCTGCCTGGTCCCATGCCGCCCGGGAGGCCTCGCTAGGCTGCGGCGCCGCGCCGCCGCCGCCTTCGCCGTTCTCGGCGTCCGTGCCGAAACTCACCCCGTTTGCCGCGAGCACCTTGGCGGGGCGCGGGTCGAGGCCTGCGCGGGCGCGCTCGTTTTCCTCGGCGTCCGACAGGCGCGTGTAGACGGGCAGGAGCGCCGCCGCATCGCCGCAGGCCGCCTCTCCTGCGGCAAGCGCGGCGGAAAACGCGCGCAAGAGCCCTTCGCCCGTCGGCGTCCACAGCCCCTCGTCGGCGCAGGTGAAACCCGCGCCCTCGAACAGGTCGCGGTACTTCGCCAGCCCGTTGCCGCACAGGGGCATCGAGTCCGCCTCGCCCGCCCACGCCTTTGCCACGTCGGCCGGCACGGCCACCGCATCGGCGTCGAGGCGCACGACGCCCGCATCGTCTAGCTCGTAGCGCACCGGATAGACCTCGCGGCGCATGGCGTCTGCCACCACGCCCAGGCGGGCGCGCATGCCCGCCGCCTGCGCATGCCAGGCGATCGCGTCGAGCGTCGAGGCGCCGAACAGCGGCAGGCCCGCGGCGCACGCGATGCCCTTGGCGCACGCGACGCCGATGCGCACGCCCGTGAACGACCCCGGCCCTCGTCCCGCGAGGACGGCGTCCACGTCGCGCATGGAAAGGCCCGCCCCGTCGAGCAGGCGCCCGATGCGCTCCAGCAGGCGGCGGTTGGCCTGCCTGGGCGCCGGCGCATCGGAGGCGGCCATGAGCCTCAGACCCTCGCCGCGCGCGCCCATGCGCCCGACGGCGAGCGCCAGCGTCTCGCCTGCCGTGTCGAAGGCGAGCACCACGCCGCCGGCAAAGGCGCGTCCGCTGCCGGCAGAACCCGGCCGCCCCGCGCTTTCCATGTCCGCGGCCTTGTCGTTCACGATATGTCGGTGAGTATGCGCTGGCCTTCGGTGATGGTGCTGCCCTGGATGATCAGCTGGCCGTCGTCTGAGGTGTCGAGGATCTGCACCTGGTGCTGCTTGGTCGTGTTGTCGTTGTAGACGACCTCGACATAAGAGTAGTTGCCGCTTTGCGAGACCGCCTTTTGCGGCACGTAGTAGACGGTGCTGTACTCCTTCAGCTCGATGGCCGCGGAGACTTCCATGCCCACCTTCGCGTTGTCGGCCTTCTCCAAGGTGAGGGTGACCTCGTAGTAGCTGGTCGAGGAATCCTGCGACGACCGGCCCGAGCCGGAAGCGGAATCCGAGTTCGAGTTCGAATTCGAGCCGGAGGCGGCGCTTGCGGCGCTTTGCGTGGCCTGCATGCCCGCGCTCGTCTGGGTGGCGTTCGAGTTCGCGGCCGCTGCGTTGCCCGCGTTCGAGCCGTCTTGCGTGGAGCTGCCGGCCGCGACGGGCGCATCGCCTACCTTCGAGACGGTCGCGCCGATCGTCTGGTCGGGCAGCGAGGTGGACGTGACGGTGGCCTTCAAGCCCGTGGAAATGGTCGCGATCTGGGAGGCGGGCACCGTCACGACGGCGGTCAGGGTGGACAGGTCGGCGATCTGCAGCGCGGCGCCCTGCGAGTTCACCGCCTGCGAGGTCATGCCCTTTTGCACCTTCAAATCCACGACCGTGCCGTCCGCCGGCGCCGTGACCGTGAGCTTTTCGGCCCTCGCGGCCGCGGTCTCGTAGGTGGTCTTGGCCGCGTCGGCCGTCTTTTTCGCGGTGTCCGCCTGGGATTGCGCCTTGTCCACCTCGGATTGCGCGTCGCTCACCGCCGCCTCGTACGACGTCAGGCCAGACGACGAGGAGCTGCCGGACGCCGAGGTGACGGGCACTATGGGGGCTGCGGTTCGCGCGGCAGAGCGGGTCTGCGTCGAATCGCCCTGCTGCCCGCCCCCGGCCGCGGCGCGCCTGTCGGATGCCGCCTTTGCCGCGTCGAGCGTCTCCTGCGCCGTCTTCAGCTTCGCCTGAGCCGCCTCGAGGGCGCTGTTTGCCGTGGAGAGCGCGGCGGACGCCTCGTCGGAAGCCGCCTTCGCGGAATTGGCCTCTTGGGATATCTGCGCGTTGTCGATGGTGAAGAGGACGTCGCCTTTCTTCACCGCGTCGCCGGCATTCACCTTCACGTCGTTTACCGTCCCGTCCACCTCGGGGCTGACCGCCGAGCTGGAAGCCGCCCGAAACGAGCCGCTCGCCTCCACCTTCGGGGCATAGCTCGAGGCGGTCAGCTGCATTGTCTGCATCTGGCCCACCTGGCGTATCTGACCGGTGAACAGCTGGGTGAACAGGTAGGCGCCGCCGCCGAAGATGATGATGGCCACGACCACGACTGCGACGACGATGCCGGCTGTCTTCTTGCCGCCCCTCGTTGCTCCCAAAGCGCTTTTCACCATGTTCTTTCCCGTTCCACGACAGTTTTCCCGATGGATGTGCATGGTACTCCAAAGCATGCGCCTGCGGGTATGCGGCACGCGTGCCGCGCCGGGTGAAAGCGGCGGACGCAAGCGAAAACGGACGAAAGGGCCGGGGCAGGCGACGAGGCGTCAGGCGTCCGAGATGCCGTATGAAACCCGGGAATTTTGGGTGGTCTGCGTGGATTGGGTGGCCGAACTGCCGGAACTCGAGTTCGAGGCGCCGGAGAGTATGCCGTAGCGCAGCGCCGAGCACCCGCCCAGCAGCAAGTTGATGACCAGGTTTATCGCGATGATGATGAGGACGGCCTTCAGGCAGCCGCTCGTCTGGTTTTGGGCCTGCTGGCGGCGCTGCTGCCAGGCCTGCTGCTGTTGCTGCTGCCAACCCTCTTGCTGCTGGCCTTGCGCCTGGCGGGCCCATTGGCGAAACATCTCCTCGAAGGGGTTGGTCGCGCCGGCGCCGCCCTGCCCGGAGCCGCCGGCCGCCCGCTCGTCGAAGTCGTAGCCGGCAAACGGGCCGTATGCCCCGCCGCCTTGCTGCTGCCTGCTGCCGCCCGGCGCCGAGGAGGTCGTGCGCGTCTGGGTGCGGGGGCTGCCCGTGGGGTTGGGCCTTGCGGCGGATGCACGCGGGCCGTACGGGGTGCCGTTCACGATGGAATCGTAGGCGGCGTTGACCTCGGCCATCTTCTTTGCCGCGGTCGCGTCCCCCGGGTTGAGGTCGGGGTGGTACTTTTTCGCGAGCTTGCGATAGGCGCGGGTCACCTCTTCTTTGGAGGCGCCCGCGCTGAGCCCGAGTACTTTGTAGGGATCGGTCTGCGTCATCGTGTCCCGTATAGTAGCGTGCCTGCCTGAAAAAGCCTTGGATTATCGTGCATTCTTCGGCAACGTTTCGGCAAAATCACACATCGCCCCCGTCGCCTCCGTGCAAAAGCGGGGCGGCGGCGCCTGCGGCGTCTGCGTTTGCAGCGCCGGCCGCACCGGCGATGCTCTCGCGCAGCTTGGCGCACAGCCACGCGCGCGTGCAGGGCGCGCCGTCCGCATCGCGTGCCGTGTCGTCTTCAACTTGCGCGGTGAACGGCCCGAACGTCACCGTCTGCGGATCGCCCGCGCCGTTTGCATCGTCGAGGAAGACGAAGGACAGCTCCACACGAGAAAACCCCTGGGAAAGCACGGCCAGGGCATAACAGCGCGCCTGCATGGCGAAGTGCTCCGCGCGCCCGCAAGCCGGCATGTCCAGATAGCCCGTCTTGTAGTCCACCACCTGCGCGCGCCCGCGCCCGGGCTCGTCGTAGGCGAGCAGGTCGATGAATCCACGCAGATAGGGGGCAGAGCCTCCGTCTTTGCCGCCCTCGCCGTCCAGGCAGATGAAAAACGGCTCCTCGCAGCGCAGGTGCGCGAACGCGCGGACCTTCTCGGCCGCCTCGCTGCCCGTCCACGCGTCCATGCGCGCGGCAAGCTCGGCGACGTCTTCTTCCGAGGACAGCCCGTGCGCATGCGCGATGGCTTCCAGCCTGTCTCGCGGCGGCGTGCATATGGGGCCGCCCGCGGCGGCGTGCAGGGCGGCGAATTGGGCGCACGCGTGCAGCGCCTCGCCGCGCACGTTTGCCGCCGCGCGCAACGCCTTGCCGCAAACGCCGTCTGCACCGCCATGCCCTGCGGCGGCATCCGGCGCAGCCGCGCGGCCGTCGCCTTCGCCATCGTCTCGATGCAGGCCCCTCGCATCCCGCGACACCACGCGCCGAGCAGCATCCGGCTGCTCGGCGCCCTCGCGAGCGGCAAGCGACGACGCGCTGAACACGTCGGCGTTTTCCACCGGCCGGTAGGGCCAGTCGATGCGCGGGCGGCGCGGCAGCTCGCAGGGTACGAGGAACTCTCCGGCGCCACCTTCCCCGGCACTTGCGTCGCCGGCGCCGGCATCGGGCTTGCCGTCCGTCCCGGCGCCTTCGCCGTCTGAGCCGTTTTGCCCGCCTGCTTGCCCCCCGCTTTCCCGCCCGTCGGGTTTTTCTGCCCCGACATCGTCGTGGCGGTACTCCCAACGCGCGGCGATCTCGGCCTCGCGCTCGGCTATGCGCGACTGCACTCCCGCCGGCACCGATACCTCGCCGTCCTTCTTCACCATCGCCTTCGTGCACACGACAAGGGCCTCTTCGGCGCGCGTGAAGGCGACGTAGAGCTTGCGTTCCAGCTCGGCGGCATCGGCCGCCTGCCCATAGGCGACAAGCGCCGCGCGAAACCTCGCCGCATCCGGCACCCGGCCGTCGTCCGGCCAGATGTGGCGCCGCGCGCGCTCCTCGGAAATCGGCTCCTGCTCGCTTGCGGTCAAGGCGAGCATGTTGGCCGCGGAACGGCACTTCCACGACGAGCCCTCGAATCTGTCGGCAGACGCCTTCGGGTCGAGGACGGCGCATTGCCACACCTTGCCCGCGTCGTCTGCCATGCGCTCGGAGACGATGCGCGACGAGCCGCCGTTGCCGCCGTTGCCGTCGAACTCGGCCACGGCGACGATGGGGAACTGCAGCCCCTTCGAAGCGTGGATCGTCATGATGCGCACGAAGTTGCTGTCTTTTGCCGAAAGCGCGCCTGGCGGCTCGCGCAAGACCTCCATGCGCTGCGCGAGGACGGCCGCCACGCTCGCGGCGTCGCTGCAGCGCTGCGCCTCGATGTCTTCGGCCATGCGCACCACCTTCAGCGCGTTGGCGAGTTTCGCATGGTTTTCCGCACGGCGCCCGGGGTCGGATTCGGCCTGCGCCTCCAGACGCGAGACCCACCCCGACTCGTGCAAGACCTCGACGAGCAGCTTCGACAGCGCCACGGTTCCGATGCGCCGCCTCGCCCGCGCGATCACACGCCGTGCCGCACGCGCCCTCTCGGACAG
This sequence comes from bacterium, assembly GCA_963642995.1. Lineage (GTDB taxonomy): Bacteria > Actinomycetota > Coriobacteriia > Coriobacteriales > QAMH01 > CAVAWX01. The sequence goes on along the minus strand of CAVIIZ010000010.1, from coordinate 13,760 downwards.
CCCGCAGCCCTCACCATGCTCTCCGTCGCCGGCACCGGGGCCATCGTCGCTGCCGGCGGCATCACCGACGCGCCCGACGCCGTCGCCTGCGCTGCCTCCGGCTTTGCCATCGCCGCGCCCGGCGGCTTTCATCTGCACGAAATCCGCCGGGGAAAGACCGAAGAACTCGCTTTCCTCCACGCTGAAGGCCGCTTCCGCGTCTTCGCGGCTGGCTATGGCGCGGGCGAGCAGGACGACGCCTTTGGCCTCGGGCATCTGCGAGAGCACCGAGCCTTTCGCCACGACGCAGGGGATGCCGCGCCGCTGGAGCGCGGCGGCGTACTCCCCCACGTTGGTCATGGCGCCGAGGAGGATGGCCATGTCGCCGTAGCTGCGCCCTCCCGCCTCGTGGATGCTCTCGAAGCGCTGTGCGACGAGCTCGGCGTGGCGGCGCACCGCCGCCGTCTTGCCCCCATAGGGGTAGCGCACATCCAGGATGCTCACGCGCGGGCCTTCCACAGCCTCGTCGTAGTGCTTCCTCGACTCGTCGCGCCGGGCGTTCAGGCGCTGGTAGGCGCCGACGGGCCTGCCCGCCGCGTCGGTGAACACCAAATCGGTGAAGGCGAGTATGTCCGCATGGCTGCGGTAGTTGTCGTCGAGCGCTATCTTGCTGCGCTCGGGCAAGGCGCCCACGTGGCGGTTGTAGGTGCTCACATCCGCGCCGCGGAAACGGTAGACGCTTTGCTGCGGGTCGCCCACGACGCACAGGCGGCGGTTGCCCGGCCCGCTGAGCCGCGAGATGATGGCCAGCTGCAGCGGGTCGGTGTCTTGGAACTCGTCGACCATGACGAGGCCGAAGCGGTCCTCGTAGCGCGCCGCGACCTCGGGACGCTCGAGCGCTGCGGCCGCCTTCGAGAGCAGGTCGTCTTGGTCGAGCTGGCCACGTGCGGATTTCAGCTCGTCGAAGCGCCGCACGGCGTCTGCCGCCAAAGAGAGCAGGATGCTTTGGAACGGCCAGACGAGCGCGAGCTCGAGCTCGAGGTGCAGCTGGACGGGGATGGGACAGGTCTTGCCGCGTCCGCGCCCGTCGCCCGCGCCCTCGGCGGCCACCCCGCCATAGAGCGCCTCGTCCATCAGCGCGCAGACGGCCTCGTGCCACGCGTGCAGCTCCGAGAGCGCATCTGCGCCCATGTTCGGCAACGGGGGCAGCGCGACGCGGCTGCGCTGCCCGAGGGCGTCTTCGACCTGCTGTTGCAGGTGGCGCAGCTCGGGCGCCGGCGTGGCGACGATGTCGGCAAACCCGTTCGGGCTTTGCGCCGCCAGGTCCATCAGGGCCTCGATGCTCGCGACCACGTTGCCCGGCCTGTACTCGATGAACAGCGCCTTCACCGCATCGGGGGAAACCGATATCCCCGACATGGCGTCCTCGACGGCCCGCCGCCGCAAGGCCTCCCACTCGTCGTCGGGGACGATCTGGAAATCGGGGTCCAGCCCCAGCTCGAAGGCGTTTTCGCGCAATATGCGCGAGCAGACGCCGTGGATGGTGCCGATCCACGCGTCGTCTACGAGCACCGCCTGGTCGGGCCTTGCTGTCTCGCGCAGCGCCGCCTTGATGCGACTGCGCAGCTCGGCGGCGGCCTTCTCGGTGAAGGTGATGGCCATGACCTGCCCGATATCGGTGACGACAGGCCCTGTCTGCCCGTCTTCTTGATGCTCGTCGAAGGCCTTTGCCACGCGCTCGCGCAAGGTGAAGGTCTTGCCGGAGCCTGCGCCGGCGATGACGGCGATCGAGCGGTCGAAGGTCTTCGCGCAGGCGACCTGGCCGCCTTTCAAGTCCGAAAAGCTCATGACATCCTCCTTGCACATGCGGCGACAGGGCAGAACTTGCACGCGTCCTTGCCGCTCGGCTCCGCCGCGACATAGCCCTCCTCGATGCGCGCAACCACCTGCGTGCGCACCATCTCCTCCAAATCGCAAAGCACTTGCGACAACGTGGGGCCGCCTGCGTCCGCGCCGCCTGCCGGCTCCAGGGGATAGCACGGCATGGTGCTGCTCGCCGTGGGCAAGACGAGCTGGAGCACGCTTGCCGAAGGCGAGAAGGCCGAAGACGCCGCGAGGCCCACGCGTCCGGCGACAGAGTCGATGTAGTCCAAGACGGCGTCGCCGACGTTGCCCGAGCACGACTCCTCGACCTCTTTTGCCAACGCCCCCCGCACGCGCGGCTTGCCCGGGTCGTGCCTGTAGGACAGGTAGAGGGCGCCTATGACGCGCCTGACCTTCTTGCCGCAGGCAGCGGAGAGGGCCTCGCGCAGGGCAGGCGAGCCCGAAAGCGCCGCCATGTAGAGCAGCGCCTGCACCTTGCGTCCCGCCAGCCCCTTTCCGGGATACGCCTTGGCCTTCGGCAGGTCGTAGGCAGACGAAAGCGAGCCCTTGTAGTCCACGATGACGGCGTTGCCCGCGCTGTCCACGTCCACGCGGTCGATGACGCCGCCGAGGCGGCAGCCGCCCCACCGCACGTCCAGGTCGGAAAACGAGAACTCGAACGCGGCGGGCGCGAAGCTCGTCGACTGCAAGAAGATCGGCTCGTGGCAAAGCACGCTCTCGATGTCGGAGCACAGCTCGTCTACCTGGCTTTGCTCGATGCTGCTGTTCGGCAGGGGGGCGAGTCTGGCAGGCGCCCTGCCGTTTTCGGCGCCGTCTGCGGGTGCGGCGCCTGCGGATTCGGCGAGCAGCTCGTGCATGGCCTCTATTGCAAAAGAGCAGGCACGCGCGACGCTTTCCAGCTCGGGCTCTATCTTGGCGTCGAGCCGCTCGAAGGTGCGGCGCAACACCTCGTGGGCAAAGCCTCCCTTCTCAAGCGGGCCGAAGCCCTCGTCGGGCACGCCGATGTTCATCCACCGCGTGGCAAACCACTTGTAGGGGCATTCGAGATAGGCCTCTATCTGCGATGGTGACAGCCGCAGGGGCGCGTCGGCGACAGGCTCCGGGGGCGCGTCGCCTTCCCACTCCGACCTCGGCGGCATGCGCAGCTTGCGCAGCATCTGCTCAAGCGCCGCGCCTTCCAGACGCTGCTGCAGCGCGTCTTGCAGCCCGGCGACCCGCACCCCGGGCGCCACGTTTTCGATGAAGCCGTCCTCGCCTCGGCTGAAAAGCGGCGTGGCGCCGGCCGGCACGTTCACCCCGTCTTGCAAAACGGGCGGTATCGCGAAAACCCGGTGGAGGTCGTCGGCGGTGCGCGTGTCCTCGCGGTAGAGGTCGGTGAACTCCTCGAGCATGGGGCAGGGGTAGGTGGGCTCGCCGTTCACGTCGTTGAGCGTGCGCCCGACGACCAGGTCGCGCGAGGGCACGGCCACGAGGTCGCGCCACATGCGGCGCTGGCGTTGCAGGCGCCCCTCCCCGCGAGGCACGCCCAGCTTGTCGAGCAGCAGCAAAGACGCGTCGTCGCGGCTCGTCATCGGATAGCTCTCGCTGTCCAAATCGCACACGACGAGCGCCTCGCATCCCGCACGCCCCGCGCCCGCCGCGTCCTCCAGGCTCTCGACGAGCACATCCGGCGGCATATGCGCCGCAGGCGGGCGGTTTGCGTAGCGCACGGGCACGGCCAGGCGCAAGAACTCGTTCAGCGCGTTCTCGGATAAAAAGACGCGGGAAGCGGGGACGGCGGCATCGGCAAGTTCGCCGGCGCCCGCGCCCCCTTCCCCTTCGGCGCCTGCACGAAAACGCGCAGGTCCCAGCTCGCGGTCCAAGACCTGCGAAATCGACCATGCCGCATGCACGACGCCCAGGGCGCTTTTCTGCTCCGCCAAAAAGAGGGCGCCCGCGCCGGGCAGCTCGTCGAGCTGCGAGGAAAAGCGGGAAAACACGTCCGCATCCGGGCGGGACACGAGGTCGAGCAGGCAGGAGAAGCGCGGATAGGACCGGGCCAGCTCCGAGAAGGCGTCCTCGCGGCGCAGCAGCCTGTCCGAGCGAAAACGCGCGTCGATGCGCGAGACGTGCACATGGTCGATGCCGAGCACGGGACTGTAGAGGACGTCTGCAAGCCGGCTTTTGTCCCAGGGCAGCGAGCCCGAGGCGATGCACTCGGCCAGCTCGATGTAGGCCCGCCCGAAAGCCGTGTCCCCAAACGGCCTCTCCCCCGCGACGGCGCAGGAGACATCGCGCGAGGCCAGGGCCTGGGCAAGGCCGTCGTAGAGGGCGAGCGGGTCTGCCGACGAAACGATCACGCGGCTGTTCTGCGGCAAGGACGCGGACGCACCGGGCGCGGGCAGAGGCGGCGTGTCCCGCGCGACGCCGACGTCTTGCGCCGCAGCATCGCCTTGCGCGGCGCCGTCGGCTCTCCGCGGCGCGCCGCCGTCTTGCGCCGAGGCGCCGTCTGCGCGGCGGCCGAGCAACTCGGAGACGATGTCGGCCACGAGCGGGACCTGCGCGTAGCGGCCGGCGGGAAACGCGAAGCGCACGCAGGTGCCTTCCGGCGGGCGCACGAGCCCCAAAGGCTTCCCGCCGCCTTGCCCCGCACCGTCCTCCCCGGACGCCGCCGCACCCTCCCCAGACGCGCCGGCCTCGGCGCCGGGCATGTCGCACACGGGATGGAAGAGGCCGTCTTCATGCAGCTGCACGCACGAGACGCGCCCGTCCAGACGCTGCCAGAACTCCTGCTCGGCGGGCGTGCGGGGCGCATCGCCTGCTATGCACACGGAAAGCGGGCGCGGAAAGGAGAGCTCGGGCACGCAAGACAGCATCGCCATCGCGTGGCCGGGTTCCACGAGGCCCACACCGTCCGAGGCGAGGACGCGCAGGTGCTCCGCGAACACGTCGAGCAGCTCGCGCTCCGCTTTGCCCAGGGAAGGCGGCATGGTGAAAGGGGATGCGAAACGCGCGTCGTCGCCTGTTGCCGCGATGCCCATGGCAAGGGCGGCCGCGCACGCGGAAGACGCATTGCCCCCGTCCGGGCCGGCGCTCCCACCTCGTGCACGCGCGGCGTTCGCATCCTGCCCGGCGGCCGCGGGCCTCGATCTGCGCGCGCATCCCAGACGGCGTTCGGCTCCCGCCTGCGCCACCGCCCGGTCGAAGGCGACCACCCCCGCGCCGCGCCGCACGCACCCGGCGAGCGCGGAGGCGAGATGCGGGGCGCAGCGCACGTGCTGCAGGTCCATGCGTTGCAGCACGGCCTCCATCACGAGCATCTCCGCCACGGGGTCGGCAAAGGCGCGGCCGTCTCCTGCCAGCGCCCACACGCCGCGCAGCCACGAGGAAAAGCTCGTCGCGACCGTCCCGAACGCGCCGCCTTCACGCAGGGAGGCGACCCGCCTGTTCAGCGCATCCGCCGCGCGCACCGTATCGCACAACACCACGTCGTATCCATCGAAAACCTCGAGCAGCGCCCCGTCGTCCATACCGCCCCCGCCTTTCGCCATGCGCCTTTCTCGTTTACGGCAAATCTGAAATCGCATTTTAGATTAGTCAGGAGCGTTTCCCGCGGCAAGGCGCGTCCGGGCGGCGAAGGTGCCGATGTGGACGGAATGCATCGTGCGCATCCGGGGTTTCTTTCCCCGAAAGCCGGCGCCGCAGCGGGCATGCCCTGCGCCGGGCCGGAAGCTCATATGCAAAACGCCGCGTAGAGGGGCACGGTCTTCTTGCCGTCGGAAAAGCCGAAATTCCTCGTACCCAGTTTGATGGCGTAATCCGGCTTGTTCTCCTGCATGTACACGCGCAAGCTCTTCGCCTGCATGTTGTCGGCCGCTTTCACCTCGACGGGCACGAGCGCGCCGTCTATGCAGATGATGAAATCCACCTCGGCGCCGCGATCGGAGCGCCAGTAATACGTCTTGTAGCCGTTCGCGACGAGCTGCGAGTTCACGTAGTTCTCCGTCATACCCCCCTTGAAATCGCCCAGCTCGGCGACATCGCAGAGCACGTCATCGGCGCGCAGGTCCTTCTTGGCGCACAAAAGCCCGGGGTCGGCCACGTAGATCTTGAAGGCGTCGATGTCGCGGTAGTTGTCCAGCGGTTTGCCGATGTGCTCGACCCTGTAGACGCGCGCCACGATGCCCGACAGGCAAAGCCGCTCGATGGAGTTCTCGAACTCGGCGGCCCTACCGCCCTTCTTCACCATCTTGTACTGAAAACGCGTGTTCTTCCTCGAAAGCTGCACGGTGGCGGTGTCGTAGACGAGACGGGTCTTCCTGGCCTCGGCCGCGCTGCCGTACTTGCCCATATCGTCGAGATAGCCGTTCAAGATGGCATCTTGCAGATGACGGACCAGCAGGTAGTCGCCCGTTTCGGCGAACTGCATCACGCACTCGGGCATGCCTCCCACCACGAGATAGCGGCGGTAGAGATCGAGGGCGGCGGCGTGGCAGACATCATGCAGGGGGGCGTCCGCCGCAAAGCAGCTCCGGATCTGCTGCGCCAGCTCGTTTTCGCCGAGCGCCAGCAAGAACTCCTCGAAGTCCATGGGGCGCATGGTCTCGATGTCCACCTTGCCCACCGGAAAGGAGAAACGCGACCTGTTCACGGCCACGCCGAGCAGGCTGCCGGCGGCGGTGACGTGATATCCGGGCGCCTGTTCGCAGAAGTACTTGAGCGAGGCCAAAGCGCGCTCGCAAAGCTGCACCTCGTCGAAAATGACGAGCGTCTTGTCCTCGACGATGCTGCATCCGGCAAGGCGCGAGAGCAGGGGGACGAGATGCGCCGGGCCGATGTCGCCGTCGAAAACAGACGAAAGCGCGGGCGACGTCTCGAAGTTGAAGTACGCGACATTGGAATAGGAGACGCGGCCGAACTCGAGAAGGGCGTAGGTCTTGCCCACTTGGCGCGCGCCCTGCAAGACGAGCGGCTTTCGATGCGGGCTCTCCTTCCATGACGCCAGGCGCTCTTGGATTTTCCTGTACATGAGGCCCCGGATCCTTCCTGCCCTTTGCCGCGTCCAGACTGCGCGCACGCGCATGCGCATGCGCGCGGACTCTGCCGCATATGCGCCGGCGTGCAAGCGTCGAGATGGCGGCTCTGAACGCGAGAAGCCGAAGTAGTGCAATTCAGTGTTGATTTTAACAATAAAACGACAGTTTTAAGCGCCGAGTTTTCGGTAAAAACAACATTGGATGCGGTGACTTTTCTCTCCCACATGCCGCTTCCCAGGTGGCGGCGCAGGAGGACGAGGCGGCTGGGACGGCCTCTCCCGCGCAACGCGAAGCCTCGCAGGATTTCCGGGAAGGCGCGCCGTCATGGCATGCCCCTGCGGCGCGCCGCCCTATTTCAGCGGCACCCCGGCGCCGAAGAGCAGCTCGCGTTCGTCTTCGGGCAGCGCGGACCTCGCCTGGTCGCGCACCCCGTTCACCCCGATGAAGAACTGGCGCATCATCGCCACCATCATGTAGCGGCCCTTGTCCGTCAACTCGATGGCCTCCTCGTCGTCGCGGGCGATGCAGCCGGACATCTTGAAGAACTCGTACTCCGCGGGCAGGCCGGCCGCCACGCTGCATCCGAAGTCGCGCTCCCAGCGCCGCTTGTCCAGGCGCAAGCCGAACAACGACATCATGAAACGGTAGCGCATGTGGTCGCGCTTGGTGAAAGCGGTCGCCCCCATCACGCTCATGCGCCCGGATTCGATGCGCGCGTTGTACTCGTTCACCGAGAAGGTGTTCACGTGCAGGCGCTCGTCGAGAAAGCTCATGCCGCCGCTGCCGATGGCCGGATACTCCTCGAAGTCCACGATGTACTCGTCGATCATATTGGCGTCCGCCGCGTTGAAAGTCCACGCGTCGCCGAAGACGAACGGCGCGGCAGGCCCTTGCGCCAGCTCGCGGCAGATGACCTCGTAAAAGCGCTGCTCGCGGCTGTAGTCCACCTTGCCCACCGTGGCCGCGAGGCTTTTCTCCACAGCGGGGCTGGCCATGAGGGGGTAGAAGGTCGTCTGGCTCGCGCCCGTCTGCTTCAGCACGTCGAGGTCGTGGCGCAGCATGGCCTCGGTCTGCGCGGGGAAGTTGAAGATCATGTCCACGTTCAACGAGGTGAACGCCCCGCCGGCCGCCGTGGCGCGCACGCGCTCGGCGATCGTGTCGGCGTCGCCGTACTTCTCGTAGCGGTCCATCTGGCGCAGCAGGCCGTCGTCGAAGCTCTGCACGCCCACGGACAGGCGCTGTATCTGGCCGGAGAAGCGCTCGAGCACCTCGGGGACGAGGTGGTTGGGGTTGGTCTCGCAGCTGACCTCGGAGATGGAGAAGGTGTCGCGCGCGCAGCGGATCGTCTCCGCCAGCTCGTCGGCGTCGATCGTGGGGGTGCCGCCCCCGATGTAGAGCGAGCCGAAATCGTAGCCCAGGCGCGCCACCATCTGCATCTCGGCGCGCAGGTTCGCGAAGTAGCGTTTCGCGCGGCCGGCCTCGTAGGGAAAGCGGTTGAAGCTGCAATACGGGCACAGGCGCTCGCAGAAGGGCACGTGCATGTAGAGCATGTACTCGAACCCCGGCTTGGGCGCGGGCAGCGTCGCCGCCTCGGGCGCGATGGGGTCGAGGGCCAGGTAGCGGCCGTTCATCGTGCGCACGACGCGCGAGAGTATGCGTTCGGAGAGCATGTGGGGCATTCACCTCGAGACTATGCAGAAGACCAGCAGCGCGACCAAGACGACGCAGACGGCAAGGGCAATATAGCAGCCGCGCGGACGCTTCGCCGCCTGCGTGGCCATCCGCTCCGTCTTCGTCATGCGGTCCTTGTAGACGGCGCAGGCCTTCGGCAGCTTCGGGCGCGGCGCGGCCTCGGTCTTGCACCAGGCGCCCGCGCTGTCGAGGACGTGCGCGAGCTGTTTGGCCGAAAGCTTCACCTGCGGGTGCTCGCCGCGCCCGATGCGCTCGAAGAGACGCACGGTGAACGGCTCGAACACCGCGCGCTCGCCGGCCGGGTAGGCCACGACGGCCACCTCGCAGATGTAGCGGTCCTTCGGCTTGTCGAAGACGACGAGCGAGGGGCAGATGTGGACGTCGAAGCCGTCCTCTTCCATCGAGAGGACCTGCGCGGCCAGTTGCGGCTCGAGAAAACCGGCGGCCATCTTCGGCGTCGCGGCCACGGTGACGCGTGGGCGCTCCTTGCCGCGCGAGGTCACGCGCATCTCGGCGACGAAATCCGCCTCGCGGCCTATGACGCAGTAGTTGCCGTCGAGCTTCACCTCGGTGGTGTCGTCCGTGTGCCGCAGGTCGGTGTAGGTGCCGAAGTATTTCGCCGTGTTCGCCATGGCTTGCTACTCTAGCACAGGGAACAGGGGCGCACGGGCGCATGTCCCGCGGTGCCGACACGCCCCTCGCCGCCGCATCGGATGCGCGAAAACGCAGGCGTCGGGCAGGGCCTTCCTCAGTTGGCCGAAGAAGAGCCCTTGCTCGAATCCGACGAGACCGCCACGTCGTAGGGCAGCCCCGAGGGCATGTCGTACGTCTCGACGCCCACGACGTCTTTGTAGGTGCTCAGCCATGTGGAGAACTTGCTCGACTGCACGTTGCCGTCGTAGCTCTCGCGGTAGGTCGAGACGACGTCTTCGGGAATCTCGGACAGCGACGACGCGTTCGCGTAGCGGCTGTCGTATGCCTTGATGTAGGAGAGCACGGTGTCGTCGGAGGCGGTCTGGTTGCCGGCGGTCTTCTTCACGAGCGCCTGGTACAGCAAGCTCGTCTCCAAGTCCTGGCGATAGCCCTTCTCGGTCGTCAGGTATTTCTTCAGCTGCAGCTGCCACGCCTCGTCTGTGCCCGCCTCGCTTTTCGCCTCGGCCAGCGCTCTGTCCACGTCGGCGGCCGGGACGCTGACCTTTTGGGAGATGGCGGCCTGGCGCACGAGCTCCCTGGACGTGTAGGTGGCAAGGGTCTCGTCGCGCAGCTGCGAGGCCGTGTATCCCAGGCTCTGCAGCTGCGAGGCCCATGCCGCATCGTCCGTGCAGCCGTTTGCCTCGCGGTAGTTTTGTATATAGGCGGTGACGGCGTTTTCGCCTATGCGCACATCGCCCACCTTCGCCGCGACGCCGCCGGACAGATCGGAGGTGTCGAGCGACTTGTCGGCCAGCGTCTTGCCCACGAGGTTCGTGCCAAACGAGACGACCACCAGCACCGCGCACGCGAAGATGATCGCACACGAGACGATGATGCCGGCCTTCCGCTTCGCCGGCAGCTTGCCAAACGACCCTTCATCTGCGGGTGCGACGGGCTGGGGCGCGGCTTTGCCCTTCTCGTCTGCCCCGGGTGCACTCGCCGCTTCGGACACGCCCTCTCCCGCAGGCGCCGCATCGCCCTCTTCGACGGCCTGCGGCGCGCCTTCCTCAAAGACGGCTTCCTCGGAGGCGGCCTCCTCTACCGCATTGCCCTGTCCTGCGTTTTCCTCGGGCGTGCCGGCTTGCGGCGAGTTCTCCTCGCCCGTTGCAACATTTTCCTGCTCGTTCATCTTTGCCCTCTCGTCTTGACGTCAGACTGCAAGCGCACAGTGTACCCCTGCTTTTGGGCGCGCGAGGCGAAAGCGCGGCGTCAACTTGACGAGGGCCGCTTCCTATCGCCCGGGCGCGGCCATCTCCGAATCGGCTCCGGCAACATGGCGCATCCCGGCCGGCGCCGCCGCGGCGGCGGTGCCCGCGGCGATGCCCGAAACCCAGGCCCAATGCAGGTTCCAGCCGCCGCACGGGCCGTCCACGTCGAGGGCCTCGCCACAGGAAAAAAGGCCGGGATGCAGGCGCGAGGCCATCGTGTGCGGGTCGAACCCGTCACATCGCGCGCCCCCGCGCATGACCTGCGCGCGCCTCGCATCGCCCGGCCCTTTCACCGAGAGACGGAAATCCTTGGCGGCATGCGCGATCTGCCTCCACGGGTCGCCCGGGCGCATCGCCTGCAAAAGCGCCGTGTCGGGTGAAAAACCCGCCATGCGGACCACCGCGTCGTTTACGCGTGCAGCGAAAATCCCGCGCATGAGGTCGGAGAGGTGCGCCTTCCCGCCATCTGCGCCAAGGCGTTGCGCGCGGCAGGCGAGCAGGTCGGCCAGCTTTTCCCCTTCCATCTCGGGCAGCAGGTCCAAGGACAGCTCGTCGCCAGGCCCTGCGATGCGCGACATGTTGAAGACGACGATGCCGGAGAGGCCGTAGCCGCGAAAGAGCACTTCGCCGGCCTCGCGGGCAAAAGGCACGGGTTCGCCCGGGTGAAAGACGCTCGCCACGCAGCGCACGCGCAGGCCGTCCAGCCCCTTCAGGGAGCGCGTCTCGCAGGCAAGCGGGCACAACACGGGGCGTGCGGGCACGAGCATGTGGCCGCACCCTCCGAGCAGCTTCGCGCCCGCGCCGCCGCCTGCGGCCACCACGACGGCGTCGAAGCCTCCCGCGGGCTCGCCGCCGGAAAGCTCCACGGAAAAGCCGCCACGCGCCGCCGCGCGCCGCGCGCCGGCGCCCCCCTCGCCGTCCGGGCAACGCAAAGCCTCCGCCTCGGCGCCCACACGCTCGCGCACGCCGGCGGCCGCGCATGCCGCGCGCAGCACGTCCACGACCGTCGCCGCCGCATTCGAGCGCGGGTAGACGCGTCCCTCGCGCTCCTCGACCGTGAGCAGTCCCAACTCGGCAAACCACGCGCGCACGGCGCCCGCGTCCCACTCCTCCAGCAAGCCCGCGACAAAACCGGGATCGTTGTAGTCGCGCGCGGCCACGCGCATGTTCGTCAGGTTGCAGCGCCCGTTGCCCGTCTTCAACACGGACTTTCCCACGCGCGCGTCGCGTTCGAGAAGCGTCACCTCGGCGCCCGCGCGCGCAGCCGAAATCGCAGCCGCCATCCCGCTCGCGCCTCCCCCGACAACCGCCACGCGTCCCATGTGCGCATCAACCCCCGCTTTTCCTCGCCCGTCATCTGCACTGCCGCATCCGGCGACACGATTGTAGCGGCATCGCGGCAAGACCAGCGCCGTCTGCCGCACATCCCCGCGCAGCCCCCCCTCCTCTCGCGCGTCACGACCGGCGACTCCCGCATGCGCCCCCCCGGAAAGAACACCCGATGCCGCCCGCAGCCCCGAAAGGGGGACGCGAGAGGCGCTGTTGACACAGAGGCTAGACTTTTACCCGAAGCAAGGCGCAGCAAGGCGAGACGGCTTGCAGAACAAGACGGGGCAAATGAGGCAAAGCGGCTTGCAGGGCACGGCAAGCGCGGAGAAGGACCCACATGGCACACGGCGAAAGACAAGGCACGGCACGGCGCACGCTCCGCTATTTCTCCATCGTCACGCGCCGTCATCTCGGGCTCTTCGTCGCCCTCATAGCCTCCAGCATCGGCTTTTGCGCGCTGCTCACCTACGGCAACCCCTACCTGATGTCGCTGATCGTCGACCGCGTGAGCGCAGACCCCGTGGGCGCAGACGAGGTCTTCTCGGTGTTCGGGCCTCTCATCGCCGCCCTCGTCGTGGTGAACCTGTGCGGACAGGCGTGCAGCAAGCTGCAGGACTACACGATGTTCAAACTCGAAATCGCCGCGAACTACGACCTGGCCACCATGAGCTTCGACGCGCTGGCAAACCAGTCGATGAGCTTTCACACGAGCCGCTACGGCGGCACGCTCGTCTCGCAGACGACGAAGTTCATGAGCGCCTACTCGCAGGCCCTCGAGACCATCACCTTCCCCTTCCTGCCCGTGTGCTGCTCCATCACCTTCACCTGCTGTCTGCTCGCGCCGCGCGTGCCCGTCTACGTGGCCATACTGTTTGCGCTGCTTGCCGTCTACGCGTGCGTGAGCTACGTCATGTACCGCCGCATCCTGCACTTAAACGAGGAGGCCGCCGGCGCGCAAAACCAGCTTTCCGGCGAGCTGTCGGACGCCGTCACCAACATCATGGCGGTGAAGACCGCAGGCCGCGAGGACTACGAGCGCTCGCTGTTCGACCGCGCGAACCGCGAGGTGGTGGCGCGCGATTCCAAACGGATGCGGGCCTCTCTGGCGCGCGGGGTGGCCACGGCGTGCATCGCGTTGTGCATCATGAGCGTGGCCGCCGTCTTCATCGCGGGCGGAAACGCGTGGTTTTCCATCACGCCGGGCACGCTCGTGATGATGTTCACCTACACCTACACCCTGACCAACCAGTTCAACTTCATCAACTCCGGGCTGCAGCGCATGAACCGCGCCTTCGGCGACGCGTCCGGCATGACGCGCGTGCTCGACGAGCCGCGGCTGGTGGCAGACGCGCCGGATGCAAAAGAGCTCGCGGTGGGTGAAGGCGACGTCGATTTTTCCGGCATCGGGTTTTGCTACGAGGACGGCGGGGCGCTCGCGCGCGTCTTCGACGGGCTGGACCTGCACATCCCGGGCGGGCAGCGCGTGGGGCTCGTGGGGAGGAGCGGCGCGGGCAAGACAACGCTGACGAAGCTGCTCTTGCGGCTGTCCGACATCCAGGAAGGCGTCATATCCATCGACGGGCAGGACATCGCCGGCTGCACCCAGCAATCCCTGCGCCGGCAGGTGGCCTACGTGCCGCAGGAGCCGCTGCTGTTCCACCGCACCATTTCCGAGAACATCGCCTACGGACGCCCGGATGCCACGCAGGCGCAGATCCGGCAGGCGGCAGCGGACGCCAACGCGCTCGAGTTCATCGAGTCGCTGCCGCAGGGCTTTGCCACCGAGGTGGGCGAGCGCGGGGTGAAGCTGTCGGGCGGGCAGCGCCAGCGCATCGCCATCGCCCGCGCGCTTTTGGCCGACCGCCCCATACTCGTGCTCGACGAGGCGACGAGCGCGTTGGACTCGGAAAGCGAGAAGCTCGTGGCCGACGCGCTGGAGACGCTCATGCGCGGGCGCACC
>CAVIIZ010000009.1:0-45749 GCA_963642995.1 bacterium | reverse complement strand
CACCATCGCGACGACCACGACGGCGAACAGCGCGAGCGTCCAGCGCCCGGACGGATCGGTGAGGTTCGAGAGCACGACGAAGACGAAAAACGCGATGGCGAGCCAGTTCGTGAACGGCGCGCCCGGCATGCGAAACGCCGGCCGCTCCTCCTCGCCTCTCTTCACCCGGCGCAAGAAGGCCAGATGCGTGATCAAGATCATCGTCCAGGTGCCGGCGATGCCTATCCCCGCGAGGTTCATGATGATGTTGAAGGCGTCTTCGGGCAAAAACGCGTTCAGCAGCACGCCCACCAGCCCCAGCGCCGAGGTGATGACGATGCCGCCGTAGGGCACCTGGTGCTTGTTCATGCGCGCGGCGAATTTCGGCCCGGAGCCGGCGATGGCCATGGAGCGCAGGGTGCGGCCCGTGGCGTAGAGGCCGGCGTTGAGCGAGGACAGCGCCGCCGTCAGCACGACGATCTGGATGATGGTGTCGGCGTAGGGCACGCCCAGGCCGGCGAAGAAGGTGACGAAGGGCGACTCGGCCGACGAGTAGGCCGTGTAGGGCAAGACGAGCGCCATCAAGATGACCGAGCCCACGTAGAAGACGAAGATGCGCACGATCATGGAGTTGATGGCCCGCGGCAGGCGCTTGACCGCGTCGGCGGAGGCCTCGCCTGCCGCCACGCCCACCATCTCGGTGCCGCCGAACGCGTAGACCACGCCCAGCGTGAGCGCGAAGACCGCCGACAGGCCCGTGGGCAGAAGGCCGCCGTAGTCGGTGATGTTGGAGACGCCCGCGTGCGAGCCGCCCACCGGCGCGCCCAAGACTATGCAGACGATGGCGACGACCATGAACACTATGATGGTGGCCACCTTGACGACGGCGAACCAGAACTCCGCCTCGCCGTACATCTTCACGCTCATCATGTTCAACACGAAGACGAGCGCCAGGGCAACGAGCGCGATAGCCCACTGCGGTATGGGCATGAAAATCGCCCAGTAGTGCATGTAGAGGGCCACCGCCGTGATGTCGGCCATGACGGTGGTCGACCAGTCGAGGAAGAACAGCCAGCCCGTGATGTAGGCGCCCTTCTCGCCCAGAAACTCGCGGGCATACGAGACGAAGGCGCCCGACGAGGGGCGGCGCACGGACAGCTCGCCCAAAGCGCGGACCATGAGGAAGGCGAACACACCGCATATGGCGTAGGCGAACATGAGGCCCGCGCCGCCTTGCGCCAGACGGCCGCCGGCGCCGAGGAACAGCCCCGTGCCGATGGAGCCGCCGATGGCGATCATCGAGATGTGGCGGGGCTTGAGCTGCTTTGCATAGCCGGCGTCTGCCGCGTCCTTTGCCGGGGCGTTCGCAACACCCGGTGCCCCTTTCGCGGTGGCGGTGCTTTCGCCCGCCGCGCCCTTCACCGTTTTTTCGTGCGTCATGGACTATCGAGCCTCCTCGGTCGTCGAAGGTTTCCCCGCATTGCGCAAACGCGCCCGGCATGCGCGCGCGGTGCGTCGCATCCCCTTTTTCCCGGACGCGCACATGGTACTCCCCCGCCCGCGCCCGCGCCTCGTGCAAAAACCGACATCGGGCGATGTTTCTGGGCCTGCACGCGTGCTGCGAGGGCGATTTCGCGCAAAAAAGGACTTCCGGCGACAGCAAAAGGGGCGATTTTGTCGCCCAAAGTCGATAATTGCGCATTTGGCGTGCAAAAACCGACTTCTGGCGTCGCCCAAAGCCCCTTTTTGCGTTCGGGCGCCCCTCACGGCAAACGAACGCGAGACCGCGCGCCAAAAACGCCCTCCCGGATTCCGGATTCGCATCCGTTTCAAGTCGGCCACATCAGCCCGCTTTCCCCGCGCGTTCCTTGGTGAAGGCGGGCGGTTTTTTCGCATGCGCCTTCTCTCGGGCGCGGCAGATGGCATAATCGGGGGGACAGGCGCGGCGCAAGCGATGCGAGCGCGGCGCGAGGCGGAGGCGACGCGACGGCAGGAGCCGCATGCAGGACACGGGAGAAACGAAAACGGCGGCAGCACGAGCAGGCGAGCCGGACGTGGCACGGGCGAAGGCGACTGCCGGAGGGCAAGCGGGCACGGCAGACGCACGGGCAGACGCGCGCTACGACATGCCCGTCGCGCCTGCGGGCGACTCGACGGAAGACGACTTCTCCAACCCGCACCACCTGGGCTTCATGCGCTTCATCATGTTCCTCATCGTCGTCGAGACGCTGGCCATGATGTTCAGCCTCGCCTCGCTCACCAAATCGCAGTGGAACCTGAGCGCCGGCTACGTCTTGACGGTGGTGAACATGCTCGTCAACGCCGTCACCTTCTGGCTTTTGCGAAACCGGCGCAAGCACGCGCGCGGCATCATCATCGCCTTCTCCGTCTTCGGCATCGTCACGAGCTGCGCGTCCAACATCGCCGCCGGCTCCTTCAGCATCGCAAGCCAGATCTTCCTGTCCTCGTTCGACATCGTCTTCATCTTCTACTTCGCCACCTCGCGTCGCGCGAAGGCCGTGCTCGTGCGCCCCTGGAGCGAGCGGGAGCGCGAGCGCGCCATCGAAGACGACGCCTCCCTGTTTCGCCCGCGCAAGCTCGAGTACTGGCGCAACCTCGCCGTCTACTTCTGCGTCTTTTCCGTCGTGGGGCACTGGATGGAGGCGGGCTACTGCACCCTCATCCGCTTCGGCATCGTGCCCGGCAAGTACGACCCCACCTCGCAGATATGGAGCGACTGGCTCTATCCCTTCATGGTCTACGGCTTCGGCTTCGTGGCGTGCGCCCTGCTGCTGTTCCCGTTGAAGAACTGGTTGCAAAAGAAGATAAAGGCGCCGCTCGTGCCCTTCCTGGCGAGCTTTCTGGCAAACGCCGCGCTGTGCACCGCCATCGAGTTCACGATGGGGATGATGCTCAACCAGCCGCTCGCGGACGGGTCGCTGCCGCTGTGGGACTACCGCGACATGGCGTTCAACTTCATGGGGCAGGTGTGCCTTGCCAACGCCATCGCGTTCGGCGTGGCGGCAAGCGTCATCACCTGGTTTGTCTACCCGGCCATAGAGCGCGTCGTCCGGCGCGCGCCCAAAGACGCGATGCGGATCGTCTCCGTCGTCGTCTTCTTGGGGTTTGCCTTCCTGCTCGCGCTGTACTACGTCAACCTGCCGGGGGCAGACGAGACCGGCGGGAGCGCGCAAAGCGTGCAAGAGGCCCCGGCCGCAAGTCAAGAGGCCGGTGCGGGCGGCTCGCCGGATGCGGCGGGGCAGGCGACGGGCACGGCCGGCGCATCCGGCACGGCGGCCTCGTAGGCGAGCATGGCCTTTCTCCGCGACCCGACGCGCCCCTTCACCCGCCAGTGGCGCACATGGGGCTTCTGGCGCGACGTCGTCTTCGCGTTTTGCATATTCTCGGTCGTGGGGCACTGGATCGAGGTGCCCTACTGCCTGTTCATGGACGCGTGTTTCGGGATCGTCGCCGACGACTCGCTGGTCTTCTCCGACCCGATGTACCCCTTCCTCGTCTACGGCATAGGGGCGGCGTTGTGCTCGGTCGCGCTCGTGCCGTTGAAGAACTGGCTGCTCGAGCGTTTCTCGAAGCCCTGGAAGGCGCTGCTCGTCTTCTATCTTCTGTCCGTGCTGATCTGCCTGGACATGGAGCTGGCGATGGGCCTGATGCTCAACCAGCCCGACGAGGCGGGGATCTACCCGCTGTGGGACAACTCGTATCTGCCGGGCAACATTTTCCGACAGGCGTGGATCGTCAACGACGTGCTGCTGGGCACGCTGGCCACCGCCTACACGTGGCTGTTCTGGCCGTTTTTGCGGGCGGCGGCCGCGAAGATGCCGCAGCGCCTGGCATGGATCGTGATGTGGGCGGTGCTCGCCGGCTTCATTCTCTTGTGCGTGGTGAAGTTTTCGGGGGCGTGACGTGGCCGGGCGGCGGCTATCATAGAGGCTCATCATGATGCAGGAACAGAACACGCGACGAAAAAGCGCCCGGNNNAAAAGCGCCCGGCGGGGAAATACCCGGCAGAAGGCCTGCGGGCGAAGAGGCGGCAAACCCGTTTCCCGCACGCTGCCCGCAGCCGGGAGCAGGCGCAAGACGCGCGTCGTCGCCGTGCTGCTCGTGGCGCTCGTCGCGGCCGCGTGCATCTGGCGCATCGGCAGCTGGCAGGTCTTCGACGCGAAGTACGCGGATTGCGAGAAATGGCGCGACGAGGTGGCGCGGGCATGCACCGACTGCGGGCTGGGCGCGCAGTGGACCGACGCGCTGCTGGCCGCCATGGTGGTCGAATCCTCCGGCGACCTGAAGGTGGAAAGCGTGCTCGGGGTGAAAAACGACATCATGCAGGCCGCGGAGGGCGCGTGGGGCTGGATCGTCTGCGACGGATGGCCCGAGCGCGGTCTTGCGGCCGAAACGCCGCAGGCCTCGATCTGGGCCGGCGTGCTGGAGTTCAAGCAGAACCTCGAGCTGTGGGATGCCTACCTCGAGGGCGTCGGCCCCGAGCAACCCGAGAAGGTGCAGCTCGTCGTCCAGGGCTACAACTTCGGCGCGGACGGATGGTTTCAATGGTGCAAGGACAACTGGGTGCGCGCCTACGACGTCGACGTCGCCCGGCGCTATTCCGACGAGAAGATGCCGAGCGACGCCAAGGGGACGCCTTCGCATGCGGCGAAATGGCTCGAGGCCTACGAGCGCATCCGCGCAGACCGCGCGGGCGCCGGAAAGTAGCACCCGCGCGGTTTCGCGCTTGCCGTCACGCTACGCCTGCTGCGGGGACGCGCCGCCCTGCTGCTGCGCGCCGCCCTGCGAGTTCTGCGAGTTCTGCGAGCCGCCCTGCGAGGCCTGCGAGCTTTGCCGCTGCGAGGAGTCCTGCCCGCCGCCGAAGAGCCGCTCCACGAACTCGCGCACCCACTCGAAGAAGTTCTGCCGGCCGCCGTCCGCGCTTGCGCCCGTGTCCGCGTTCGCCGCGGACGAGGAACCCGTCTGCGAGACGACGCCGAACTGCGTGCCCGTGCCGTAGCGCGCATCGAAAGCCGAGCGGTCGATGCTCGCCCCCTGGATCTCGTTGGCATCCCCCGTCTCGAAGCTCGTGCCGTAGGCGCCCGTCACCGTGATGGTCGTATCTCCCTCGCCGTAGACCACGGTGCTGCCGCCCGCCACGATGCTCACGCTCTTGCCCTCTCCGTCCACGAGCCGGCCGCCGTCTTGCACGTTCAGGTTCGCCACGGTGCTGTCTGCGGTCACCACCCAGGTGCTGTCCGAGCCCACGTTCACCGTCAGGGGCGCCTCGCTCGTCTTCTTGTTCGCGGCGGCATTCTCCGTGATGGAAGCCGCGCCGGACCACGTGCTGCCGTCGAGCAGATAGACAGTGGCGCTCGAGATGTCGTCTGCCGTCACGTTGCCTGCCGCCTCTTGCTTTTTCAAGGTGAAGTTCACGGTCGCGCCGTTGGAGCCGGCGCTGCCCCAGTTGTTCGCGTCGTTGCCTTGCGCTTGGACGAGATTCACCTTCGAGCTGTCGAAATCGAGCGTGGACTCGGACACGACGACGTTTGCATTCGTGTTGGTGAAGTAGAACATGCTGCCGGAGTCGATGGTCGTCGCAAGCGTCGATCGCAGCACCTCGAAGCGGGCGGCGTCGCCGGTGGACGTGTCGGCGTCTCCCGAAGTGGACTGGTAGATGATGACGCCGTTTTTCACGGGGTCGCTGCCCGAGATGGCGTTGTTGGTGCTGGACAGCTGCGAGTCCTCGATGTAGATGCTGTTCTTGCCCTCCATGCCGGCTATCTGGCTGCCGGACGCCGTGCCCGACACGCCGTCTGCCTCGATGTCGCCGGTGGAGTAGAGCAGCGGACTGCCCGATCCCGCCGTGGCAAGCGTGCTGCCGGCCACCGAGACAGATCCGCCGCCGCGGTCGGTGGCGATGGAGGCGCAGTGGTTGCCCGCCGTCGAGATGGCCAGCTTGTTGCCCACGATGGTGCCGCCGTAGGTGGCGTCGAGGCCGCGCGAGTTGCCCTGCGCGCTCTTCGTGGTGATGCGCACGTCGTTTGCGTAGACGGTCGCTTTGTCCGTGGCGAATATGCCGTTGGCGCCGGCGGCGTCGGTCGTCAGGTCCGTGCCGTCCACGTAGGCCGCCGAACCCTCGCCCACGGCCAGGATGCCGGCGTTGGTGCCGTAGAAGTTCACGTTGTCTTGACTGGACGTGGAATCGCCGCTTTTGGAAACGGTGTCGCCGCTGATGGAAAGCGAGCCGCCGTTTTGCACGAGGGCGGCGTTTTGGTCGGCGATGGCGGACTCGACGGTCTCGCCCGTCGAGCTCTTCTCGGAGCCGTCTGCGGTGAGGGCGCCGGAATAGCTGCCCGTGTAGTCGAAGCTCTGCGTGTTCGCCCCGCCGCCGTCCGGCATGGCGGGGGGCTGGCCGCCTTGGCCTTGCGCCTGCCCGTCCTGCGGGCCGCTCGTGTCGCCGTCGGGCTTTTCCGGGGGCTGGCCGTCCGTGTCGCCGCTTGGAGCCTGGCCGCCTGCCTGGCCATCGCCGCCCGGCTGCTGGCTGTCTTGGCCGTCGCCGGACTGCTGGCCGCTCTGGCCGCCGGATTGCCCAAAGTCCGCGCTCGACGAGGCGGCCGTGGCGTTTTGGCCCGCATGGTATTGGGCGGCAAAGGCGGTCAGTGGCACGCAGCCGCCCACGAGCACGGCGGCGAGCACGCCGGCGCCCACCTTCTTCCACATCGCCGAATGCGCCGCGCCGCCCGCCGCCTTTGCCCCATGCCCGCTTCCAGAAGGCCCGCTGTATCCGGCGTCTCTTGCCCCGGGCGCCGCCGAGGCGCTGCCGGCGTCCGTCCCGCCATCCACATCGGCCGCCTCGCCGGCTGCCCACGACCTCACGTCGATTATCTCGTTTCCGCTTTTCATCGTCTGCATCCTCGCTTCCGTTGCCGCCGCGCCTGAAACTGACGAGCCCCATGATAGGAAGGGACCCTGAAAAGCCCCCAAAGATCCCTGAAGCCCCTTTCAGGCGCCCGCGCGCCGAAAGACGCGAAAGCGCGGAAACGCACGCAAAAGCAAACTTATTGTGAAATGCCCGCGCACGGCGGCATGCATCGTGCATGATGGGGCAAACGAGAACGCCGCGGGCAACATGAAGACGGGCGAGGCGAAAGGGGGCGCGAGAGATGGCCGACATCCTCTTGGTCGAAGACGACAAAACCATACGCATCACCATGGAATTTGCCCTCACGCGGGAAGGATATGCCGTCACCTGCGCCGCCGACGGAGCCGCCGGCCTCGCGGGCGCGCACGAGGCAAAACCCGACCTCGTCTTGCTCGACGTGATGCTGCCCGAGATGACGGGCATCGAGGTGGCGCGGGCCTTGCGCGAGGCCGGCGACGAGGTGCCCATCATCATGCTGACCGCGCTCGACGGCGACGCCGACAAGGTGCGCGGGCTCGACGCCGGCGCCGACGACTACATCACCAAGCCCTTTTCCACAGCCGAACTGCTCGCACGGGTGCGGGCGCACTTGCGCCGCTCTCATGCGCACGGGCAAGCCCCGGACGAGGGCGCGCGCATCGAGGCCGGACAGCTGTGCATCGACAGGGCCGCCGCCCGCGTGCTCGTGGCAGGACAGCCCGTCGAACTGCGCAGCAAGGAGTACGCGCTGCTCGTCGCGCTGGCGCAGCGCCCCGGCATGCTGTGCACGCGCCAGTGGATCGCCGAGCAGGTGTGGGACGAGGAGTTCCTCTCCACCTCGCGCACCATCGACACGCACGTGCGCCGCATACGAAAGGCCGTCAACCGCGACGGCTGGACCTATATCCAGACCGCGCACGGCATGGGGTACCGATTCGAGGCGCGCCACGAGGAGGGCGACGCGTCATGACCTTGTCTGCCAGCACGAAAGACGGCGAGAGCTGGCGCAGTTGGATCGTCGGCGGCTACATCGCCGTGGCGAGCGTCGTGGCCTTGCTGTGGGGGTGGTCGCTTTTCGCCCCCATCGACGAGCAGGAGGTCCAGCGCGCCTACGACAAACTGGACTCGACGGCCTATGCGGGAAAGGTCGCGCTGGGCGAGAGCGGCAAGGGCGCCCAGGAGCTGGCAGACGAGCTTTCGGGCGGCGGTCTGCGCGTGAGCATCATCGCGTCGAGCGGGCAGGTGCTGGCCGACAGCGAGGCGAAGGCCTCGAAGATGGGAAACCATGCCGGACGCGAGGAGGTGGCCGCGGCGCTGGCGGGGCAGACCGGGCACGCGCGGCGCAACTCGACCACCGACGGCACGGAGTACCTCTACACCGCCGTGCCCGCGACTTGGCAAGGTCAAGGCGTCGTCTTGCGCCTGGCCGGGTCGGTGGCCGGGGTGAAGGCGGTGACGGCGGAGTTTCGCAACACGGGACTCGTGCTGCTGGCCGTCGCCGTGATAGTCGGCGTCGTCGTGGCGTGGCTGTCGCTTTCGCGCTCGCGTCGGCCGGTCACCCGCTTGGAGCGTATGCGCACGGACTTCGTGGCCAACGCCAGCCACGAGCTGAAGACGCCCGTCGCGGGCATCGCCTTGCTCTCGGAAAGCATCGCAAGCGCCGCACACGACGGCGACACGCAGGCGATATCGATGTTTTCCAAGCGCCTCGAAAAGGAGGCCTCTCGCCTGCAGCGTCTGGTGCGCGACCTGCTCGACCTCGCGCGGCTCGAGAACAGGCAGGCAAAGGAGCGCAACGCGGAGACGAGCGATTTCGCCGGGGTCGTGGCCGTGTCCTTCGACGCGCACCTCACCCGCGCCGACGCGAAGGGCATCGAGATGGTGCTTTCCGACGAGACGGGCGAGGGCAGCCCCCCGCGCGTGAAGCTTGCCGCCTCGGACGCGGCCTTGGTGGTGGACAACCTGCTGGAAAACGCCATCAACTACACGGAAAGCGGCAGCGTGCACGTGCGCGCCGCCTGCGAGGGGGGACGCGCGGTCTTGGCCGTGGAGGACACGGGGATCGGCATCCCCTACGCCGACCAAGAGCGCATCTTCGAGCGCTTCTACCGCGTGGACACGGCACGCAGCCGCGAGATGGGCGGCACGGGGCTGGGCCTGTCGCTCGTGCGGCACGCGGTCGAGGATGCGGGCGGCTCGATACAGCTGGAAAGCGCTCCGGGCGCGGGCTCGACCTTCACCGTGGAGCTGCCGTTGGCCTAGCGGCGCGGGCTGCGGCGCGGCCCCTCACGCGTCGGGGCCGTCAAACGGGCGGTACGCGATGCCGCATTTGTCGAATATCCTGCACGCGATCTCGTGGTCGTCGGTGCCCTCGTACTTGTTCTCCAGATAGACGACCTGGCCTATGCCCACCTGCACGAGAAACTTCGCGCACTCGTGGCAGGGAAAGAGCGTGACGTAGACGGTCGCGCCGTGCAGGTCCTTGAGCGAGCCGCGGTAGTTCAGCACGGCGTTGGCCTCGGCGTGGACCACGTAGGAGTGCTTGTCGGTCAGAGGGTCGTCGGTGCTGGCCCAGGGGAAGTCGTTGTCGTCGTAGCCCACGGGCGTGCCGTTGTAGCCCACCGAGAGTATGCGGTTGTGGATATCGGCGATGCAGGCGCCCACCTGCGTGTTCGGGTCCTTGCTGCGCATCTGGGCCGCAACGGCCACCTTCATGAAGAACTCGTCCCAGCTGATGACGTCTCCACGTTTGTCCGGCATCTTCTCCGCCCCTCTTCTCGGCCTGCCGCGGGCACGCTCGCGCCCGCCGTTTTTCGGCGATTGTCGCACAGCCCCGCCAACCCGATTGGACACTTCAGGCAAGCACTATTGCAGCGGCGAGATCACGCAATGGACAGTAGCTCATGGTCTATTGCCCGGCGAACAAACTCAGCGCGAGTGATACCCAAAGCGTCTGTCGCCCGACGCATCGCCGCAATACGAGAGGCAGGAACAGGTGCAGAGATGGTCGTCATCTTCTCCTTGACCATGGGTCTACCCATGGTCGTGCGGGAGAAGTCAAAATCAGAGTAGTCTCCAGCCTCGACCTTAGAGACTATGTCTTCCACTTCTTCCATGCTCGTTCCAAACATTTTGCAAAGTTCCTCGTCGTTCACCGCGTCCTCCTCTCGAAGCCGAGCCTGCTTTTGATATCGTGCTGTGGCGGGTGCTGTGCATGAATAATAAGCCACACCCCGCCATCCTTGCGCACCACAACAAGTTCAATCTGCCTACCTTTGCCATCGATCCCGATTGCAACATACCTATCCGGGTTCTTATCGAAAGCTGGCGTGCAAGCCACACAGTTGTTCCAAGCCGTTGCAGCATCTTCCTTTGAAACGTCGGGATGGCGTTTTGGGACTCTATCGAGAACAGTTACCCATTCTTTCATGCACACAACCCCTCTCCGGATAGTATACAAAATAATATCAAATCATATCAACAAAGTATGATATCGAGCGCGAGGCGAAAGCCCCCGACCCCGGCGAACAGCTCGGCAACCCGAATCTCTCCCGCCACGAAACGCTCCTATGCCGTCGCAGGGGTGCAGGCACGGCCCAGCCATAGCTCGAAGAGGGCTTGCGCGTCGCCGCCCGTCTTCATCTGGCGCTCCAGGTCGGCGGCCGCCATGAGGACGTCGGTGAGCTCGGCCAGGGTGAAACGCGAGGCCTGCCCCGGCAGGTTGCGCACTTGCCATTCGGGTTTGCCCAGCGCAGACGCAAGCTGCGCGGTCGGGGCGCCGGCGAGGTCTTTTGCCACGAGCAGGTCGCGCACGCGGTTCGCGCATATGGTGAGCAGCCCGAAAGGCGAGGCGGAGGGCATCTTCGCCAACAGCGACATCGCACGGGCCGCGTCGCGCGCGCCCAAGGCGTCTGCCAGCTCCCAGGGCTTCACCTCGCTGGTGCGCGCCACGTAGCGCCGCACATCGCCCACCCCTATTTCCGCGCCGCTTCCGAGCACGGCGGCAAGCTTTTGCAGTTCCGCGTCCAGATGCACCGTGTCCTCGCCCACGCGCGAGACCAGCTCGTCGGCGGCGGCGGGCGCGATGGTCACGCCCCGGGCCACGGCAAAGTCGCGCACCTGGGCGGGAAGGTCGCGCTTGGACCTGGCCGCGCAGTCGATGACGGCCTTCGCGCCGAGCTTTGCCACGGCCTTGTACAGACGCGTGTTCTTCTTCAACGACGCCGATTCCAACAAGACGACCGTCGAGGCGC
This sequence comes from bacterium, assembly GCA_963642995.1. Taxonomy (GTDB): domain Bacteria; phylum Actinomycetota; class Coriobacteriia; order Coriobacteriales; family QAMH01; genus CAVAWX01. The sequence goes on along the minus strand of CAVIIZ010000009.1, from coordinate 34,613 downwards.
ACGGGTCGGCGAAATAGGAGACGAGCGCCTCGGACGCCTCCTTCTTCAAGTGCTCGGCCTCGCGCACGTAGACGAAGCGGTACTCGCTCATGAAGGGCATGGTGCCGCATGCGCCCACGATGTCGTCGCCCGTCGCGTCCGCACCCGTGAAGACGTCCTCGTTCAAGGAGAGGTCGCCGGTTTTCTCCAGGCGCGCGCGCAGGCGCGAGACCACATAGCGCCTCTTCATCGCGTCGGCGCCGACAACGAGGTACCCTGCGAGAAAATCCTGTGCATCGCCCACGTTGCGGCGCTCCTCAACTCTCGTCTCTCTGGACGGCCACTTCCATGCTGCCGTCCGTGAAGCGCAGCGTGACGTCGCCGTTTTCATCCGTCCTGTACACCTTAGCACGAGCCTGCGCTAGCAAGTCGAGCATCTGGCGCGTGGGGTGCCCGTAGCTGTTGTCCGCGCCCACGCCTATGAGGGCGACCTGCGGGGAGAGGATGGCCAGCTCCTCGGCGCTCATGCCGCCGCGGCTGCCGTGGTGCGGCACCTTCACGAAATCCACGTCGCCGACCTCGTCCACGGTGGCGGCTATCGCATCGGCCTCGGCGTCCCCGCTGGTGAAACCCCGCGCCTCGGCCTGCCCGTCGCCGTTTGCGTCGCAGCTGACGAGCATCTGCAAGCTGTCGTCGTTGCCGCTCTCGCCGCCGTCTTCCGGGGCGAGCACCTCGATGGTGAAAGCCCCCGCCCTGCATGTGCTGCCGGGGCGCACGCCCTCCGCGCCGCGTCCGGCCGTCGCGCGCCGGGCCGATTCGAGCACCTGCGCCTCCCCCGGGGCCGAGAGCAGGTCGGCATGCACGTAGACATGGTCGATTCCGACAACGCCGACGATGCCGGAAAGCGCGCCCACATGGTCGCTGTCCTTGTGCGAGACGAACACGGCGTCGAGATGGGTGACGCCGTGGCGCGCGAGCCCGCGCGCGAGCGCATCGGCCTCCTCGCCCGTGTCGACGAGCACGGCCGCCTCGCCGTCGCGCACGAGCAGCGCGTCCCCCTGCCCCACGTCGAGCATGACCACCTGCGGCCCTGCCGCATCCGGCACGCCCACCCAGGCGGCGAACCCCGACCCGTTGGCCATGCCGTGCACGACGAGGGCGAAAAAGGGGAGGCACAGGCACGCGCAGACGAGGGCACGGCCGCCGACGCGGTGCGCAAGGCGCGTGCCGTCGCGCCCGGCAGACGGCCTCCACGGCGCAGGCGAAGCGTCTTTTGCAGAGGCGGGCAGCGGCCATGCTGCCCACAAGGCGACGGCGAGCGTTGCCGACACGAGCGCGAGCGGAGCCGCGGCGGCGTCGAGGGGGATGCAGGCAAGCGGGATGTCTGCCATCGCGTGGACGAGGAAGGCGCTTGCCGACGAGACGGCGACGGCAAACGAGAGCACGAGGTCGCCGAGCACGGGGACGGCCACGCCGACGAGCAGCGCCACCACCCCCGCCCCGAGGGCGAGCGTGACAGGCGGCGCGGCCACGAGGGTGGCAAAGGGGACTATGAGGGGAAACTGGGCGAACATGGGCACGGTCACCGGCAAGGTGGCCAGCGTCGCGGCAAGCGTCACCCCGATGCCCGAGGCGGCCTTGGAAAGACGAGCGGGCGCCACATGCGCGACCCAGCACGAGGCAAGAGGGCCTAGCACCACGAGGCCGAGCACTGCAAGCACCGACAAGACGAAGCTCAGGCTGTAGGCGTTTGCGGGGTCGAGCGCGATAAAGGCGAGCACGCACAGGGAGAGCGCCGTGCAGACGTGCTTTCGGCGCCCGCCCGCCGCCGCCGAAAGCGCCACCACGCACATGACGGCGGCACGCATGGCAGAAGGCGAGAAGCCGGTGAGCGCCACGTAGAGCCCCAGCGCGCATGCGAGCACGACGCAGCGGCCGCGCCATGCAAGGGGCGTGCGCGCGAGCAGCCACGAAAAGATGGCGGTGACGACGGCCAGATGCGTGCCGCTCACGGCCATGAGATGCGCAAGCCCGCAGGTCTTGAAGTCCTGCTCCAGCTCGCTTCCCGCGTACAAGGTGCGGTTTCCCAGCAAGAGGCCGGCCAGCAAGGCAGCGCCGTCGCCGCCGCGCTGCTCGATGGAGCGAAACGCCGAATCGCGAAACCCGCTGACAAGGCCCGAAAGGCCGCCTGCCGCACCCGCATCCCGCACGTCCGACAGGCGCAGCATCCCGGCGTAGCCGTTCCTATGGTTCCACGATCCCCCCTCATCGTCTTGCGGCGCCGTGTAGAGCGCGTCGGCCGTGACGGCATGCCCGGCGCCCGGGATCTCTGCCACATCGTCTGGCCACAGCACGCGCACCGAAACGCGACGCCCGTCGACGGCGGCGCGCCCCGTCGAGACGTTCCCGTAGTCGCGCGAGGAAACGTCCCCGGTCAGCTCGATGCGCACATCCTGCAGCGCGGAATCCGCGAGCAAGGCGACATCGCCCGCCCACGCCTGCCAGTACAGCGTCGAGCATGCCGCGCAGGCAAAGCAGGCGACGGCCGCGACAGCCGACGCGACGAGAATCGGACGCCCCTTCCCCTTCGCCCGCGCGCACCCTCCCCGCAATCCGCGCGCCTGCGACGCCGCATCCAACCCTCTCGGCTCGTCTCCTCCTCCCCGCCGGCCGCCGGCCGCCGCCCCCGCCTTCTCCCCGCGCCGCTTCCCCCTTCCAAAGCCGCGCGCAAGCAGCCACAGGGGCAGCGCCGCGCAGGCAAGCGCCCCGAGCGCGAGAGACGCGGCGGAAGAATCGAAAGACCCCGTGTAGGCGCGCCAACTCGCCTGCTCCACCGCGATAGCCGCACCCCACGCGGCGATCGCGGCGGGCGCGAGCGGGCCTAGAGAGGGACGGCGCGGGGCAGCGGGCCTTGCACCGGAACCGCTCACACCGTGATGCTTTCCTCGATGGCGGCAAAACGCGCGTCCCCGATGCCGCTCACGTTCTTCAGGTCCTCGATCTTCTTGAACGAGCCGTTCTTCTCGCGGTAGTCGATGATGCGCGAGGCGATGCCCTCGCCCACGCCCTGCAGGGTCTGGAGCTGCTCGCTTGTCGCGGTGTTGATGTTCACCTTGGCCTGCTGCCCCGCAGCGCCGGCAGCCGAGCTGCCCGCAGATCCTGATGCGGGCGACGTGCCCGAACCGGTTGCCGCAGCCTCGCCTTCACGCGCCACGTAGACCTGCACCCCGTCTTCGAGCTTTTGGGCGCGGTTCACCTGCGCCGCGACGGCGCCCTCGGCAAAGCCGCCCGCCGCTTCCACGGCATCGCCCACGCGCGAGCCGGCCGCGAGCGTGTACACGCCGGGAGAGACGACGGCGCCTTCCACGTCCACGGCGATTTGCGAGGCCGCATCCCGTGCATCAGCGGCCGCGCCGGCCGCGCCGGCAGCCGCCTTCGTCGAGGCCGTCCCGTCTGCCGCCGCATCCTGCTGCTCGCTTTGCCCCGCGTCCGCATATGCGCCGTCCAGGCTGAAGCTGTCGGAGCCAGCCGCAGGCCAAAAGCGCCACAAGGCGACGCAGACGGCGGCGACGGCGAGCACGGACACGCAGCAAAGCGCGGACTTGTTCACATGGGACAGCCCCGCCCGCCGCAGAAGCGACGCGACCCTCGCTTTCAGCTCGCCGTCCATCTCCTCACCGCCCCCGTCTGCCGACGCCTCCATGACGACGACGATTGTGGCAGGCGAATCCGGACAAAACGCCGAACGGACCCTATGCGGTTTCCACACGAAACCCAAACGGGTTCCGGACAGAATCTATCGTGCCCTCCAGAAATCCCGAGGCAAAAGCCATGCAAGCCCCACGTGCCCGGCGCAAACCCCCGAAGTCCTGACGTGCGCCGCCCCCGTGCAGCTCCCCATGCGCGCCGCGTCCGCCGCATGCACGGCGCACGGCGCACGCGTCCATGCGCCCTATTCCCCCGCAGAGCGCGCCTTGTGCCGCACGTCGATCAGCTCGGCGATGATGGACACGGCGATCTCTGCCGGGGTCTTCGCCCCGAACTTGATGCCGATGGGCGAATGGGCCTCGTCGATGCGCCCGGGCGAGATGCCCGCGTCTTTTGCCTGCAAGATGTTCTTCGCCACCTTGTCCTTGTGGCCGATCATGCCCACATAGGGCGCAGGCGAGCGCAGCGCATGCTGGAACACCTCGGGGTCGTGCACGTGCCCGCGCGTGAGCACGCACGCGTAATCGTCTTCGGTCAGCTCCACTTCCCCGATGCGCTCGAAATCTATCCGCACGAGCCTCGAGCAGGGGAAGCGCTCCTCGTTCAAGAACTCGGGGTCGTCGTCGTAGACCACCGTCGCGAAACCCACATGCGATGCGTACTCGGCCAGGTGCATGGCCACGTCGCACGCCCCGAAGATTGCGATGCGCGGCGAGTCGAACAGCGGCTGGGCCAGCCACACGACGCCCGGGAACTGCTCGCAGTGCATGGAAGGCCCGGTCGTCACGTCGTGCATCTGGAACTCGTCGCGGCGCGTGTAGGGGCGCGCGGCGAGCAGCCTCTTGTTCACGTCGGCGAAAAACACGCCCGGGCGGCCGTCGGCGCTGCCCTCGGGAAACTTCACCATCCACTTTCCCTCGCCCGAGCACTGCGTCGCGGCCTTCCCGTCGGTGACGAGCTTGAAGCCGAGCCAGGCCTGCGCCCCCTTGCCCGCAGCGGCCGCGGCCGCCTCGAGCGCGGGCACGTCATCGGCGCAAAGCGACGCGAACACCTTTCGCACACCGGCCTCGCTCACGAGCGGGTTCGTCTCCATCGCCTGCGCTATGCAGGGGAAATCCGCCGGCTCGCACTCTACGCCGCGCCCGTCGCGCAGCGCCTCCACCATGTTTTGCACCGTCTCCTCAACGCTCATGGGCCCCACCTTCTCCATTCGTCGGTTTCACCGTCGCGCACATCTCGGGCGACACACCGAAAGTATAGTGAACGCAAAGGCCCGAAACCGCCCGCATCGCATGCGCGACCTCGCGGCGCAAAGGGCGTTCACGGGCCGCAACAGCACCTGCGAGCTGCCGGCAGGCTCCGTCGCGCGGTATCCGGCGTCTGGGACGAAAGCTCTCCGAAGGGAAACTTTCCGCCGCTTTGCAGGCTGCTTTCAATTGTAAGATTCAGGCAGGCCCTACCAAGAGGGCAGGCTCCATCAAGAAAAGGGGAACACCCATGCACAACGGCAAGGCGCCGGCGGCGCTGCTCGTCGTCCTCTACGGCAGCGCGTTTCTGGCGGGATTCAACGAGAACATGATGAACATGGCGCTCATGTCCATCATGCGGGATTTCAACATCGACTCGGTGCTCGCGCAGTGGACGGTCACCGGCTACATGATCGTGGCCACGGTCGTGGTCATGAGCATGGCGTTTCTCTACCGCCGCATCAAGCTGCGCATCCTGTATTTCGCAGCGGTCGCCTTCACCTTGGCGGGATCGCTGCTCGGGCTGGTCGCCCCCGATTTTCCCGCCCTCATGCTCGCGCGTCTGGTGCAGGCGGTGGGCAGCGGCATCTTCATCCCGCTGATGATGAACACGGTGCTCGTCGTCACCCCGAAGCGCAAGCTGGGCACCTACCTCTCCATCGGCGGATGCATGATCACCTTCGGCCCTGCGCTGGCGCCGGTCGCGTGCGGGGGCGTGGTCACCGCATTCGGATGGCGCGCCATCTTCGCGCTGCCGGCCGCCGCCATGGTGCTCCTCGCGCTGCTCGCGCTGCGTTCGGTGCACGACCTCGAAAACGAGAAGGCGCATCTGGACGTGTGCTCCGTGCTGCTCTCGAGCGTGTTTTTGTGCGGGCTGTGCCTGGGGCTCGTGCAGCTGACCCTCGACGCGCTCGTCGCGGGCGCGTCGCTTGCGGTGGCGCTTGCCTGCGCGGCGGGCTTCGTCGTGCGCCAAACGCGCTGCGCGCATCCCCTCATCGACCTCGCGCCCATGAGAAGCCGCGCGTTTTGGCCCTCCATCGTCCTCACCACCATCGCCATGATGGGCAGCTTCAGCTGCAGCGTCTTGCTGCCGCTCTACCTCGAGGGCGCCGTCGGGCTCTCGGCGTTTGCGGCGGGGCTCGTGATCCTCGTCCCGGTGCTGGGCAACGCAGGCACCTCGCTTGTGGGCGGGCGCATCATGGACAAGCGCGGTGAATGGCCGCTTTTGCCCGCGGGATACGCCGTAGTCGCCGCCGGGTTCGCGCTGATGGCCCTGTTTTGCGTGCAGATGTCGCTGCCGGCGGTGTTTGCCGGCGCGTTTCTCGTCATGGCGGGCACGGGCCTCGTCTTCTCGCCGTCGCAGTCGGCGGGGCTCAAGACGCTCGCGCCCGAGCACAACGCGTTCGGCGTGGCGCTGTCCACCACCTTCGTACAGATCGCGGCGTGCGTCGCCCCTTCCCTGTACACGGGCCTGCTCTCCGGCGCCCAGGCAGGCGCGCTGGCCGGCGGCGCCTCCTCGTCTGCGGCCATGGCCATCGGATTTTCGACGCCCATGGCCGTGGCCTCTGCCGTGGCCGCGACAGGCTGCGCCATCGCCTGGGCCTATGCCCGTGCCGCCGTGAGGCGCGCGAAGATGCGGCGGGCCGAAAGCGCCGAAGGCCTGCAGCCGGACAATCCGCTGACGCAGGTCATGCAGCCCGACCCCTACACGCTGCCCATGACGGCGCCCCTGCGCGAGGCGATGGGCCTGTTCGTGGAGCATCGGGTGGGCGGCGTGACGCTCCTCGACGCCGACGGGCATGCGGCGGGCTTCGTCTCGGACGGCGACGTGATGCGGTTTCTGGCCGACAAGCACCCCGCGGTGAACGGCGCCTATGCCCTGGCGCAGCTCGCGAACAGCCAAACGCTCGACGAGCGCATGCACGAGCTGGTGGGCCTGCCGGTGGAGCAGCTCGCCACCGCAAAGCTCGTCTCGCTCGACACGGGCGCCTCGCTTGAAGAGGCATGCTCGCTTCTGGCCACGCACAAGCTGAAGAAGGTGCCCATCGTGCACGAGGGCGAGGTCGTGGGCACCGTCAACCGCAGCGACATCATCCGCTACGCCATGCAGCGCAGCCTGGAGAGCCTGTAGAGACGAAAGGGAAAACGGAAGAGGCGTCCGAAAGCCTGCATGCTTTCCTTGCGTCTTGGATTTGCAGCCCCGGTCCAGACGAAAACCAAAGGGCAATCCTTCCCCGCAAAACTCGACCGGGCTCATGCAAGCGGGCGTCGGGTGAACTCGTTTGCAGCGCTTGCAGAGGATTGCAGCTGCGCCCCGCCGCCGCATCCCTTGTCTTGTACGGAATTGGTGCGTACAATTCGAGACAGCAAGACCGTCGCCGGCACGCGAGGGCCGCCCGCCTGTTCTCCGGCACGGGCCTCGCCCTGCGTCGGGGCTTTTCGCAGGAACCGAAAACGAGAGGAGCGCGCATGCCAGCGACCGTCGAGAAGAAAGAAAAACAGTGCCGCATGGACATACGCTTGACGCGCGACCAGCGGGCGAGCTACGAGCGCGCCGCCAGCCTGCGGGGCGAGACTCTGACGCAGTGGGTCACGGCGCACCTCGACGAGAACGCCTCGAAGGACATCGGCGAGGCCACCGCCACCGTCCTCTCCCGCGAGGCGTTCGACGCGTTTTGCGACATGCTGGACGCCCCCATGCCCGCGGCTGCCCGAAACCTGCTCTCCCGCGAGGCGGTGTGGGAGTGAGCGGCTTCTCGAAGCCGGTGCAACTCGCCCCCGGCACCCGCATAGAGGGATTTTGCTGCGGGGAAGACGCAGTCGACTCCTGGGCGAAAAAGCATTCGGCCACCGCCCGCGCACGTGGCTCCGCAGTCGTCTACGCCTCGTATCGCGACGGACGCGTCGCAGGCTTTTACACGCTCAGCGCCCACTCGGTTGCACGAGGGGACGTGGCCGGTGGCTGGTTCGCCCGCAACGCCCCCAATCAGGTGCCCGCCGTCTTGCTGGGGATGCTGGGGGTGGACAAACGTTTCCAAGGCTGCGGGCTGGGCGCCTCGCTTTTACGCGACGCCGTTCAAAACGCCATGAAAGTGGCGCAGCTCGCCGGTGCCAAGGCCCTGGTGGTGGACCCGGCAGGCGAGGCGGGCGCAAGATTCTACGAGCATTTCGGGTTCTCGCATCTTGCGGGGACGGAGAGGATGGCGTTGAAGCTTCCCCGTGCCGATTGAACGGCGCGTGGGGAGCGGGACGGGGTGCGGGGTTCTCCCCTGCGGTTCCCGTTGCAAAAGTTGCAGGATTACATGGAGAGAGCCGGACAGACACCAAGCGCGCGGCACGAGTACCAGCTGTAGTTCAGGTGCCCGCTCGAGCACACGCCCAGGAAGCGGCTCGAGAGGTTCAGGTGCGGCTAGCGCAACCACGCGCCCGTGCCGTCCATCCACAGACAGGGCGCATCGGAAACAGCGAGAAACAGGGTCCGGGTTTTGAACCTCGGGCAGGACTTCGGCAAAACGCGCGAAGCCCCTAGAACAGCTCGGCGGAGGAGGAGAAGGCCTCGCCCTCGCCGCTTTCCGCCTCCGTCCGCGCCCTCAAACCGGCAAGCTCGATCTCGTTTTCCCTGTACGCCGTGTGGTCGTGACGGTTGATGATGAAGTATTTCGGCTCGTTGTTCTTCAAGACTGTCACGGGCACCCCATCTCTGACCTTTGCGAACTGCGCGCTCGCACCTCCCCTTGAAAAGCTGCTGATGGGGACGAGGGTGTCGACGGGAACTGAAACCAAACCCATGTTTCACCTCCTTATACACGATAAGGTTTACATGAAAATCCAACGGCACAGGCCTCGCTTCCGAAAAATCCGGCGCGGAGCAAAGCACGGCTCGGAAAAGCGCGGCTCAGCCGAGGACGCCGAGGCCTTCGAGGAGGATGCGGGTGCCGATGAAGACGAGCACGAGGCCGCCGGCGATGGTCGCGGGCTTCTCCCAGCGCGAGCCGAAGAAGTTGCCGACCACGACGCCGCCGAGCGAGAGGGCAAAGGTCGTGCAGCCGATGACGGACACGGCAGGAGCTATGTCCACCTCCAGAAACGCGAAGCTCACGCCCACGGCCAGCGCGTCGATGCTCGTGGCGACGGCCAGCAGGAAAAGCTCGCGCATGTCGAGGCGCGGCTCGCGTGCTCCCCTGCCGTCGGCGGCAAGCGCCGTCCCAGCGGCCCCGTCGGCCGCCCCGCCGGCGACAGCCGTCGTCTCGTCCGCCGCCCCGTCACGGGCGCCTGCCGCCTCATCTTCATCGTCGTGGAAGGCATCCCACAGCATCTTGGCGCCGATGAAGACAAGCAAGACGAAGGCGATCCAATGATCGACGGCCTCTACGTAGGAGGCGAACAGCGATCCCGCCGCCCAGCCGATGGCGGGCATGAGCGCCTGGAAGCCGCCGAAGAACGCCGCGATGACAAGCGCGTGGCGCCAGTTCACGCGCCGCATGGACAGCCCCTTGGCGATGGCGACGGCGAAGGCGTCCATCGACAGCCCGACGCCGACCAGCAGCAAATCGAGAAACGACACGCTTCCCTCCCCTTTTCGTTCAACGCAACCGCGAAAGGGGAAAGTATACCCGCACCGCCGAAGGCAGGACTAGCGGGCCATGCGCAGCGCCCGCATCGAGTTCAAGATGCACAGGCACGCCACGCCCACGTCGCCGAACACGGCCAGCCACATGTTCGCCAGGCCGATGAAGGGCAGCGCCAGCACCATGATCGCCACCTTCACCCCGATGGCAAAGACTATGTTCTGGTACACGATGCGCATGGTCTTTCGGGCTATGCGCATGCCCTCGGCGATCTTGGAGGGCTCGTCGTCCATGAGCACGACGTCGGCGGCCTCTATGGCCGCATCCGAGCCCATCGCGCCCATGGCGATGCCGACGTCGGCGCGCATGAGCACGGGCGCGTCGTTGATGCCGTCGCCCACGAACGCGAGTTTGCCCGCGCCGCCGCCGTTTCCGCCGTCGTCGGCGCCGGTCGCGCGCGCCGCGAGCATCTCCTCGACGCGCGCCACCTTGTCGGCGGGCATGAGCTGCGCGTGGTACTCGTCGATGCCGAGGTCGCGTGCCACCGCGGCCGCCACCTCCTCGGCGTCTCCCGTGAGCATGACCGTGCGCCGCACCCCGGCGCCCTTCAACGCGGCAAGCGCCTGCGCCGCACCCTCTTTCACCACATCGGCGATGATGATGTGCCCGATGTAGGAACCGTCCACGGCCACATGCAAGACAGTGCCGAGCGTCTCGCATGCGGAAAAGGACACGGCCTCGGCCTCCATGAGCTTGCCGTTGCCCACGAGCACGCGCCGCCCGTCCACCTGCGCGACCACGCCTTTCCCCGCGCGTTCCTCCACATCGGCGACCCGCCCCGCATCGAGCGTGCCCGCAAACCCCTTCCGCACGCTCGCGGCGATCGGATGGTCGGAAAACGCCTCGGCGTGCGCCGCCAGCTCCAGCAGCGAATCGCGGTCCGCGCCGCCTTGCGCGTACACGGCGACGACCTCGAAGCTGCCGCTGGTGAGCGTGCCCGTCTTGTCGAAGACGACCGTGCGCACCTGCGAGAGCGTCTCCAGATAGCTCGACCCCTTCACCAAGATGCCGCGCCGGCTGGCCGCGCCGATGCCGGAGAAAAACGACAGCGGCACGCTGATGACGAGCGCGCACGGACACGACACGACGAGAAACACGAGCGCGCTTTGCACGCAGGCCGCCCAGCTCTGCCCGAGCAAAAGCGGCGGCACGAGCGCGAGCAGCAGCGCGCACCCGACGACGAGCGGGGTGTAGACGCGGGCAAAGCGGGTGATGAAGTTCTCGGTGCGGGCCTTGCGCTCGGAGGCCTCTTCCACCAGCTCGAGGATGCGGTTGACGGTGGATCGCTCGTAGGCGCCCGTCGTCTCCACCACGAGCAGGCCGGTTTCGTTGATGCAGCCGCTGACTATCGGATCGCCCGCGCAGACGGCGCGCGGTACGGGCTCTCCGGTGATGGCCGAGGTGTCGAGCTGCGAGGAGCCCTCGAGCACGACGCCGTCAAGCGGCACGCGCTCGCCGGGTTTCACCACGATGCGCGCGCCGGCCTCCACGTCGTAGGGGTCGACCTGCACCGTCGAGGCGTCTTCGCGCAGCAGGTTCACATGGTCGGGGGCGATCTCCATCATCTCGGCGATGGAGCCGCGCGACCTGTCCACGGCGTAATCCTGGAACAGCTCGCCCACCTGGTAGAAGAGCATGACGGCGGCGCCCTCGGCCATGTGCGGCTCGCTTTCGGGGAAAAAGACGAGGGCGAACGCGCCGATGGTGGCGATGCTCATGAGCAGGTTCTCGTCGAACGGTTGGCGGTGCACGATGCCGTGCCAGGCACGGGCGAGCACGTCGTAGCCGGCGACGAGATAGGGCACGAGGAAACAGGCGAACTCGACCCACAGGCCGTTTTCGAACTCGAAGGCGCCGGCGATCGCGCAGGCCTCCATGACGACGAAGATGCCGAGGGCGACGAGTATGCGGTAGAGGCGTTTTTTGTATGCGGCGCCCATCACGGGATCGCCCTCCTTTCAGGTGCATGAAGTTTGCAGGGCGCAAGTGCGCGGAATTTTTTCGGGCATTCAGGCGCAGACCGTGCAGCTCGGCTCGACGTCGGAGAAGACGCGTTTGCTGGCCTCCAAAAGCTCGGCATAGGACCCGTCGTCGGCATCGAGCCGAAAGCGCATGGTCATGAAATTGACGGAAGCCGCGTTCACCCCGTTCATCTTAGAGATCTTGTCCTGGATCTTGGCCGCGCAGTTGCCGCACAGCTCGCCTTGCAGTTTGTAGGCCCTCTTCATGGTGAAACGTCCTTTCGCCGTCATGGGGCGCGTCCTTTCGCGCCCGCCTGCCGTTCAATCGCGGGGAAACTCGAGGCGCGCGGCGCCCCTTCATCGCCTCCCTATTCGCAGATATGCGTCATGCCCTGCTCGAGCATGGTGTAGACGTGGTTGTCGGAAAGCGCGTAGATGGCCTGCTTGCCCTCGCGGCTGAACTTCACGAGATGCGCCTGGCGCAGGTTGCGCAGCTGATGGCTGGCCGCCGACTGCGACACCCCCACGGCATCGGCCAACGCCGCGACGCTTTTCTCGCCGCCCATGAGCGCGTAGAGGATCTTGATGCGCGTCGTGTCGGCAAAAAGCCTGAAGAGGTCGGCCAAATCGTAGAGCAGCTCGTCGGCGGGCATGTCGTGGGCTGTGCCGCGAGCTTCGCCCGGGGTTGCATCGAGATCCTCGTTCGATGCCCCGTCCAAAACCGCACCCGCCGCCTCGTTGGCGCCGGCCTCCGTCGAGGCCTTCTCCGCACTCGCCGTCTTCGCGTCCTCCATGCTGAAGCCCTTTCCTATGCATTTATGTTCATCTGCACATCTGTTCATATGTTGAACGCAAGTATACGTCCCCGTGCCCGGCTGTCAAGCGGTGTTTTGAGAAAGAGAAGGCCGCCGGCAGGAAAGCCGCAGCCGCATCGACGCGAGGAAAACCTACATCATGCCGATGACGGCGTTGACCTTCACGGTCTGCGCGGCGTCGAGCAGGCCGCTGCGACGCAGCTCGAAGGCGATGTTGCGCGCCTCGGCGGGCTTGCCCGCCTTCACATAGCACGCCATCTCGTCGAGCAGCATCTCCATCCACGCGCCGCGCGTGGGAGCCACACCCGCAGCCTGCGCGAACAGGCCTGCGGCGACGAGGTGCACGCCGCGCTGCTGAAACGATTCCGCCCTGGCCTTCAAGTCCGCGAAGTCGGGACGCTCGAGGTCGATGCCCGCGGAGACCGCAGGAGACGCGGCGCCGTCGCCGGGAACGTCTATGTCGGGGAAAAACTCCACGCGGTCGGTCGTCGAGGGCGTTTGCGAGGCCCCCGTCTGCGCGTTTGCCCCCCATGCAGGCGCCGTGGAGGACGCTGCGGCGGCAGACGCGGGCGCATACGCGCCACCCGGCTGGGACGCGGAAGCAGCCTGGTAGGCGGCCAGCTTCGCACGCAGGTCGTCTGTGCCGGCTTGTGCCGCCGAAGGCGATGCGGCGCATGCGCGGGCGGCGTCTTCACGGGCGAGGTTTGCCGCCGTGGCGCGGTAGACGTCGGCGGCGACTGAGGACTCCGCCGCGAAACCCGGGGTCGCAGGCGATGCGGCGCCCGCGTTTTGCATTGCGGGCGCGTCCGCGAACGCCTGAGCCTGCATCGGCGCGGGAGACGCCTGCAGGAAGGGAATCTTTTGCGCGATCGTGGAGCTTGCCGCCGGCATGGCCGCGCTGCCGTAAGCGGCGAGCAGGGGCAGGGGCTGGGTGTCGTCTGCAGCGGCCGCAGGCGGAAAGGCCGCCACGGGAAGGCCGGGCGCGGCGGACGAGGCAGGGGCGATGCCTTTCATGGGGGGGAGAGGGGAGGTGATCTCCGCTCCGAAAGCCTGCTGCTGTTGCGGCTGCCACCCCTGCTGCGCCTGTTGGACTTGCTGCGACCATTGCAGGGGCTGCTGCGCCTGCAGGGAACCCGTGGCAGAAAAGCCTCCCGGCTGCCCTTGCTGCGCCTGCTGCTGCATCTGGAGCTGCGGTTGCGCGGAGGGAACGGCAGATGCGGAAGCGCCCGCAGCGGGCGGGGAAAAGGCATTGCCGGCGGGCTGCGCGTTTTGCGCGGAGGCGCCCGCGGCGCCCAACGGCTGAAACGCGCCCGTGGAGGCGGGGTCGGAGGGGGCGGCGGGCGCGGGGGCTGCGCCGGCTGCGGCGAGCTCTGCCGCGGAAAGTGCCCGGAGCTGCGCGGCGGCGGAATCGGCGGCGGGCATGACAGGCGAAGCGGGCTGGGCGGCTTGGGATGCCCGGGCGGCCGAGACGAGCTGGGCGAGCGCATCGTCTACGGCAGGCGACGCAGACGCGGCGGCGTTGCCGGAAAGCTGCACGCCCGGCACCTGCGCCCCGGACGGCGCCGCGCCCCGGGCGCCGAACGCCGGCATGCCCGAATCCGCGCCCTGGCCGGCGCGCGCGTTGAAGAGCGCCTGGTCGCTCGCGTTGTTCAAATCCGCCAGCTGCGCACCCGGCACCTGGTAGGCGCCCCACGCGTTGTCCATCTTGTCGCCCTCGCGGCGGCGCTTGGCGACCTTCGAGGCGATGAGATACGACAGAAACGGCAGCACGACGCATGCGCCCGCCACGTACGGCGCGACCGTCTGCTGGCGCCCGAAGGCCACGAGCAGCAAAAACGCGACGATGACCAGCGCATTCACCACGAAGGCCACTATCACCGGCATCTGGCGCTCCGGCTTGCGGCTCATGACCATGCCGAACACGAAGACGGCGATGGTGGCGACGACGATGACAGCGACGCAGATGTTGAAGACGAGAGCAGACGACACGGCTTCCCACCTCTTTCAAACCGACAGGCAAAACACACGCATATGTGCAGGCGAGTATATCACGCAAGCTTTATCATATTGAACGCGCACACACTCCGAGGAGAGGAACGCCCATGTCGTCTGCACCGTCTGCACCGAGCGCATCGCCTGCGCCCGCCCGAAACCCCGGCCGGCCGCCCAGGCGCGTCTTCGTGGAGAAAAGGCCCGGCTTCGACGCCCGGGCGCCGCAGCTGCGCGAGCGCCTCCGCGCAGACCTCGGGCTTGCGGGCCTGGAGCAAGTGCGCATCGTGAAACGCTACGACGTCGAGGGCATCGGAAAGCGCGATTTCGAGCGGTGCGTGCAAGGCGTCTTCTCCGAGCCGCAAAGCGACGTCGCCTACGACGCGCTCGCCGCGCCGGGCGCCGACGAGCACATCGTCGCGGTGGAGTACCTGCCCGGCCAGTTCGACCAGCGCGCGGACTCGTGCGCCGAGTGCATACAGCTCGTCTGCGCAGGCGAGCGGCCCGTCGTGCGCACGGCCACCCTCTACCTGCTGAAAGGCGCACTGACGGCAGACGATGTCGCGCGGGCGAAAAGCTATCTCGTCAACCCCGTCGAGGCCCGCGAGGCCGCGATGGAGCTTCCCGAGGCCTTGTCCGAAGAGCCCGCACGCCCCGCCGACGTCGAGGTCTTGGAAGGCTTCGCCCGCGCAGACGACGCCGCCCTGGCATCCCTCGTCGAGAAGCGCGGCCTTGCCATGAGCCGCGAGGACCTTGCCTGCGTGCGCGCGTATTTTTCCGGCGTGCACCGCGACCCCACCATCACCGAGCTGCGCGTGATCGACACCTACTGGTCCGACCACTGCCGCCACACCACCTTCAACACGCAGCTCGTGGACATGTCCTTCGACGACGAGCGGGTGCGAAAGGCCTTCGCCCGCTACCTGGGGCTGCGCGAAGAACTCGGACGCGAGGACCGCCCCGTCACCCTCATGGACATGGGCACGATCGCGACGCGCTGGCTGAAGGCGACCGGGCGCATGGACGACCTCGACGAATCCGACGAGGTGAACGCCTGCACGGTGAAGATTTCCGCCGACGTGGACGGCGCCGACGAGGACTGGCTGCTGTTCTTCAAAAACGAGACGCACAACCACCCCACCGAGATCGAGCCCTTCGGCGGGGCCGCCACCTGCATAGGCGGCTGCATCCGCGACCCGCTGTCGGGCCGCGCGTGGGTCTACCAGGCCATGCGCGTGAGCGGCGCCGCAGACCCGCGCACGCCGTTTGCCGAGACGCCCGCGGGCAAACTGCCGCAGCGCAAGATATGCATCGAGGCGGCGGAAGGGTATTCGAGCTACGGCAACCAGATCGGCATCGCCACGGGCCTTGTCGGCGAGGTCTACCACCCGGGGTATGCCGCCAAGCGCATGGAGGTGGGCGCGGTCGTGGGCGCGGCGCCGGCGAAAAACGTGGTTCGCGCGAGGCCTGCGCCGGGGGATGCGGTCGTGCTCGTGGGCGGGCGCACGGGACGCGACGGCATAGGAGGGGCCACCGGGTCGAGCAAGGCGCACGACGCGACGAGCGTGGCCACCCTGGGTGCGGAGGTGCAGAAGGGCAACGCGCCCGCAGAGCGCAAGATCTGCCGCTTGTTCAGGCGCGGCGAGGCGACGAGGCTGGTGAAGCGCTGCAACGATTTCGGCGCGGGCGGCGTGGCCGTGGCCGTGGGCGAGCTGGCCGACGGGCTGGACATCGACTTGGACGCGCTGCCGCGCAAATACGAGGGGCTCGACGGCACGGAGCTTGCCATATCGGAAAGCCAGGAGCGCATGGCCGTCGTCTTGGATGCAGGCGACGTCGAGGAATTCGCCGCCTACGCGCACGAGGAGAACCTCGAGGCGAGCGTCATCGCGCATGTGAGCGCGCAGCCGCGCCTGCGCATGAGCTGGCGGGGAGAGGACATCGTCGACATAGACCGCGCCTTCCTCGACACGAACGGGGCGCGGCGCGTCCAGGCGGTGCATGTGGACGGGCCGCAGGGCGCGAACGCAGGCGCAGAAGAGGGCGCGGGCACGGGCAAGGACGGCGCCACGCTGCGAGAGCGGATGCACGCGCTGCTCTCCGACCCGAACGTGGCATGCGCGAAGGGGCTGTCCGAGCGCTTCGACTCGAGCATAGGCGCGGGCAGCGTGCTCGCCCCCCTCGGCGGCGCCCGGCAGCTCACGCCCTCGCAGGCCATGGTAGCCAAGCTGCCCGTCTATGGCGGCGCCACGCACACCGCGAGCGCGATGGCATGGGGCTTCAACCCGCATCTGGCGCAGGCAGACCCCTATCTCGGCGCCTACCTTTCCGTGCTCGAGAGCATCGCCAAGCTCGTGGCCACGGGCTTCTCTCGCGCACGCGCGCACCTGAGCTTCCAGGAATACTTCGAGAAGCTGCGCGACGAGCCGAAGCGCTGGGGCAAGCCCGTCGCCGCGCTGCTGGGCGCCCTCGACGCCCAGCTCGACCTCGAGGTGGGCGCCATCGGGGGCAAGGACTCGATGTCGGGCAGCTTCGAGGACCTCGACGTGCCGCCCACGCTCGTGTCTTTTACCGTGGCGACAGGAGACGCGCGCCGTGTCGTCTCGCCGGAGTTCAAGGGCGCGGGGCATGCCCTCCTCCTCATCGAGCCGAAACGCGAAGGCGACGGCCTGAAGCCGACGGCAGAGGGCATGGCGGCCGCGCTCGACTTCGCAGAGGAGCTGATCGCCTGCGGCAAAGTGCTCTCGTGCGCGGCCTGCGGTTTCGGCGGAGCGGCGGAGGCGCTGTTCAAAATGTGCGTGGGCAACCGCATCGGCGTGCAGCTGGAAAGCGGCGCGTTTGACGAGGGCGCCGGCGGGGCAGATGGAGAAAACGCCGAAGGCGGCAAAGGCGGGGACGGCAAACGGGCGAACGCGGGCCTTTTCGCCCCCGCGTACGGGTCGTTCATCGTCGAGCTCGACGAAGGCGCGCTGCCGCAGGCACGGACGCGGGACGGGGTGGACGTGCGGCGCGTGGGGGCGACGACGCAAGAGTACCGCCTGCGGGCATGCGGCGAGGACATCGGCTTGGCCGAGCTCGAGAACACGTGGATGGGCGTGCTCGAGGGGGTCTACCCCTGGCGCGACGCCGGCAAGAGGGCAGGTGGAGAGGACAAAGGCGAAGACGGGGCTGCCGGACCTGCGGCCCGGCCTGAGGCAGACGAGGGCGTCGAAGCCCTCTCCTTCACCGGCAGGCTCCCCCTGACCTGCCCGTCGAGTTTCGCGAAACCCCGCGTGGTCATCCCCGTGTTTCCCGGCACGAACTGCGAGTTCGACAGCGCGGAGGCCTTCGAGGCGGCGGGCGCGGCCACGCAGACCTTCATCGTGAACAACCTCTCCCCGCACGCCGTGGAGCAAAGCAGCCGCGAGCTTGCCGCCTGCATCGACCGTGCGCAGATCGTCATGCTGCCGGGCGGGTTTTCCGGCGGCGACGAGCCGGACGGCGCGGCCAAGCTCATCGCGAGCTTTTTCCGCAACCCGGACACGACCGAGGCCGTGCGCCGGCTGCTCTTCGATCGCGACGGCCTCATGCTGGGGATATGCAACGGCTTTCAGGCGCTGGTGAAACTCGGGCTGGTCCCCTTCGGCGACATCGTCGAACCGCGCCCGGGCGCCCCCACGCTTGCAGCCAACACGATCGGGCGGCATGTGAGCCGTCTCGTGCACACGCGCGTGGCCTCGACGCTGTCGCCATGGCTGTCGCGTTGCGAGACGGGCGAGATGCACACGATGCCCGTGAGCCACGGCGAGGGGCGCTTCACCGCAGATGCCGACGTTCTCGCCCACCTTGTGGAATCCGGGCAGGTGGCCACGCAGTACTGCGATGAAAACGGAGTGCCGGGCATGGACTTGTCGACAAACCCCAACGGCTCGCTGCTTTGCATCGAGGGCATCACGAGCCCCGACGGGCGCGTCTTCGGCAAGATGGGGCATACGGAGCGCAGCCGCGACGGCCTCTACCGCAACGTCGGCGCCCAGCTGCGCCAGCCGCTTTTCGAGGGCGGAGTAGACTACTTCGCCTGAGCGAAAACGACTCTTGGAGCTAGCGCGTCGCGTAGGCGATCAGGGCGGCGCGCTCGTTTTCCAGCTCGCCGTCCACGACGGCCTGCAGGCACGCGCGCAAGGCCTTTCCCACCGCAGGACCTGCCTCGACGCCGGCCGCCATCAGGTCGTGCCCGTCCACCGCCAGGTCGCGCATGCCGAACACCTTCATCCCCGAGAGCACGTCAAGGAAGAACGCGTCGTAGGCGTCCATACCGAGCAGCGCGCCATCCACCTCGGCAGAATCGAGCGCCTGTATGTCGCAGCGGTGGACGACGAGCAGCTCGCGCATGGTCTCCTCGCCGAACCTCACTATCCAGCGGCGCAGCCCCTTCCTGGTCGTGGGCAGGTTCGCGTCGTGGTAGCGCACGAGCAGCTCGGCGTGGTTTGCCTGCCTGCGCGGGATGCGCAAGTCGCGCGCGAGCCCGTGGAAAATGCCGGCGCCGGCCTCGCGGTGGCCGTAGAAATGTCCGCAGCCGTCCTCGCCGATGAAAAACGTCGCCGGCTTGCCTATGTCGTGGAAGAGCACCGCGTAGCGCATGACCGGCTCGGCCGGGGCAAACGACGCGGCGCGCACCATGTGCTCCCACACCGTGTACATGTGGTGCGGATTGCGCTGGTCGAAGCCGATGCACGGCTCCACCTGCGGGATGAAGGCGGCCACGACGTCGGCGTATTCCAGCAGCACGTCCACGAGGTGCTCGCCGCATATGATGCGCCGAAACTCCATCTCCAGGCGCTCGGCCGCCACCCGCGAGAGCAGCCCGCGATCGGCGTGCAGGGCGCGCGCGCATCCGGGCTCGACGGAAAACCCGCGCTCGGCCGCAAAGCGCAGCGCCCGCAATATGCGCAGCGCGTCTTCGGCGAAGCGCTCGTGCGGGCGGCCCACGGTGCGCAAAATCCCCGCTTCGAGGTCTGCCCGCCCGCCCGTCGTGTCCACGAGGCCGCGCGTCGGGCTGTAGGCCATCGCGTTCACGGTGAAGTCGCGCCGCAGCAGGTCGCCTTCCACGTCGTCGATGAAGGAGACGGCGTCCGGGTGCCGGCAGTCGCTGTAGGCGCCCTCCGCGCGAAACGTCGTGATCTCGTAGGGTTTGCGGCCGATGATGGCGCAGACCGTGCCATGCGCGATCCCGGTCTCCACGACGGGGACGCCGGCCGCGCGCAGGCACTCCTCGACTTGGCCCGGCCGCGCGTTCGTCGTGATGTCCCAGTCGTGCGGCACGGCTCCCGAGAGCGCGTCGCGCACGCAGCCGCCCACGACATAGGCCTCGTAGCCGCCGGCCTCCAGCACATCGAGCACGCGCATCGCGGCGGGCTCGATGTCGATGGCGGGAGAAGACGACATCTGCTACATGCGCCGCCAGCGCGTGAGACGGCGCTCCGCGAAGTCGAAGGCCTCGTAGAGCACGACGCCGAAGACGGCGAACACCACGATGCCCGCAAACATCTGCTCGTATTCCAACAGGCTGTAGGCATGCATGACGAAATAGCCCAGACCGCCCGAAGAGCCCGCCATGCTCTCGGCGATGAACAATATGGCAATCGACACGCCGCAGGTCACGCGCAGCCCGGTGAAGAGGTCGGGCAAAGTCGCGGGCACGACGACGTGGGCGAAGACCTGGCGGCGGGAGGCTCCAAGCGAGCGCAGGGAGACGACGGCGCCGACGGGCACGTTGCGCGCGGCGTCGCGCATGGTCACGGCCAGCTGGAAGAAGACGACGATGGCGATGAGGACGACCTTCGTCTGCCCGCCGAGACCGAAGAGGATGAAGAGCACGGGCAAGAGCACGATCTTGGGCAGCGGGTAGAGCACGTAGAGCACAGGCCCCAAAAGCTCGTCGGCACGCCGCGAGCGTCCGAGGGCAAGGCCTGCCGGCACGCCGAGGGCGGCGCCGACGGCAAGGCCGGCCACAAGGCGCAAGGCAGAAATCCCCAGTTCGGGCAGCATGCGCGGCATATTGTCCACGAGAGCAGGCCAGGTGGCCGCGGGCGTGGGCAGGGCAGGCGAGCCCACGACGGCCGCGAGCAGCCACCACAGGGCTATGGTGAAAACCGTGCCCCAGAGCAGGCCCGCGGCCTTGCGCCACCCGAAGCCGCGCGGCGCGCTCCCGAAAGCCGCGTCCTTGCACGGCGTTTCCCGGGAGGCCGCGTCCATGCGGGACGCCTCCTCACTCATCGCGTCCACCTCCCTCGCGCAAAAAGGCGCGCAGCTCGCAGCTGCGCTCGAAGAAGGCACGGCTCTCGCGCCAGCCTTCCTCGCCCGCCTCGGGATTGTCCAAGGCCGCAACGACACGCCCCGGGCGGCCGGACATGACGAAGACGCGCCGCCCGAGGAAAAGGGCCTCGTCGATGGAATGCGTGACCAGCACCTGCGCGTACGAGCCGCGCTGCCACAGCCCGAGCAGCAGCTCCTGCATCTGCTCGCGCAAAAAGGCGTCGAGCGCGGACAGCGGCTCGTCCATCAGCAGCAGGTCGACGTCGAGAACGAGGCTGCGGGCAAGGGCCAGACGCTGGCGCATCCCGCCGGACAGGGCGTCCGGATAGCTGCCGGCGAAATCGGACAGCCCCACGTCGGCAAGCGCGGACATCGCCCTCTCGCGCCGCTCCCCGCGTGCGACACCGCGCAGCTTCAAGCCCAGCTCGACGTTGCCCCGCGCCGTCTTCCAGGGCAAAAGACCGAAATCCTGCAAGATCAGCGCCGTCTTCTCCCGAGGGCCGACGAGCGCCTCGCCATCCACCTCGACGCGCCCGCCGCTCGGCAAGGCAAGACCGGCCGCCAGCTGCAAGGTGCTCGACTTGCCGCAGCCGGAAGGCCCTATGACGGCGACGGGCTCTCCGGCCTCGACGGAGAAATCCAGCCCGGACAAGGCGAGCAGCGCCTTCGAGCCACGGCGGCGCGACGGGTAGGACAAGGAGACGTTGGTGAAGGACAGATGCGGCATCGCGGGCACGGCCCTCTCGCCTACATCTCGCCGCCGACGGCAAACGAGACGACCGACCTGCCGTCGGAGCCCTCCGCGCACACGGATCCGCCGTCTGCACCGGCATCGGCGGCGGCGCATTCGGCCGCATCCGCAGCACCGCGCACCGCCTCTCCCACCACGCCCGTGTGCAAGGCCGCCGCGCCGCACATGAACGAGCGCGCGGCCACCCGCTCCAGCCCCACGCGCCCGAACAGCGCGGCCAGCTCTATCTTGCTCAAGAACTCCTGCGTGCTCTCGTAGAGCCATTCGTATTCGCCGTGGTGGCGCACGCCGCCGCCCAGCAAGGTCATGACGTGCTTGTAGTAGAGACGGTAAAACGGGCGCACGAGCCCCGAATCGGGCACCGAGGCGTCCAGGCAGGCAATGGCGCCGCCCGCGCGCGTGACCCGCGCCATCTGGCGCAAGACCCGCTCGTAGTCCGGCGTGTTGCGCAAGCCGAAGCTGACCACCGCGGCGTCGAAGACCGCATCGTCGAAGGGCAGGTCCTGCGCGTCGCCTGCGACGAGCAAGACGTTTTCCAGCCCCGCTGTGCGCTCGCAGGCCACGTCGAGCATGCGGTCGGAGAAATCCAGTCCCACCACGAGCAGCTCGGGGTGGGCGCGCGCGATCTGCTCGGTGATGTCGCCCGTGCCGCAGCACACGTCGAGCACCACGCCGGGCTCGCTGCCCGCGCACGCCGCGACCGCCACGTCCTCCAGGCAGCGCTTCCACATGCGGTGCATCCCCAGGCTGATGCGGTCGTTTGCCGCATCGTAGCCCTCGGCGATGTTCTCGAATACGCCGTGCACGTGCTCTTTCGCCATAAGCCACGCAATCCTTTCGCGCAAAGAAGAGGCGGCGCGCACGTCCGAGGGGGAAATGTGAAATCCCGCTCCCCCCCCGTCCGCACAAGCGCCGCCGAGGCGCCACGGTGCTAGAAGAACGCGACCGTCGCCGGATTCATCAAGGTGTACATCATACCCAACAGATAGGCGCCGTTCACGAAAAGGTTCGCCTTGCCGATGGCCGCCATCGAAAGGCCTCGCGTCTCGTGAACGAGCGGGCTGGTGAAGACGGCGCGCAAAACGCCCGCCCCGAAGACGAGCACGACCGCCGCAAGCCATGCCCCGCCCGCGAAGCCGCACAGCGACAACGTCGCGACCAACACCACCCAGCCCGCGGCGAAAAACCGGTAGACCCCCCGCCCGACGACGCGTCCCACCAGCACGGCGAGCGTCTTTCGCCCCGCAGGCGCGTCGCGCTCTATGTCGCAGGTGTTCTGCGTGGCCATGACGAGGCCGATGCCGACGACGAAGGGCAGCGCGTACAGGGCAAACGGCAGGCGCGCGTCGACGACGAGGACAGACGAGAGGCCCGCGGGCAAGGCGAGCGGCGAGGCAGGCGGCGCAGAGGCGGCGGCCAGCACCATCACATCTGCCAGCGGAATGAGAAAGCCCATGACCACGCCCGAAACGAGCTCGCCCAGCGGCAGGTACGAGACGGGCAGCCTGCCGTTCGAGTAGACCACGATCACGAGCGCCCCGATGGCGCCGATGACGACGGGCACGGCCGTTTTCGCGGCGACGCAGCACGCAAGCCCGCACACGGCCGCCACGCCCATCTCGGCGCACGCGAGCGCCAGCACGTGGCGCGGGTCCGGATTGTTGAAGACGAGCACCGCGTCCGCCGGGTCGTCGCAGTTTTGGGCCGTGTCGGTGCCCTTCTTGAAGTCCGCCCAGTCGTTTAGGGTGTTCACCGCCGATTGCGAAAGCACCGCCACCGCGAGCAGCAGGCACCACAGGAGAGGCGAGAACGCCCATCCGCAGGCGATCGCGTACAGCCCGCCGAAGGCCGTGGGCAAAACGGAAGGGCCCGGCCAGGTGTGCGGCGCGGCCAGGCGCACGCACATCAGAGGCGTCAGGCGCTCGTAGGACGCAGGAGGCGCGAAAGCAACAGGCGCCGCGTCCGCCTCGCCCGCCGCAACCGCCGCCTCGCCCGCCGCAGCGCCAAGTCCCGCAGCCGCGTTCATGCGATCGCAAGGCTCCCGTCGGTCTCGTTGTAGGAGACCCTCTCGCCGCCGTAGCCCTTCTTCTGCATCCACGCGATCTGCGGCTCTATCAGCGAAGCGGGAGGGTAGGCGCCTCCCTTGCCGCCGGAAGCGCCGGAGCCGCTCTCGGCGTTCGCGTGCGGATACGTGCTGATGGGATAGCTGTCCTTGATGGCGTCGTTTAGATTGGCCTTCTCGGCCAGCAGCTCGCGGAACTGCTCGGGCGCGGCGTTGACCATGTCGGCCGCCTCGTCCCAGGCGTCGCGCAACGCCGCGACCTGCCCGTCTTTCACGAGCTTGTGCGACGCCACTATGACGGATTGCGAGATGTTCTCGCCTTTCGTGTCGTCGGCGAGCACCTTCATGCCGGAGGCCTCGCCCAGCGCGAGCATCGATCCCGGCAACGCGGCAGCCGAAAGCTGGCCGGACGCCACGAGGCTGTAGCGGTCGGGCAGGCTGGGCACCTCCTGGACGGGAACGGCGGCCGCGTCGAGGCCCTCCTGCTCGCACAGCTTGTCGAAGACGTATTCGGGCACGGTGTTGGCCGCAAGCCCCACGCCCTGCGAGCTGCTCAGCGTCGTCAGCTCGCGCAGGCCGGAAAACGCCAGTCCCGGCGCCAGCAGCACGCCGAAGCGCCCCTGGCTCGCGTCCGTGCCCAGCGATATCCACTCCATGGTCAAGCCGGCGCCGCTTTCCACGAGCTTCACCGTGCGCATGGGGTCGGTCATGGCGACGCCCACATCGCCTGCCGTGATGGCCGCGGAAAGGCTCTGGGCCGAGTCGAACAGCTCTATCTCGGCCTCGACGCCGTGCTTGGCGAACAGCCCGTCGCGTTCGGCCACCCAAAACGGCAAGATGTCCTCGGTGGGCATGGAGCCGATCTTCACCGTGCTGCCCGATCCCGTGCCCGCGCATGCGGACAGGCCGCCGAGCGCGCAGGCTCCCATCAACATGGCGGCGCCCCCCAGAAACGAGCGGCGCGAGAGAGTGCGTGCCATCGCCCTTGCTCCTTTCACCCCGCGCCCGTCCCTGCGGGGCAAAAAGCTGCGGGCTTTGCAATCGAAACTTCAGTCGGACAACGTGTACTCGAGCACGTAATCGTTCATCTGGTAGCCGCCGCCGACGTCGGTGTCGACTTCGCCCACCCGCGCAAACCCCATGTGGTCGTAGCGCTCGAGGCTCGCCTCGTTGTTGCGGTCGCAAGTCAGGCGGATCTTGCCCAGCCCCAGCTCGCGCGCGCGGGCCTTCACGAACTCGAACTCCTGGCGCCCGTAGCCCTTGCCACGCTCGTCTTTGAGCAGGTAGAGCTTGCTCAAGAACAGGTAGCCGTCTTGCGGGGCCACGCCCACGAAGCCTATGTGCGCGCCATCGGCGTCGGCGAAGTAGAACTCGTAGCCCTCGTCGGCGATCTCGCGCGTCAAAACCTCGGCAGAGAGCATGTGGTCGAGCAGGTACTCGAGCTTGTCGGGGGAAAGCATGGCGGGGAAGTACTCGCGCCAGATCTTCTCCGCGAGATTGGCCAGCTCGGCGATGTGCTCGGGCTCTTTGACGGGGATGAACTCAAGTGCGGTCATACGTGTGCGCTCCTTTGCGCCTCATGTGCCGAAAGGCCGTTCAGGCGGCGGATTTCAACGAGGAGGAAAATACCACAAAACGCGACGGACAGGCCGTCTGCGACGGGAAACGCGAAGCAGAAGCTGAAAAGCGGGGAGACGCCGGAAAACAGCCCGGGGACGATGGCCGGGATGATGAAGTACAGCGGCAGCTGGAAGATGATCTGGCGCGTGACGGACAAGATGGCCGACTTCATCGGCTGGCCGGTGGCCTGGAAGTAGTTTCCCCCGATGATCTGCACCGAGACGATGGGCAGCAAGACGGTCATGACCTTCAAGGCGTCGATGGAGAAGTTCATCAGGTCTTGCTCGATGCCGAACATGGCGACTATCTGCGCAGGCCATATGTGTATGGCGGCGAACAGGCAGACGAGTATGACCGTGGCCGTGCCGAGCGTGCAAAACAGCGTGCGCTTCACGCGGTCGTAGTTGCGCGCGCCCACGTTGAAGCCGAGTATGGGCTGCGCGGCGGTGGCCACGCCGATGGCGGGGAATATGGTGAACATGACTATCTTCATCACCACGCCGATGGAGGCGAGCGCGCCGTCGGTGCCCAGCGCGTCTGCCGCGCCCAGCGCAGAGATGACGAAGTTGCCCGCCATCTGGTTGACGGCGGCGGCGCATTGCAGGGCAAAGGGCGCCAGGCCCAGCGCGAGGATGCGCGCGCACAGCTTCCCCTCGGGGCGCAGGCAGCGCGCCCGCAGCTTGAACGGCGCCTTCTTGCTGCAGACGAAGTACCACAGCACCCACACCGACGAGGCCACCTGCCCGAGCACGGTGGCCGCCGCAGAACCCGCCACGCCCCACCCGAAGACGAGGACGAACAGGTAGTTGAGCGCGATGCACACGACGGTCCCCAGCGTGGCGGTGGCCAGCGCGAGATAGGGCGCGCCCGCCGTGCGGATGAAGTTGTTTATCCCGAACGATATGTTGTTGAACACGAAGCCGTAGCAGATGATCTGCATGAACAGGCGCGCGTAGGGCAGCGTCTCGTCGGTGGCGCCCACGAAGCGCAGTATCGGGTCGAGGCAAAACGTGGCCACGAGCGCCACGGGGACCGCCTCCACCAAAACGATGAACATGGTGTTGCCCAAGGCCATCTCGGCGCGGTCGCGCTTGCCCTCGCCCATCAATATGGCGGCCACCGCGTTGCCGCCGGCCCCCGCCAGCATGCATATGGCCAAAAGCACCGTCATGGGAGGGGCCGCCACGGTGGTGGCGGCAAGGCCGATCTTGCCCATGGCCTGCCCTAAAAACACCGAGTCTATGACGTTGTACAGGCCGTTCAGCACGATGGCGGTGACGGCCGGCACGCCGAACTCGAAGAGCAGGCGGCCTATCGGCGCCGTGCCCAGGCGCATGACCTTTTTCGTGTTGTCCCGCGCAAAAGAAAGGCCGGAAGTTTCACCTTCCAGCCCCGCTTCACGCCCCTTGTCGTCGGCGTTTGGCGTCTTCACCTTCTACGCTGCCGCCTTTTTCGCGATCTCGCACAAATCGGCGAACCCTTCCGGATCCTCGATGGCCATGTTCGAGAGCACCTTGCGGTCCAGCTCGACGCCGGCCGTCTTCAGGCCGTGCATGAACACGGAATAGGACAGGCCGTTGATGCGGGCGGCGGCGTTGATGCGGGCGATCCACAGGCGGCGGATGTCGCGCTTCTTGTTGCGGCGGTCGCGGTAGGCGTATTGCAGGGAGTGCTGCACCTGCTCTTTTGCCGCACGGTACTGGCGCGACTTGGCCCCGTAGTAGCCCTTCGCACGGACGAAGAGGGTGCGGCGCTTCTTCTTTGCGTTAACTGCTCGCTTGACACGGGCCATGGTCTATCAACTCCTTGGTGAATGGTCTGGTGAACATGCGCGCCCCTCTCCGGGCCGCGCATCGGTGTGCTAGGCCTGACCCAGCTGCTTTTTCACGGTCTTCGCGTCGCCTGCGGCGACCACGCCGTCTTGGCGGAAGTTGCGCTTGCGCTTGGGCGACTTCTTCTCGAGGATGTGGCTCTTGTAGGCCTTGGCGCGCATGACCTTGCCGGTGCGCGTGACGCGGAAACGCTTGGCTGCGCCGCGGTGCGTCTTCATCTTGGGCATGTCTATTCAGCTCCTTTGCTCGTGCCCTGCTCTCGGGCGTCTTGCTCTTTTTCCTGCTGCTTCTTTTTCGCCTCGGGGGTCGGGGCGATGAGCATGTGCATGTTGCGGCCTTCCATTTTGGGCTGCTGCTCGACGACGGCCAGGCCCTTCAGGTCGTCGGCCAGGCGCTCCAAGATGGACAGACCCTGCTCCGGGTGGGCCATCTCGCGCCCGCGGAACATGATCGTGATCTTGACCTTCGAGCCCTTGCCGAGGAAGCGAAGCACGTGGCCTTTCTTGGTCTCGTAGTCGCCCGTGTCGATCTTCGGGCGGAACTTCATCTCCTTGACCGCGACCTTCGTCTGGTTCTTGCGCGCCTTCTTCGCCTTGACCGCCTGCTCGTACTTGTACTTGCCGTAGTCCATTATGCGGCACACCGGCGGCTCGGCGTTCGGCGCGATCTCGACCAAGTCGAGGTTTTGGTCTTCGGCGATCTTTTGGGCATTGCTGTTGCTGTAGATGCCCAGCTGGCTGCCGTCGACCCCGATCAGGCGCACTTCGGGTGCGCGGATCGCGTCGTTGATGCGTGACTCTTGTGCGGCTATGGCAATCGCCTCCAATGAAAAAGCCCGTCGAGCTTGAAAGCACAGCCGACGGGCGCTCTAGACGCGGGGAAACTCGCGAGCTATGGCGACCCGGCGACAAGGGCTTTCGCGCCCCGTCGAAAGGTGGGAAGGCAAGTGCGCCCTTCCGCTTCAAACACGAGGGGGTACTTTACGCTTTCGCGCCGTGAAACGCAAGCCCCGATTTCATCTTGCACAACCGCCCGCCGTCTCGCCGGTGACGGGCGCCTGCCCCGCCGTCCGCGCGCGCGGCAAGGGCTATCCGCGGCGCTGCTCCTTGATGGCGCGGTCGATGGCGCGCTTGGCGTCGCGTTCGCGCATGGTCTGGCGCTTGTCGTATTGCTTCTTGCCGCGGCACACGCCCAGCTCGACCTTCGCGCGGCCGTCTTTGAAATACACCGACAGCGGCACGAGCGCGCAGCCCTCGCGCGCGGCCTTCTGCCCCAGCTGCAGTATCTGGCGTTTGTGCAAGAGCAGCTTGCGGCGCCGGTCGGAATCGACGTTCCACACCGTGCCGTGGCTGTAGGGGGGGATATGCATGCCGGAAAGCCACACCTCGCCGCCGCGCACCAGCGCATAGCAGTCGCGCAGGGTGCACCCGTTCTCGCGCAGGCTGCACACCTCGGTGCCCGTCAAGACGATGCCGCACTCGATGGTCTCGTCGACGAAGAAATCGTGGCGCGCCTTGCGGTTCGTCGCCACCTGCCGTGTCTTTCGCGCATCGTTTCCGCTCATGCCAGGTGATTCTACCCGCCGCGCGCCGTCTGCGGATTATTGGAGCGTTTAGCTGTAATCCAACCGTTTCGCGCAAGACTTTCGCGCGCAAGACCAGTATAGTCCGTCCGGTAAGAGCGAAGCCTTCCGCCGCAAGCGTACCGATGCGCGCGGCACACATACACGGGGGGTTTGGCACGAAGGCCGGCGAGCGGGCACGCGGAGCGCATGTCAGGGGGACGGCGCGTCCGGGGAAAAGCGCCTGCACGGCCACGGGAAAGATGGAGGTTTGTATGGCTGATTCGTTTTACGAGTCACTTGCGGCGCGCGGAGTAACGCGCCGTAGCTTCCTCGCGTTTTGCGGCACCCTCGCTGCGGCGATAGGCGTCCGGGGCGTGACGGGGGCCGATGTGGCTCATGCAATCGAGACCAAGCTGATCGGCAAGGCGACGGGAGACCTCTCCCCGGTCATCTGGATGGAGCTCGGCTCGTGCACCGGTTGCACGGAGTCGTTCGCCCAGGCAGACGACCCCGATCCGGCCACGTTGCTTCTCGAGTACATCGCGTTGAACTATTCCGAGACCCTTTCCGCGGCCGCCGGCTACTCGCTCGAGGAAGCGCGCGAGCAGACCATCGAGGGCGCGAAGGGCAAGTACATCGTCGTCATCGAGGGCGCCGTCATGACGCGCTGGGACGGCGAGGCGCTGCGCATCGCCGGCGAGGCCACCTGCGCCCCCGGCGATTCCCCCGTGCTGCGCACCTGCAAAGACGCCGCGGCCGTCATCGCCGCCGGGTCGTGCGCCGTCGACGGCGGCTTCTGCGCCGCCTACCCCAACCCGGGCGGCGCCGAGGGCATCCAGAAGTACCTGCAGGACAACGGCGTGTCCACGCCGGTCGTCAACGTGCCCTCCTGCCCGGTGAACCCGGCCACCCTGGTCGCCATCATCGTGCAGTACCTGCTGCTGGGCACCTTGCCCGCTCTCAACGAGCTGAACATGCCCAGCGCGTACTTCGGCCAGACCATCCACGACAACTGCCCGCGCCGCGGCCACTTTGAAAACGGCGAGTTCGTCTACAAGTTCGGCTCGCAGGAGGAGGCCAAGGGCTACTGCCTCTACGCGGTGGGCTGCAAAGGCCCCCAGACCAGCTCGAACTGCGCGCAAGTCCGCTGGAACCGCAGGGTGAACTGGTGCGTGGACGCCGGCGCCCCCTGCATCGGCTGCGCGTCGGCCGACCCGCGCGTCACCCAGCGCAACTGGGTCGACAACAACGGGCCGTTCCTGTCGCGCCTGAAGACGCTGCGCATCAACGACATCCGCTTCAACCCCACCCCGATAGCGCTGGCCGTCACCGGCGTCATCGCGGTGGTGCTCGTCATCCACGGCATCGGCATGAAGGCCGCAGGCCGCACCAACGGAGGCCCGGAATACGAGAAGGAGCGCGCCTGGTACGCCAAGCGCCACCTCGTCTCCGGCGACGTCGTCAGAAACGAGGACGAGGCCGCGGGGCAAGTCGAGGAAGAAGAGGCCGGCGAGCAGCCCGTTGCGGCCGGCGAGAAGGGCGGTGAGTAGAAATGGCGAAGCACTCCATCATCGACCCGGTAGACCGCATCGAAGGCCATTTGCGCGTGGAGATGGAAGTCGAGGGCGGCAAGGTCTCCAAGGCATGGGTCTCCGGCGGGCTGTTCCGCGGCCTGGAGCTGATCCAGGAAGGCCGCGAGCCAACTGACGCGGCCATGATCGCGCAGCGCATCTGCGGCGTGTGCCCCGTCTCGCAAGGGCATGCGTCCATCTACGCCGCCGAGGAGGCCTACGGCATCAAGCATCCGCAGGGGGCGCGCCTCGTGCGCAACCTGATCGAGGGCGCGCAGTTCATGCACAGCCACATCCTGTGGTTCTACCAGCTCTCCGCGCTCGACTACGTGAACCCGCTGAACGCGCTGAACGCCGACGTCGAGGCCGCCTACGAGGCGGCGCGCAAGTACGGGCTGGCCATCACGGATTTCGGCGCCGTCAAGGAGCGCCTGGAGAAGTTCGCCAAAAACGGCCAGTACTCCTGGCTGTCCGGCGGCTGGTTCATGGAAGGACAGGCCCCCGATGCCTACAAGCTGCCGCCCGAGCTGGACTTGATAGCGACGGCGCACTACATCGAGGCCATCGACATGCAGGCCACCGCCGACGAGATCGCGGCGCTGGCAGGCGGCAAGATGCCCCACATCATGAGCTCCGTGCCGGGCGGCACCACCTTCGTGCCCAGCGTGGAAAAACTCGACGACATCATCATGCGCGCCAAGAAGCTGCACGACTGGGTGCAAAACACCATGATCCCCGACGCCATCGCCATTGCGGGCGTCTACAAGGAAGACCTCGCCGGGATAGGCGGCAACGTCCACGGCAACTTCATGGCCTACGGCGTCTTCGACGACGACACCTACGAGCGCGAGAACCGCTACTTCCCCGCCGGCATCGTGCGGGTGAAAAACGGCCAGGCGAAACTCGAGGGCTTCGACATCGAGAAGCTCGCCGAAACCTCGGCGCACGCCTACTACGACGACGACGGCTCGCTCCTGCACCCGACCAAGGGCGTGACCCAGGCCCCGAAGAACTTCCCCGGCTACTACAAAGACGAGGCCAGAGAAGAGGTCAACGACAAGTACACGTGGATCAAGGCGCCGCGCTACGACGGCGACCCCATGGAAGTCGGCCCTCTGTCCCGCGTGCTCGTCAGCTACATGTCCGGCGTCGAGGGCATCAAGAACAACGTCCACACCGTGCTGGAAGGGCTCGGCCTGCCCGCCACGAGCGCCTCGCTTCCCGCGTTGAACTCCGCGCTCGGCCGTCTGGCGGCGCGGCCCATCGAGGCCGAGGTCGTCGCCTCCGACATGATCACCTGGGCCGGGCAGCTCGTGCAGATGGTCGCGGACGCAAACGGCGACAACATCTGGTTTACCGACCGGGCGCGCGACACCGGCGTCGGCCAGGGCGCGTGGGAGGCTCCCCGCGGCGCCCTCTACCACACCATGGAGATCTCCGGCAACAAGATCACCCACTACCAGGCCATCGTGCCCTCCACGTGGAACATGTCGCCGCGCGACCAAAACGACGTGCCCGGCACCCTGGAGCAGGCGCTCGTCGGCTGCCCCGTCGACAACATCGAGGCGCCCATCAACGCGCTGCGCATCGTGCACGGCTACGATCCCTGCATCGCCTGCGCCGTGCACCTCGTCGAACCCAAGACGGGCAAAGAGTTCCGAGCCGAGACGAGTCCCTGGGGAGGTCGATAGCAATGGCAGAAATCGCACACTACAGGGAAATGCACCCGCGTATATTCCAGATCACCCACTGGGTGAACCTCGTCGCGATGATCGTCCTCATCTTGACGGGCATCGAGATCCACTACCCCGTCATCGGCGGCGTCATGGGCCTGGCGCGAGGGATGCACATCTTCTTCGGCCTCGTGTTCTTCATCAACTGCCTCGTGCGCATCATCGGGGCGTTCGTCGTGAAGACCTCCCCCGTCGGCGGCACGCGCGAGACGGTCACCGACTTTTGGAACTGGCTGCCGCAAAAGTACAATCGCCACCAGCTGGTCTCGTGGGTGAAGTACTACACCTTCTTCAAGAAAGACCACCCGCTGTCGGCAAAGCTCGGCGTGCCGCAAAAGCTCTCGTACCTGCTCATCGGCGTGGCCATCATCTTCATGACCTACACGGGCTTCTGCCTGTGGGGCACGACGATGTACGTGCCGATTTTCGCCGGCTTCACGAGCCTCGTGGGCGGCTTGATGAAGGTGCGCATCATCCACTACTTCATGATGTTCTTCTTCATCTGCTTCACGATGATCCACGGCTACCTGGCCTTGATCGACGGTGCCGCGCTGCCGCGCCTGATGTTTTTCAACAAGGAGTCCGGCGGCTACACCCAAGACCCCGAGACCTGGCACTTCAACGGCTACGATTCGCTTGGTGAAGAAGGCGAAGACGAGCTGCAGGCCATCCGCGAGCTGGGCGGCGGCGTGCCGGCGCCCGAGGAGGCCGAGGAGGCGAAGGCGAGCGCATAGCGCCTAAGCTTTCTTGAAGCAAAGCGCCGGGCATCCAGCTTGGCGCAAGGCTTGGAATGACGGCCTGTCGCACACATTGTGCGGCAGGCCGTCTTTTTCTGGCGCGGCAAGAGCGACACATGCAAGCCAGCACATGCGAAAAAGCCGGCGTGCGCAGGTCGGCACACGCAAAACCCCCGCCCCCTCACAAAAGGAACGGGGGTTTCTTCATATCTGCCCAGCGACTCACATCTATTCAACTCGAACCCCGATTAATTTAACTAGCACCAACACACTCATCTCCTTTTTCAAAGTGTGCGCTTCTTATATACTCATGGAGTCACAAGGAATTTTTGCGGCTTTGGGACTGCGGTGGAAATCTTGGACCAAAATCCCTTACGCCGCTAGGCCCAAATCCCTTCGGTACTGCATGGGGCTTCGGTAGCCCAGATTGCTCTTGATCCTAACGTCCCTGTACCATCTCAGGTACGAGTCGAGCATCCCCGCGAACTCCTCTACTGTAATCCCGCTCCAGTCGCACCCGTAGAAGAACTCCACCTTCAACCTCCCGAAAAAGCCCTCGCACCTCGAGTTGTCTGGGCTGCAGCCCTTCCTCGACATCGACCTCACCAGCCCTTTCTCCTCGCATATCTTTATCCACCCGGGCCAGCGGTAGTGGCAGCCCCGGTCTGAATGGATCAGCGGATGGTCGCCCTCCTCCAGCTGCGCGCATGCGCCGAGCAGCGAGGAATTCGCCATCTCGGCGTCGGGCGAGGTCGAGATCGACCAACTCGGCGGCATGCCGTCGAAGCAGTCGACTATCGGGGAGAGGTAGACCTTGCCTGCGGGGATACGGAACTCGGTCACGTCGGTCATCCACTTCTCGTTGGGGGCGTCGGCTTCGAAGTGGTGCTTGCCCCGTTCGTCGCGCAGCAGGTTGGCCGGCGCCTCGGATATCTCGCCCGCGTACGAGCTGTAGCGGCGCTTCCTCTTCGCCGTACGTGCGACCAGGCGCTCCTCCTCCATGATGGCGCGCACGGCCCGCTCGCCGACACGGTCCTCCGGTTCCGCGTCGGCGTCGACCTGCATGAGGATGCGCCGGTATCCGCAGGTTCCCCCGCCGGCCTCGAACGCCTCGATTACGGCTTTTCCCGCGGCGGCGCGCCCCTCGGCCCCGCCCTCGTCCTGGGCGTTCCTCGCGTACTCGCAGCTGCTCTTGGCCATGCCCGCTGCGGGCAGGATTTCGCAGAGCTTGCACTTACCCCTCAGCGCCGTCGCCATCGCCGCCTTCTCCGCGTTGGTCAGCAGCCCCGGCGCGGCGCCCGGGTCTTTTTTTACTATCTCGAGGGTGGCTTGGCGCACGTCTAGCTCGAGCTGCACGCGTCTGAGCTGCAGCTTCGCCTCGCGCAGCATGTCCTGCAGGACTTCGATGTCGTCGGGCAGGTCGTCGAACTCCGTCCTGGCGAGGCTCTTGCCGTGCTCGAGGTAGTAGCCGACCGCAGCCCGCGTCTGCTCGTCGGTGTACTTGGATTTGCGGTGGCGACCCTTGCCGACGGGGATCTCGCCGGTTTCCTCGTACTCCTTCCACCAGTTGCGCAGGCACGCCCTCGTCGGGTAGCCGAGCTCGGCAATCGTATCGGCGTAGCTACGATCGAATCTGATAAAGGTCTCTATGGCGACCCGTCTTTGCTCCATACTGAACATGCGGTTCTCCTCCCGGTTTCGTTTTGGTCCAAGATTCCCACCGCAGTCCCAAATGTCGATTTTATTGTTGACGAATACACTCGTGACCTCGGATATGAGCTCGAGGGCGCGGCTTTCCTTCGTAGGGGCCTTCTTCTCGCCGCATCGTTTGCAACGATTGCGCAATGATTTTTTTTCGTTGCATGATCGATTGCAACGAAAGTGCGGTTGCGACGGATACCGCCAACACTCAGGAGCCGCTGCGAGCCCCTGGTTAGCGCCAGCTGCAGCTGCGGGCCGCTGGCAATTCTCCCTGTGAGGCCGCGTTGGGCACGGGAAAAATGGCGGCCGAGAGACTGCACGGCGAGGTGGCGGAGGCGAGGGTAGGATGTTCGAGCGTGGGTGACGGGCGTTGCGGCTCTCACGAGCTCCTTGCCCCGAAGTCCAGCCCCTGTCCGATCAG
>CAVIIZ010000008.1:0-46556 GCA_963642995.1 bacterium | reverse complement strand
GGAAGGCGCTCTTGGACTTGATGACCGTCTTGTTGAACTGGTCGATCTGGGCCTGCGTGGCAGCCTTCATGAAATTCACATAGCCGAACAGGGCAGAGGTCTTGGCGGTCGCGGCGCCGGCGGTGGTGTCGACGTCGGTGTCGGTCGTGATGGCCTCGGGCTGCGCATCAAGCGCGGTAGTGTAGTAGAAGTACATGCAGCCGTCAGAGTCCACATAAACTTTGTTGCCGGTCGTCTGGCCAGCAGCTGCCACGGTTGCCGTGGTTTCGGTGCCGTAGGCGGTGATCTGCGTCCAGCCGTCGCCCAGCGTCAGGCCGGCGGTGGTGTCGTTTTCAGTCTTGGACAGGTTGTAGATGGCCAGGGTGTCGGCCACCTGCTGGGCGGTCATGTTCACGTACTTCTTGTCAGTATCGTTCCAGACCTGGAACTGCAACATCATGCCGGCGAACATCTTCGCGCCGCCGTTGGAGGTGTTTATGATGGTCGGGTCCTTGGCCACCGAAGAGCCGGGCAGCATGTTGTGGGCGCCCGCCGGGATGAAGTAGTCGCCGGAGGCGTCCTTGGTCTGCTTGGCGGTGTCCGTCTCCGCGGAAGCGGTCTTTGCGGCCGCGTCCCAGTTGGGCTCGAGGAGGTCGGCCGTCAAGACCGGGTCGGTCTGGATGCGGTTGACCGCCTGGTTGGTGGTGTACGTCAGGTACGCGAAGGTGCCGCCGATGGCGAGCACGGCGACGAAGGCCAGCGCGAGCAGCCACACGAGGCCGCCGCGGCGACGCTTCTCGCCTTGTTGTTCGATAACAACAGTGGGGGTTTGGTTCTCCATGTCGTTATCCTCCTTTCAGATACGTTGCATTTCGCTTCTTCGGGAAAGACGGGCCGCCCTCTGCGAAAGCCCCTTCCCCCTTTCCCATCTCGGCCCGTACCGGCATGTGCACCGCGGCGCCTCCTTTCGGGAAAGCCCATGCCCTCCCTTCGCGAGGTGCCGCGTCGGCGCATCTGCGCGGAAGCGGACCGTCGATGCCTTCACTGTGTGGCAGCCCCTCCTCTCGATCGAAGGACGGAACCGCCGACGACGGCCGGGCCGTCGCGACTGGCGCAATAGCGCGCGGCGTGCCGCGGGAGCGCGGGGAAAAACGCGCAAGCCCGTGCACGGAAGGCAGCACTCCCGCCGGGAGGTCCTGCCCTGCCGCATTTATGGAGCGTGTAGTGCCTCATCTCGTGCTCTCCCCGCCTTCGTCCTTCTCCTCTTCAAGCGCCCGTCTCGCAAGGCGCGTCCTTCAACTTCTCCGGCCCTCGCCGCCCGCGCTACGCCTTGCGGTGCGCCGCGGCGAAAGCCCTGCGCGCGGGGCGCCTCCCCGCGCCTTGCCCGTCTAGGTCGACGGCGTCACCTTCGTGACGTTGCCGCTCGCGTCCACCGTGCAGTTCCACACGCCGGGCGCGCCCACCGTGGGATCCGTGGCGCTGGACGGCGTGGACTGGATGGCGTTGGCGAAGACGTTGACCTTCACCGTGCCGTAGTCGTCGGCGGAAAGGCCGTCCACGAGGGTCGCGCCCTTCAGCAGCATCTCCGTGGTCTGTCCCGGCTCCAAGACCTTCTTGTAGTAGAAGGCGCCGTCGGCGTACGTCCAGTTGTCCTGCCAGTGTTCGTCCAGGTAGAGCTTGACGACGTCGCCCTTCAATATCCA
Organism: bacterium; assembly: GCA_963642995.1. Classification (GTDB taxonomy): domain Bacteria; phylum Actinomycetota; class Coriobacteriia; order Coriobacteriales; family QAMH01; genus CAVAWX01. The sequence goes on along the minus strand of CAVIIZ010000008.1, from coordinate 44,874 downwards.
GGCAGAGCCCTCCTGGACGGGGGCGTCCCAGGTCTCGGACATGAACTGGTTGGCGTCCGCGACGTCTTTGGAGCCGACTTGCGCCACGAGCGAGACGCGCACGACCTCGCCCGTGCGGTCGGCGCCTGACGGGTTCACGACCCAGACCTTCTTGCCGTCCGTGCCGCCCTTGGCGGTGTAGGTGCCGGAATGCAGCTGCGTGGTGCCGGTGGCGGTGGTCTCCTTTATCTCCAGGTAGACGGCGCCTGCCGTGGCGCGGTTGGCCGCCTGGTTGGTGGTGTAGGCGAGGTAGGCCAGCGTGGAGCCGGTGGACGCCAGGCACAAGACCAGCAGCGCGACGGCCGCGACCGTGCGCGTGAGCGAAAACGACGAGCGGCGCTGCTTCTTCTGGCGCACGATGTCGACGCGCTCGCGGCGGCCCAGGTGCAGCTTCAACGAGAGCAGGCGCCGCCCGCCGAAGAGGACCGGCTCGTCGGGCGCGGCGCCCGCATCGCGCGTGCGCACGGAATGCGCGCCGTGCACGGCAGCGTCTGCCGCCGCCTGATCGGGGCGCGTCTTCGCATGTTTTCCGTTCCGGAAACCGTGCATACGCATCTACCAGCTTTCCTTTCGGGTATTCCTCACCAAGCATCCTATCACGACTTTCAGGGCATTTTAAGGGCGTTTTTTTTGCGGCATCCGGCCTGCCGCCCGCACTCGCCACGCTGCCGTCGGCGGCGTGCGCGTCCACAAAATCTCCACGCTTCGCGGCGCATTCCGCAACGCGCCCTCCCCCGCGCGGCGCACTCGGGCGCAACCCCCTTCACCCGGCCTTCGCCGTCCGCGCCGCGCCCGCTTCACCCGCCGTCCGCGCCGCATCCGCCTTGCCCGCCCCTTCCCCGCCGCCCCCGGCGGGCAGGGGCGCAAGACAACCGAAAACGCGCGGCTTCGGCGCGTCACCACTTCGGCGAAAGGACATGAAGGCATCCCGCGTAAATTGTGCCTTTGCACCTGCGATTATGACACTAACTCAACCGATTTTCACCCCGAAAACGACACTAACTCAACCGGATTTCGCCCCGAAAACGGCACTAACTCAACCGGTTTCACGATTGGAGCGCGGCGGGCGGGGCTTGAGCGCAGGGCTGTACTACGATTCTGTAGTACAATGGTGCGCGCATACAGGCTGCAAATGTTTGGAGTGTGAGGATGCCGGCAACAGAAGTCATACAGCTGCGGGTGACGCCATCGTTGAAAAGCGCGCTCGAGGACCGCTGCCGCCTGCAGGGCACGAGCGTGTCCGAGAAGCTGCGCGCGCTCGTGCAGCAGGAGCTTTCGCAAGAGCGAAGCCCGCTCGAACAAGCCGATGCCATCTTTGCCGAGGCAGATGCGCAGACCCGCGCGGCCGGGCTCTCCGAACCCGACATCGCCGAGGTCGTCGCCTTTTGCGACCGGGTGAAGCAGGAACGCGCCGCGGCGATTGCCCGGATGCCGTGAGCGCATGGTACACGTCGTCTTCGACACGAACGTCTTGCTCGCGTCGCTTTTGAAGCCCGGCGGCGTGAACCGCCATTGCATGCGCCTCGTCTTGGGCAACCCGGAAAGCTTCACGATCTGCTACAGCTCGCAGATGATGGACGAGTACCGAGACGTCCTGTCGAGGCCCGTCGTCACGGGGCGCGGGCTGGCAAACCCCGCGCAAGACCTCCTGAAGCTCGTCGAGAAAGTCGGAGACGAGCTCGTGCCCAGATACATCCCCGCGCTCGTGTATCCCGACATCGACGACAAGCCGTTTCTGGAAGCAGCGGTCTACGCGAACGGCGTGCTCGTGACCAACAACCTGAAAGACTTCCCCTTCCTCGGGGTCTCCATCTTGGGGCCGGGCGATTTCGTTCGCTGGTGGCAGGAGCGCTAGGCACCCGGGAACGCGCGCTTCAGCGGCGGGGGCGGCGGGCCGTGTTCTTGCGCGTGCCCATCGCAGACCCGCGCCGCGCCGTGGACTTCAGGCGGGACAGCGCCTCGTCCTCGTCGGTGCTCTCCACCTTCGCGCGCAAGGCCACCGCCTGGTCGCGCAGGCGGGCCGCTTGCTCGAAGTCGAGGCTTTCGGAGGCCTCGGCCATCTGCTCCTCGAGGGCCGCGAGCATGCGCAGCACCTCCTCTCGCCCCAACTCGGCCAGCTCGCCTGCCAAGGCGTCTACCGCGGCCGCATCGCCGCCTTCCCCTTCACCGCCCGAGATCTCGTCCATGATCGAGCTGATGGCCTTGCGCACGCTCTTCGGCTCGATGCCGTGCTCGGCGTTGTAGCGCATCTGGATCTCGCGGCGGCGCGCCGTCTCGTCGATGGCCCGGCGCATGGAGTCGGTCACGTGGTCGGCGTACATCACCACGCGCCCCGAGACGTTGCGCGCGGCGCGTCCGATGGTCTGGATGAGGCTGCGGTGGTTGCGCAGGAAACCCTCCTGGTCGGCGTCGAGAATGCACACGAGCGCCACTTCCGGCAAATCGAGCCCCTCGCGCAGCAGGTTTATGCCCACGAGCACGTCGAAGCCGCCCTGGCGCAGGTCTTGCAGTATCTCCACGCGCTCGACCGTGCCGATGTCGGAGTGCAGGTAGTTGGCCTTCACGCCCGCGTCGAGGAGGTAGTCGGTCAGCTCCTCTGCCATCTTCTTCGTGAGCGTCGTGACCAGCACGCGCTCGCCGGCGGCCGCGGCCTTTTGGACCTCGGAGAGCAGGTCGTCGATCTGGCCTTTGGTGGGCCGCAGCTCCACGGCCGGGTCCAGCAGGCCGGTGGGGCGGATGATCTGTTCGACCACCTGCTCGCAGACGCGCTGCTCGTAGTCGCCCGGCGTGGCCGACACGTAGACGAACTGCGGGATGCGCGCCTCGAACTCGTCGTAGCGCAGGGGGCGGTTGTCGAGGGCCGAGGGCAGGCGGAAGCCGTTTTCCACGAGCGTGACCTTGCGGCTGCGGTCGCCTTCGTGCATGCCGCGTATCTGCGGGACCGTCACGTGGCTTTCGTCGATGATGGTGAGAAAACCGTGCCCGCCGAAATAATCGAGCAGGGTGTAGGGCGCCTCGCCCGGCGCGCGGCCGTCGAGGTGGCGCGAGTAGTTCTCGATGCCGGTGCAAAAGCCCATGGTCTCGAGCATCTCCAGGTCGTAGGAGGTGCGCTGCTCCAGGCGCTGCGCCTCGAGCAGCTTGCCCGCCGCTTTCAGCTCGGCGCATCTTCCGCGCAGCTCGTCGGATATGGTGACGAGCGCGTGCTCGACGCTGGGGCGGCTGGTGACGTAGTGGCTGGCCGGCCATATGGGCACGCTGCGGTACTCCATCTGCTCCTCGCCCGTCAGCGGGTCGATCTCGCGGATGGAGTCTATCTCGTCGCCGAAGAACTCGACGCGCACGAGCGAGTCGGCGTAGGGCGGGTAGACGTCGACCACGTCGCCGCGCACGCGAAAGGTGCCGCGCGCGCACTCGTAGTCGTTGCGGTCGTATTGGATGTCGATCAGGCGCGCGATCAGCTCGTCGCGGTCCATGGGCACCTCGACGTCGAGGAACACCGACATGTCCGCGTAGGTGTCGGGGCTGCCTATGCCGTAGATGCAGCTGACGGAGGCCACGATGATGACGTCGCGGCGGGTGAGCAGGGCCGCCGTGGCCGCGTGGCGCATCTTCTCCACGTCCTCGTTTACGGAGGAGTCCTTCTCGATGTAGGTGTCGGTCTGGGGGACGTAGGCCTCCGGCTGGTAGTAGTCGTAGTAGCTGACGAAATAGTTCACGGCGTTGTCGGGGAAGAACGCGCGCAGCTCGCTTGCCAGCTGGGCGGCCAGGGTCTTGTTGGGCGCCATGACCAGCGTGGGCATCTGGAGGCGCTCGATGACCTTTGCCATGGTGAAGGTCTTGCCCGAACCCGTCACGCCGAGCAGCGTCTGGTAGCGCTTGCCCTCTCGCACGCCCTTCGCGATGGCCGCGACGGCGTTTGGCTGGTCGCCCGCCATCTCGTAGGGCGCCTCGACGCGAAACGGCCTGCCCGCCTCGCGCGCGCCCCCTATGAGCGCCGCCTGCGCCTGTTTCACTCCCATGCGCTGCTCCCGTCTTCGGCCCTGCTCCCGTCCGCGGCCCCGGCCCCGTCTTCGATCCTGCTCCCGTTTTCGGCCCCGGCCCCGCGCTCGGGTCTGCTCCCGTCTTCGCTCCCGGCCGCGGGTCTTGCGGCCCAGTCCCCGGCCGCGAGATGCGCGTTCCACCAGCTCCGCGCCCACGCGGCCAGCTCGGCGCGCGTCCCCGAATTCTCGCACACCACATCGGCGATGCGCTCGCGGCAGGCGTCGCTTGCCTGCACGGCGATGCGCGCCATCGCGTCGGCGGCGTCCATGCCGCGCTCCACGGCACGCGAAAGGCGCAAGTCGGAGGGTGCGGAAACGGCGATGCGCTCGTCGGCCAGGGCGGCGAATGCCGGCGCGCGGTCGAGCAGGGCCACCTCGACCACCTGCACGGGGGCGTCCGAGACGGGCACGCAGCGCACCTCCACGAGAGAATCGGCGGCGCGGGCGAGTATGCGCGGCAGCATGACGTCGTCGAGGCGGCGCGTGGCCTGCGGGCAGGCGAAGGCGCGTCGCGCGAGGAGCGGGCGGTCCACCATCCCCTCCCCGTCCAAGATGTCGTCGCCGAAGCACGCGGCCAGCTCGGCGCGGGCGCCTTCGTCTTCCTCCAGCACGAGGTGGCCTGTCTCGTCGAGGTCGATGCTCGTCGCGCCGAGCGCGCACAGCTCGCGCACCAGCTCGCTTTTACCCGACCCGAGGCCGCCCGTGACCATGACCGTGTACATGCCCGCGCCCCCCCTATCTCCAGGGATCCTCGCAGGGCTCTTCGTCGTCTGCGCGCCCCCACGCGTCCATGTAGTCGGAGTAGGGGTCGTAGCCGTCGTCGTCTTCGCCGGGCGCGCGCAAGTCGGCGGCACGCGGGTCGGGCGCGCGCAAGGCCCCGGCCGCCCCGGAAAGGCCCTCGCGTCTCTTCTCGAACTCGGTCATGGCCTCTCTGCGCTCCCTTTCCCGCACGCCGCCCGCAGAGTCGTTGCCCACGTCGTGCGTCTCGGCACGGCGCGCGTCGAAAGAGTCGGTCTGGTGCTTCTGGACTTTGAACTTGAACTGCATCTACTCGACGCTTCCTTCCTCAGCGGCAACCGCACCCTCGGCGCAGCCGAGTTCAAACTCGCGACGAGTCGCCTGCACGTGTCGTTCCAGCTCTTCGATGGTGGGCAATTCCAGCATGGTTTTCGACAACGGCGTTGTCGAAATATTTGCACCGTTTGCAGATGGGTCTTGCATAAAGGCCTCCTAGATGACGCGGTGGACGGCGTCGGGGATTCTGCCCGCGCCCATCGCCGGCGCCCACCGCGCGCTTTTCTCAACGCCCAGAATTCTAGCGAACCCCGCGCCAGCCGCCGGCCCGTGATCGGGAAGACCAGTCGGGAAGAAGGTAGCGATGAATACAGCTGCAACAGCGGCAAGATGACGCCGCAGAAGTGCATGGAGTTCGCGAAGGGCCGGGTGCAGACGTCGCGTCGGTCAAGCGTCATATCTCCCGCACCCCCCACAAGCGCAGTCCAACAACCTCATGGCCACAATAGCCCGCAACTTCAAGGAGCTGGGAATAGGAACTAAAATCAAGTTGTGAATGTTTGGCACTCGGATGCAAGAGGGATGAAAATGACAGAAGGCAAGACAATAGTGCTTTTTGAATCGTCCGATGGAGAGGTCGCGCTTCCTGTGAAGGTAGATTTTCGGGAACATGAGGTTTGGCTTAACAGAGCGCAGCTCAGCAAGCTTTTCGGACGCGATGTCAAGACAATCGGAAAACATGTGAATAACGCCCTGGCCGAAGAGCTAAGAGATTGCCCTGTGCCAACTGTCGCAAAATTTGCGACAGTTCAACACGAGGGGAAAAGGAGCGTCAGGCGCCATGTCCAATTCTACAATTTGGATGTTGTCCTGTCTGTTGGATACCGTGTCAAATCTCAGAGGGGAATTGAGTTCAGACGGTGGGCCAATTCTGTTCTCAGACAGTATGTAGTAAACGGATATGCAGAAAACAAGCGCCGTCTCGAGCAGCTCGGGCAAGTTGTAGGCATAATGCAAAGAGCGCAGGAATACCTTGCTTCAGAGAATGTGATCCAGGTAATACAAGCGTACGTCTCCGCTCTCGATATGCTCGACAACTACGATCACCAGCAACTGGAAAAGCCTGCCGGTTCGAAAGGCGCGTATGTTCTGGAGTACAACGAATGCAAAGAACTTATCTCGAAAATGAGGTTCGCGAAAGACAGCAGCTTGTTCGGGGTGGAGAAAGACGATTCCTTCAAGTCGAGCATCGCGGCAATCTACCAGAGCTTCGGCGGGTGCGATATGTATCCCAGCCTGGAAGAAAAAGCGGCAATTTCGGAAAACGGAATTGCCAGGGCGTCTGATGAACACGTCGAGAGGCTCCTGATGACGTTCTGCCTACCTGCATTAACGAGATATTCGACTACTTTTACATGAGGGATATGATGGCGTAGTTGTTTTGCCGAAGTTCACCACGTAAAGAAAAAGGTCACAGGCTTAAGCCTGTGACCTGGTGTTTTTGGTCGCGGGGGCTGGATTTGAACCAACGACCTCCGGGTTATGAGCCCGGCGAGCTACCAGACTGCTCCACCCCGCAATGTGCACGTGCCCGCATCTGGTGTGCCGTGGGCAACGGCGTTGCATGTTACGCGCTTTGCGCCCGGCGCGCAAGGGGTGAACGAGGTTTTTCATCCACCCCCCACCCTTCGCATGGGGGCGCGGCATCGCGCGGATTTTACCGCAGCCCCTGCACGGCCGTGCCCCACGAGACGGGCCGCCCGCCGGCGGCTGATAGAAGCAGGCGCGATCGGAAAGCGCTCGAGGGGCGTGGTCGGGTTCGACCTACCCTATTTTCGGGAATACCTTGAAAACCGAACCGGCGCGTAGCGAGGCCGATGCCGGGCTGACCGCAAGCTTCTTTCCCGAAATATCGACCGGGTCGATGATGAAGGCCTTGACGTTGCCGCCGGTGTAGCTGCCCGCGCCCAAGATGCACACGACGGCAAGCGCCATGGCGAAAAACCTCGTCTTCATCTTCATGAGGAGGCTCCTTTCTCCCATGCGGGCATAGGGGCGTTCGCCGCCTACTCTCCGTAGACGATGAGCAAGGCCATCTTGAAGCGCCCGTCGGCCTTCACGTAGTGCTTGCCGCCCTTGTCGAACTTGAAGCTCTCGCCGGCGCATATGGCGTGCTCGGCGCCCTCGTAGCCGATGACGCCCCTGCCCTCGAGCGCAAAGACGACGGCCTCGCCCGGCGCGGCATGCTCGCTTAAGCCCGTGCCCTCGTCGAAGGCCATGACCATGAACTTCAGGTGGTCGTTTTTGACGATGTCGACGTTGACGATGGAGTCGGCCTTGTAGTCGAGCAGCTCGCCGAGGCGCACCGCCTTTCCCGCTTCCAGCAGTTCGTTCATGATGCTTCCCCTCTCCAGTTCGATTTCGGTGTAGACGCAGCCGGCCTCGCTTCTCAGGCCCGTGGCCACGTCCTCGCGCATGATAGAGCAACAAAACGCGGGAAGGCGCCGGCCGCGTCCGCCCGGCTCGAAGACGCTCGCCTCGCCGGCATGGCAGAAGAGCAGCTTGTCGACCGGATGCGACTCGGCGCCGATATCGGTGCCGGGCGCCAGCGAAAAGCAGACGATCGCCGGCTCGCCCGGGCCGCTCACGCGCTTCGAGACCGTGCAACCCGGCATGGGCGCGTTTTCCCTCGCGACGTCGAACACATGTCCTGCAGCTTCTTTCACCGCCTGCCTCCTCGAGTCTTCCCCCGTCTGCTGCGAGGTTTTCACCCCGCCGATCGCGAAGACGCTCGACGCCCGCGCGAAACGGCGAGATGGCCGGTCCGCGCGGGCGTCTTGGTCCTTGCATCTTGCGGGCGCCCCCCTCGGGCGCATCGCCCCTTTCGCCTTCCGAAGGCGCGCGCTTGCGGGAGGGGGCGCCGTCTTTCTCGGGCGAGCGAGCCTTCCCTCGCTCCTATTCGGCGTCCTCACGGCGCGCAAGGGCGTTTTCGTAGCTCTTGGTGCCGACGAAGATCTCCTTCGTGTAGGGGTTGTGGCCGAGCTTCTTGCTGCGGTAGAACACGTAGCCCAGCGCCGCGATGTTGGCCACGAGCGCCAAGATCGAGATGACGAGGTTCACGTCCGGGTTGTTCACGCTTTGCACGGCGCAGATGGAGTCGTTGGCGAAAAACGGCACGACCTGGCAGAACATGCACCACAGCGCCAGGGTGTTCGCGCGGTTTTCCCTTGTTCCAGATCATGCCGGCCACCGTCGGCGCGAGCAGCAGCGCCAGGCCGCAGTACCAGCTGTGCGTGGGCAGGCAGTTGTAGGTGTAGCAGAAGTTCCAGATGTCGTAGGAGATGATGAAGACCCAGGTCATGTCAGGCCACAGCATGTCCTGCTTCTTCTTGGACACGTAGATGCCGAACCAGCCCGTCATGACGAAGATGTTCATCAGGCCGGCGATGCCGTTGAAGACGTTGTGCCAGCCGCCGTGCAGCAGCACGCCCTCGGTGGAGACCCACGTCGTGCCGAAGGCGCGGATGGCGCTCTCGAAGTCGGAGGCCACGGCGATCAGGATGTTGATGGCCACGATGACAAACGGGAAGCACTTGAACCAATGCGCCTTGCCGAGGCTTCCCCACTGGTACTTCAGCACCATGAAGCCGATGCAGCCCGCCGTGGCGGCGTAGAGCTTGGCGTAGTGGAACCAGCTGTTCATGTCCGTGTAGGTGGGGTTGGCCAGCGCCCAGGGGGCGCCCATCGCCGCGCTGACGGCCACGACGACGAAGTAGACGGTCAGGCACGCGGGCAAGACGATGAAGCAGAAGATGCCGCCGGCTTTCCAGCGGCGCGCGAACTCGTTGGCCAGGATGAGGCCGATGAAGACCAGCGCCCATCCCAGCCACTGGAACACGGCGTTGTCTCCGTACACGTCAAACAACATGACACATCACTCCCTTCCCCGTGGGGGAAGCGCCGTTTTCCAAAACGGGCCTCCCCCATGCAAAACCGATGGGGGGATTATGCGCCTTTGCACCCATAAAATCCACACAAATTTTTTCGATAAACGGCAACCCGCAGACGAAGGCCGGAAAACGCCTCAGCTGCGCCCGCCGCGGCACAGCTGCCAGAAGGCCACGGCGCTTGCCGCCGCGACGTTCAGGGAGTCGACGCCGTGCTCCATGGGGATCTTCACCGCGTAGTCGCAGGCCGCGATCGTGGACGGCGCCAGCCCGTCGCCTTCCGTGCCGAACACCAAGGCGAGGCGCTCCTCGGCGTTCAAGGCCGCATCGTCGAGGCCCACGCTGTCGTCTTGCAGGGCAAATGCCGCCGTGGCAAAACCGCAGGCGCGTATGCGCTCGACGCCCGGGCGCGGCCAGTCGCGCGCGTCGCGTCCGATGCGGCACCACGGCAGCTGGAAGACGGCGCCCATGCTCACGCGCACGCTGCGGCGGTAGAAGGGGTCGCAGCAGCTCGGGGTGACGAGCACGCCGTCTGCCCCGAGGGCCGCCGCGCTGCGGAAAGCCGCACCCACGTTCGTGTGGTCCACGAGGTTTTCGAGCACGGCGACGCGGCGGGCGCCCGACAGCACCTCCTCGACGGCGGGCAGCGCCGGACGGCGGAAGGCGGCCAGCACGCCGCGCGTCAAGTTGAAGCCCGTCAGCTGCGAGAGCAGCGCCTCGTCGCCCGTGTAGACCGGCACCTCGCCGCAGCGCCCCGCCAAATCGGCGCACGAGGCGACGAGCCTGCGCCCCACGAGCATGGACACGCAGGAGAGGCCGGCGTCGAGCGCGCGGGATATGACCTTGGGCGACTCGGCGACAAGCAGCCCCTTCTCCGGTTCGAGCTTGCTGCGCAGCTGGCGCTCGGTCAGATGCGCGTACACCTCGACGCCCGGCGCGTCCAGGCTCTCTATCTCGACGAGGTTCATGCACGCCCTCCTCTCATGCCCCGCGCTCATGCCCCGAGCAGCGCGGCGGGAACCACCATCACCCCGTCGTCGCGGGTATGGGCAAGAGCCCCCCGCCCCGCCACCACGACAAGACTTCCGTGTCTGCGAAAACTTTAGCAGCACAGTAACCAAGGCTATGTGATAGTCAAAACTTGCACAAGATGCAAATTTTGACTATCGTGAGAGCCGGTATCCGCGAGGAAGGCGGCTCATATGATCATCCGGCAGAAATACCTGGACAAGCTCATAGCCTTCCAAGACACCGATCTGGTGAAAGTGGTCACCGGCATCCGCCGCTGCGGGAAGTCCACCTTGCTCGACATGATGCGCGAACATCTCGCACAGCAAGGCGTTCCCGAAAACCGCCTGCTCACATTCAAAATGGAATCGATGGAGCTTGCGGGCGTCAGCGACTACCGCGCGCTATACGACCTTGTCGTGAACCGGATTGCAGGCCAGCCTCATACCTACCTGTTTTTCGACGAGCTGCAAAACGTCGAGGGCTGGGAAAAGGCCGTGAACGCATTGCGCGTGGACGTCGATTGCGACATCTACGCAACCGGTTCAAATGCGTTTTTGCTCTCCAGCGAGCTGACAACCCTCATTTCCGGCCGCTACGTCGAGATATCCATGCAGCCGCTCACCTTCGCCGAATACCTCGATTTCCGAGGAGCGACATGGCAGCCCGCCGGCAAGTCGGGGTCCGACATAGCCCTGTTCGCAAACGGGTCGTTTGCCACCCTCTCCAGCCTGTTCGAACAGTACCGCATGTTCGGCGGTTTTCCCTATCTGGCCCTCCAGGAGCCCGACGAGACAACGCACCGCGAATACCTGCGCAGCATCTACCGGACGATAGTCGTGCGCGACATCATGATGCGGGCGCAGCGCAGCGGACTGCGGGCGGTGAGCAACCAAAGCGTGCTCGAACGCATCTGCGCGTTCCTGGCCGGCAACATCGGCAACAAGACGTCTGCAAACAAGATATCCGCCACCTTGAAGGCAGACGGGCAATCGACGAACAGGGCAACCGCCGAGTTCTACATATCGACGTTGGTGGAGGCCTACCTGTTCCGGCGCGTGCCACGCTACGACATAAAAGGGCGCGAGCTGTTGAAGACGGGCGGCAAGTACTATATCGCGGACACGGGTCTGCGCAGCTACTTGGACAGCTACCGCAACAACGACAGCGGAGGCGTGCTCGAGAATTTGGTGTACAACCAGCTTGTGTTCGATGATTACGATGTGCTGGTCGGGCACTTGCGCGGCGGAGAGGTCGATTTCGTGGTCACAAAGCCGCGACGCAAGATGTACGTGCAAGTCACGGAGAACATGCGCGACGAAGAGGCCATGCGACGCGAGCTTGCGCCGCTCAGGCGCATCGGCGACGAGTATCGCAAGATCGTGGTGGTCGCGAACGGCGATTATCCCGCAGATGTCGACGGCATCGAGATCGTGAACATCGTCGATTTCCTCTTGCACCGGCAGGTGTGAAAAACGCCGCGCAAAGCCGCTGCATCGAAGGTCGGCGGCCAAACCGGCAACCGCCTGGGCGCCCGCGCAGACGCATGTGCGCCCGAAACTACCGGCGCCGGCGCGTGCCCGAGTCTGGAGCAACCTATGGCCTGACGTGGAGTCTGCAATGCGAATGTTTGCGCAACGACGCCTTTCGGCTGACGGGTTCATTGTCCCGATGATGGGAGACGGGCTGAACAACACAGATGGCAGTTTGTGTTGAGTCAAAAAGCAAGCAATTCTCGCGCTATACTTAACTCGGACAAAACCGAGTCGGAAGGAACCGAGTTAATGGAGTTCATCGGCAGAGAGCGCGAGCTCGCCAAAATCAAAAAAGAGCTCAACGCGTCCGACCAGCGCAACATCCTCGTCTACGGAAGGCGTCGCGTGGGAAAAAGCGAGCTCATCAAGCAGGCGATTACCGACATCCCGAGCGGCGCGGCAATTTACCATGAATGCCGCCAAACCTCCGAGGAGGACAATCTCGCAAGCCTCTCGGCCCTTGCCGCCGAGACGCTCGGCTTTCCCCCACTCGCCTTCTCGAGCACTCGCGAGCTTGTCGAGTTCCTGTTCTCCCAGGCAAAGGACAGGCGCATCACCCTCGTTCTTGACGAATATCCTTACTTGAGGGACGCCGTAAAAGGCCTCGACAGCATCATGCAGACTTCAATCGATGCCCACCGCGGGAACTCCGGCCTGAGTATCGTTTTGTGCGGCTCTTACGTCGAGATCATGAAATCGCTCGTCGAGCACGAGAGCCCCCTCTATGGGCGCATTGATCTTGCGCTCGAGCTCAAGCCCATGGACTACTACGATGCCGCAAAGTTCTATCCCGGATTTTCGCCTGAGGACAAAGTGCGGCTCTACAGTGTCTTTGGGGGCATCCCCTACTACAACCGACTTATCGACCAGACCTCGAGCGTGCGCGAGAACGTCGTCGAGCTCATGACAGAGCCGGGGGCTCGACTCGAGAACGAGATCCCCTCTTACCTTGGTGCCGAGATATCGAAGATGACCAATGCCAACGAGGTCTTCGGGGCTCTCGCACAGGGCTATTCGCGCTGGAAAGACGTGCTGGCGCAGTCCCATGTATCCAGCGGCCCCGCTATGTCCGACGTCTTGGACAAGCTCATCTCGCTTGAACTCGTGCAAAAACGCGCGCCCATCAACGATCCCGCCAACAAGCGCAAATCCGGCTATTTCGTAATCGACCCGCTCTCTCTCTTCTACTACCGTTACGTCTTTCGAAACGCATCGGCGCGGCGGCTGCTTGATCCCGAGATTTTCTACGATCGCTACGTCTCGAAGGACTTCGAGGAGAACTATGTCCCCCACATGTTCGAGGAGATCTGCCGTCAGTACCTCGTGCGGCAAAACCGTGCGGGCAGCATCGAGCCCGCCTTCGACGCCATCGGCAAATACTGGTACGACGACCCTGCGAACAAGGCGAGCGGCGAGTTCGACGTGGTAACGAAAGACCCCAAGGGCTACGTGTTCTATGAGGCGAAATTTCGCAAGGCGCCCGTCACGCAGAAAATGGTGGACGAGGAAATCTCGCAAGTCGAGGCGACGGGGCTCAAGTGCCATCGCTACGGTTTCTTCTCGCGCTCCGGCTTTACGGCCGCAAAGAGCGAGAACACCGTCTTCATCGACCTGAAACAGATGTTTGAATAGGCGCGGGCGGCGTCGGTGCTGGTAGTATTCGTGTCCATGGGGTTGCCCTCCTTTGCTCGTTTGGTCGCGAAAGAGGATAGGGTAACCCCTTCTTCTTTATCTTGCTACGGGATAGACCCCCAAAAACTTAACGCCGTGCGGGGAACTTTTGCAACCTTGTGATCTAGCGTCGTTACCTATCCAAGCTATCCGGGTCCAGCAAAAAGTCGAACAAGCTCATGGTGACGATGCCGTTCTCGTCGCGCGTGGTGTTCACCGTGTCCTTTACGACGATGATCTTCTTGAAGCTGTCTGCGATGCGCTTGAGCGATGCGGACTCCTGCTCGCGCTTGGCCGCGTCGGGCAGCGCATAGGCGGACTGGATGTAGTAGCGCTTGGACCCGCGGTTGGCGACGAAGTCGACTTCGAGCGTGCTCGTCGCCTTTTTGCCAGCCTTGTCGATGTAGCGTTTGGAAACGATTCCGACGTCGACCGAGAGGCCGCGGGTGCGCAGCTCGTTGTAGACGACGTTTTCCATCAGATGGGTCTCCTCGACCTGCCTGAAGTTGAGGCGGGCGTTGCGCAGCCCCACGTCCTCGAAGTAGTACTTCATAGGCGCGCCGATGTATTTCCTACCCTTGATGTCGTAGCGCTTCGCCTCGCTCACCAGAAAGGCGTCTTCTAGGCAGTCGATGTAGGACCTTATGGTGGTGGTGCTTATGCGCGAGTGCAGGGCGCTTCTAAACGTCGCTTGTATCTTCGCGGCGTTGGTCAGCGACCCGGTTGCCGACGCCAGCACGTCCACGAGGTCTTCCAGCTCCTGGGTCTTGCGCAGGCCGTTGCGCTCCACGATGTCTCTGATGTAGGTCTCCTCGAAGAGGTTCGCGAGATAGGCCACCTTTTGCTCCTCCGTGCGCATGGTCGCCACCAGAGGCAAGCCGCCGTACTCGACGTAGTCGGCCCAGGCGTGTAGCTCGCCGTCGTTTCTGGCCTGCATGAATTCGGCGAAGGTGAGCGGGAAGACGTGCACCTCGTCGCCGCGGCCGCGAAATTCGGTGATCACGTCCTTTGACAGGAACCTCGAATTCGACCCCGTGACGTAGACGTCGACGGCTGGGTTGGCGAGCAGCTCATTGAGGACCTCGACGAAATCCGGCAGCAGCTGAACCTCGTCGAGGAGCACGTAGTGCATGTTCGAGTCCGCGATGTGCGCGTTCACGTAGTCAAGCATTGCGTCCGGGTCCCTCAGGCTCCTTGCGCTGCGCAGGTCGAGCTGGGCGGTTATGACGTGGTCGTCGGGCACCCCGGCCTCGCGGAGGTGTTTACGGAAGAGGTTGAACACGAGGTACGACTTGCCACACCTGCGGATCCCCGTCACGACCTTGACGAGTCCATTGTGCTTGCGCTCGATGAGGGCGTCGAGGTACTTGTCGCGCTTGATTTCCATGGTTGCCTGCCAGTCCTAATTATCGAAATGCGTCCAAGGACGTGAATTGAGAATTAGATTATAGCGCCATCTCCACAACCTCACCGCACTTGGAAAATGAAATCCTTCGCCATAATGCGGACATACGTTTAGAGACAGGCGTCTTCGACCGCAATCTGGCAGCCGAGACACACCTGCGCGGGCGCCCCGATATCGAAAAAGATGGGTCGGATGCAGCGTTGCAGAATTTCAAAGAAGCGCCCCTCGGCGAACGCTTCATGCATCTTGGCGCCCCTGCGGCGCAACTTGGTCCGGCGCCCGCCTGCGCCACGGCGTTAAGTTTTTGGGGGGCCTATCCCGTAGCAAGATAAAGAAGAAGGGGTTACCCTATCCTCTTTCGCGACCAAACGAGCAAAGGAGGGCAACCCCATGGACACGAATAGTACCAGCACCGACGCCGCCCGCGCGTGTCTTGCCGATTATTTCCTCGACGTGCTCTCGCGCGAGGGCGTGGCGGCCGTGGGCACGCGCTTGCCGAAGAAACCGCCGACGTTACCCCGGTGCCTGGTCGCCCTTGAAGAGCCCCTCGCCTTCAGAGCGCCGCGTACGCCGCGTCGTCTACGGGCTCGCACCACTCGTTGCCGGTGTCTTCGCCGGGGCACTCGAAGGCCAGATGGCTGAACCAGCTACCGGCCTTGGCGCCGTGCCAGTGCTTGACGTTTGCCGGGATCTCCACGATGTCGCCGGGTCCGAGCGCCTGCGCGGGCTTTCCCTCTTCCTGGTACCAACCTTCGCCGTCGACGCAGACAAGGACTTGGCCGCCACCGGCGCTTGCACGGTGGATGTGCCAGTTGTTGCGGCAGCCCGGCTCGAACGTGACGTTGAATATGGGCAGGTAGTCGTCGGGTTGGCTCAGCTGGTTCAAGTAGCTTTGCCCGATAAAGTACTGCGCGTAGGCGTCGTTGGGCTGCCCCAGGCCGAAGAAGCCGCCGTGGGACTCGGGCGCACCGTCGTCTGCGCCGCCTGTCTCGTCGTCCGCGTACACCTCTTTCGCCAAATTGAAGGTAGCCCACGCCTTGGGCCAGCCGGCGTAGAAGGCCACGTGGGTTACGGCGGCCGCAAACTCCTCGCGGGTCACGCCATGCGCCTTGGCATTGGCGATGTGGTACGCAAGCGAGCTGTCGGTGATGCCCTGCGCCATGAGGGTCGTCACGGTGAGAAGGCTGCGGGTCTTGAGGTCGATGTCGCCGTTGTTCCAGTTCTCGCCGAAAAGCACATCGTCATTGAAGTGCGCGAAGTCGGGCGCGAAGTCGCCAAGCTGGTCGCGGCCCGCGGTTTGCTCGATGGTCATGGCTGTTCTCCTTTGGCAGTGGCAAAAAAATACATCCCATATGGCAAAAGGGCGGCACTGGACACGTTCCTTCGTTGCCCTCCTTTGCCATCCCGGCCGGCAAAATCGCCCGGACTCAGACAGTGTATACCTCCCGGCCTCCGAAACACTTTCCTTATACAAGCTCCTCGGTTGAAACGGCGTGTTTCAACAGGTAGTTCACTGCCATGCCGAAAGCCGGGTCCAAAAGCCCGCCGTCTTCGCTGCCAACATGCACGCACTTTCCGCCCTTGACGGCAAATGCCGAGACGTACCCTTGACTCGAATTTGAGGTGTACGTCTTTCCGCAGACAACCGTGTCTGCAACACCTCAATGCCCCCTCATCACGCAAAGTTGATATGCACAGGGCAAAATGTATGCGATTCCCCACTTGGCAACAACGACCCGAATGTGAAGCCCCATGTGATAGAGCTGCAACAAGCAGCCTTCGAGGCTCGTTGGTTTTGCGAAAACCGACCCTGAAGTCCCGGCCCGCCCGCTATCGCCCAAGTTCCGCGTAGAGGTCTTGGGCGCTCACAAGCCTCAAGTCGTCGCGCTTTTTTGCTTTGGCAGCGCTGCCGCGACTCGCGGGTTTCTTGCTGAAGAGCATGAAATGCCTCTTGGTGAAGCCGTCCAGAAGCTCCGAGCGCTCCTCGAGGACCCGCACCGCCTCGCTCTCGTCAAACGAGTTGCGCCACTTGCACTCCCCCAGCAAAACCGCGCGCTCGATGCCGTTGGCGGCCACGACGTCGATGTCGCAGGTCTCGAGACCCCTGGGATCGGTGCCCCACCATCGGCCGAACTCCAACACGGGAAACGGCATCCTGCCCGCCTTGCTCTCCCTGCGGACCCACTGCAGGCAAATCGCCTCGAACTGTTTGCCCACATAGGTCTCGAATACCTGGCCGGATGTCGCATATGGCACGACCGCCTGGCCACCACCCTCCTCGATCGTGCCGATATAAGGGCTTGCAAAACGGTACCAATACGAGAAAAACGGGTCGCTGAAGCACCACATCGAAGACTTCGACGCCGTGCCCCCTCCAAGCGGGGCGACTTTCTCCACGATTCCGAGGTCTGCCATGATCCTCAGGTACTTGCCGACCGAGTTCTGGTTGACGCCGGCCTTCTCGGCGATCCTCGTGGGCTTCGTGGCGCCCGAACCGATGGCGTCAAGCACGGAATTGTAGCCCGCCGGCTCGTTGAGCTCTTGGCGCAGCAGCATGAGCGGTTCCTCGCAGAACATGCCAAGCCGGTCGAACAAGAGCGCGGCGACGTTTTCCTCGTAGGTTTTCCGCACGTCGATCTGCGAAAGATAGTACGGAGTTCCACCGAACGTCGCGTAGTACGCCACCAGCGTCTCGGGGTCGGCATCCGGCAACATGCGCGCGGCGTCCAGATAGTCAAACGGCAAAAGGCGCATCTGCATGGTCCTGCGCCCGTAAAGCGGGCTTTTGCTTCCAAGCACCTCGCCCTCCATGAAACCCTCGTTGCTCCCGCAGAGAATCAAGCGCAAGCGCGTTTGCTTGAAGCCGTGGTCGATGGCCGCCTGCAATACGGAAGGCAGAGACGAATCGGCCTCGGCTGCATAGGGAAACTCGTCGAACACGAAGACAAGCGGGGCGTCTCCTTGTCGGGTTTGGATTTGTTCGGCCACGAAATCCAGGGCCGCGCTCCAAGACGAAAACGAGGGCAACGAAGCCGGCAGGGAGAAAGCAGCGTAGGCCGCCGCACTGAACAGCTCGAGGTTTTGGCGGAAGGTCTTTTGCTGTGCCGTGAAATACAGAACGGGCTTGTTTTTAACGAACTCGTCGATAAGGGAGGTCTTGCCCACGCGCCGCCGCCCGTAGATGACGGCCATCTGGAAATCGTCCTTCTCGTACATGCGCTCGAGCGCGTTGAGTTCTTCCTCGCGTCCGACGAACATGTTCCCTCCTCGTGGCCGTCTTGGTAAAGTTCGTACCTTGAAGTACCGTACCATATAGTACCGTACTCTGAGGTACGATTTTAGACAGCCGAAAACGCCGCCGGCCCAGGGGCGCTGTTCCGCAAGAAGCGAGGCGGGAAGAGCGACACGAGAAAGCGCCTCTTGCTACGTGGGCTTGCGCAGAGAGCGCTTAAACGCAAAAGGACATGTAAGGCGGCATCCAGCTCCTGAACGCGGCGGTGCTCGCGTTGTTCGCCGCGCAGAAGTCCGACGTCCCGGCGCCCGGGCTCCTGCGGTACAGGCGGACGAGCATCTCCTTCTCGAGCGGGTCGGGCTTGTTGCAGGACATGCGGAAACCTCCTTTCCCTCGCCGCAGCGCCGCGAGGGAAAGGCACAGCGCCCGCGGCCCTTCGATTGCAGGGATGGAAATCTAGACTTCCGTGTCTACGAAGACTTTGACAGCAGCTATCGCGCGATCAGGCGCTCGATGGCGGACTTGGGCACCGCGCCCACGGAGCGCTCGACCAAGGTGCCGTTCTTGAACAGCAAAAGCGCCGGGATGGCGGAGATGTTGTATTTCATCGCCAGGTCGCGCTCGGCGTCGGTGTCGACCTTGCCCACCTTCACCTCGGGGTGCTCGTCGGCCACCTCGTCCACCAGCGGCGAGAGCATGGTGCACGGCCCGCACCAGCCGGCCCAGAAATCGAGCAGCACGGGCTTGTCGCTTTTCAGGACCTCTTGCTCGAAGTTCTCGTTCGTGATCTCGATCGCGGACATGTCCACCGCTCCTCTCCACATGCGCGCCTCGTCTGCCGCAACCCCCGCACGTGCAAGGCCGCGGACGCGGACGCGCGCCCCTTCGCTTCGTACCCGCCTCCACTCTAGCACGCGCGCATCGCGCCAAAGGCGCCCTTTTCCCTATTCGCCCGCGTCGGGGCAGGAGACGCCGACGCCGAACATCCCTCCGCAGCTGGCGCCGCCCACGAGCTGCGCCAGGCTCACCCCGTCGACGAAAGAGGCGATGGCCGCGTCGAGGCCGCGCCAGAAATCGGCGGTCGTGCACAGGTCCTCGCGCGCGCACCCCTCCGCGAGCGCCGGGCAATCCACCACGCGCATCTTGCCGCCCTCGGCCGCGCGCAGCACCTCGCCCGCCGAGATCTCGGCGGCAGGCCGCGTGAGCCTGTAGCCGCCGTCGCGCCCGCGCGCGCTTTCCAGCAAACCGGCCCGCGCGAGGCCGCGCGCGAGCTGCTCGGCGTACTTCAACGAGATGCCCTCGGACTCGGACATGTGGCGCAAGGCGACGTTGCAGCCGTTGGCGTTCGCGCGGGCGATATAGGCCATCATCCGCAGGGCATAGCGCCCCTTCGCCGAGACGAGCATCGCAAAGGCCTCCCTTCCGCGCATGTTCTTGCGCGCGCGTTTCCGTTCGCTTCACAGGATAGGCGCTCTCCCACACCTTCGGCACGGCAAGGCGCGTAAAAATCTAGCAACGCGGTAGGAATTAATCCTTGACAGACGCGCCCCCTTCATTATCTTGAATCGGCATAGAGAGGCGCCGCGTCCGGGCGGGCACGCGAGACGCGCGGGAAGCCCGGCATCCGAAAGCGGGCGGTAAAGCGGCGAGACGACATGACGAAGGGGGCCTGATATGGCTGGAAACGACGCGCTGCTGTCCGTACGGGGGCTGTCCGCTTCCGTGGACGACAAGCAGATACTGCACGACATCGACCTGGAGGTGCCGGCCGGCGAGGTCCACGTGCTGATGGGCCCCAACGGCGCGGGCAAGTCCACGCTGGGGCACGTGTGCATGGGCGAGCCCACCTACACGGTCACGGGCGGCGAGGTCGTCTTCGACGGCGCCGACATCACGGGGCTGGCGCCCGACAAGCGCAGCCGCGCGGGCCTTTTCCTGAGCTTCCAGGCGCCGGTCGAGATACCGGGCGTGCCGCTGCGCAGCTTCCTGCGCGCCACCGTCACCGGCCGCGAGGGGCTGGACTTGAAGAACAAGGAGTTCAAGAAACGCGTGCGCGCGCTGGCCGACGAGCTGGACTTGGACCGCGCCTACCTCAACCGCGAGCTGGGCGTGGGCTTTTCGGGCGGCGAGAAGAAGAAGGTCGAGATGCTGCAGCTGCTCTTGCTGGAGCCGAAGCTGGCCATACTCGACGAGACGGACTCGGGGCTGGACGTGGACGCGCTGTCCGTGGTCTCGAAGGGCATGCAGGCATACCGCGAGCGCCTGGACGGCACGCTGCTCATCATCACCCACAACACGCGCATCCTGGAGCACCTCGACGTCGACCGCGTGCACGTCATGGTGAAGGGGCGCATCGTGGCAAGCGGCGACGCCTCCATGATCGACGACATCGATGCAAACGGCTTCGAGCAGTTCGAGGGCGCGCACGTCGAGGCGGGCGCCGCCGGCGCGGCCGCGGAGTAGGAGCGCGCCATGCCCGAAGACAACGCCAAGGAGCGCACGCAGGTCGCCGACATCGACCGCAGCATGTACGACTTCCGCTACGACGACAGCGCGCAGATGAAGCTCGACGCCGGCCTGGACCCGGACATCGTGCGCGAGATATCGGCGGAAAAAGACGAGCCTGCCTGGATGCTCGAGCACCGCCTGAAATCGCTCGAGATCTACAACTCCACGCCCGTGCCCGACTGGGGCCCTGCCATCGACGGGCTGGACATGGACCACATCGTCACCTACGTCAAGCCCGACACCGAGCAGAAAAGCGACTGGGAAAGCATCCCGGACGACATCAAGGACACCTTCGACAGGCTGGGCATCCCGAAAGCCGAGCGCAAATACCTCGCCGGCGTGGGCGCCCAATACGACTCCGAGCTGGTCTACCACTCCATGCAGGACTCGGCGGCCAAGATGGGCATCGTCTACTCCGGCATCGAGGAGGCCTTGCACGGCGAGTACGCCGAGCTCATCCGCGAGAAGTTCATGACGCTCATCCCGCCCACCGACCACAAGTTCGCGGCCCTGCACGGCGCCGTGTGGTCCGGCGGCAGCTTCGTCTACGTGCCGGCCGGCACGAAGCTCGACTACCCGCTGCAAAGCTACTTCCGGTTGAACGCGAAGGGCGCAGGCCAGTTCGAGCACACCTTGATCATCGTCGAAGACGACGCGGACCTGCACTTCATCGAGGGCTGCAGCGCGCCGAAGTACAACGTGGCCAACCTGCACGCCGGCGCCGTCGAGCTGTTCGTGGGCAAACGCGCGCACCTGCGCTACTCGACCATCGAGAACTGGTCGAAGAACATGTACAACCTGAACACCAAGCGCGCCGTCTGCGACGAGGGCGGCGACATCGAGTGGATCTCGGGCTCGTTCGGCAGCCACGTCGGCTACCTCTACCCCATGAGCATCTTGAACGGGCGCGCGGCCAAGTCGAGCTTCACGGGCATCACGTTTGCCGGCGCGGGTCAAAACCTCGACACCGGCTGCAAGCTCGTCTTGAACGCGCCGGACACGAGCGCGAGCGTGGAGACGAAGTCCATCTCCAAAGACGGCGGCATCTCGACGTTTCGCTCCTCGATCGTGGCCACGCCCAAGGCGCATGGCGCGAAGGCGTCGGTGTCGTGCCAAAGCCTCATGCTCGACGACACGAGCCGCAGCGACACGATCCCCGCCATGGACATACGCGTGAAAGACATCGACGTCGGCCACGAGGCCTCCATCGGGCGCATCGGCAACGACAAGGTCTTCTACCTGATGAGCCGCGGCATCCCCGAGGAGGAGGCCCGCACGATGATCGTGAACGGGTTCGCCGACCCCGTCTCCAAGGAGCTGCCGATGGAGTACGCGGTCGAGATGAACAACCTGATCAAGCTCGAGATGGAAGGGGCGATCGGATAATGGGCGAGAAGATGAAGCACATCGCGCAGATGCCCGCCATCACGTGGTACGGCCTGAAGGCAAACGAGGCCGACATAGAGCTGCCCTGCGAGCTGGCGGCAGCCGGCGGGGACTGCGTCGAGGTCGCGGCGGATGCGGCGCTTCTCGGCGATGCGGACGCGTTTGACATCGCGATGGACGCCGCGCAAGACGCATGGCTGCCCTTGCACGGGCACGACGAGGTGGCCTGCTCGACGGCGCACGCGAAAGACGAGGAGGCGGCCTACGGCGGCCTTGCCATGAGCGCCTACCAGAAGCGCGCCGACGAGATAGAGCTGGCCCGCGACCTGCGCGCGGCCTTCGAGACGGGGCTGGGCGCCGAGGCGAGCGCCTGGCTGCGCGAGGCGGCGGCGCGGACCGTCGTCTTCACCCCGGGGGAAGGGAAAAGCCGCGCGGCCGTCTACGTGCGCGGGGCAGATGCGGCGGCCGCCATCGCCGCCATCGACGTCGTGGCCGCACCGAACGCCGACTTCACCTGCGACATCGTGGTCGACTCGCCGCAAGCGGGCAGAGGCCTTGCCGCGACGGCGTTGCGGGTGTTCGCGGGCGCGGGCTCGCACGTGAAGGTGCGCCGCGTGCAGGCCCTCGACGCCACCTGGACCGACCTCGACGACATGGGGCTGTTCTTGGACGCGAACGCGCATGTCGAGATATCCCAAAGCGTGCTGGGGGCCGAGAAGAGCGTGAACGCCGTGGCCGGCGACCTGCGCGGCGACGGCTCGCGGGCCGATGTGGCCGTGCGCTACCTCGGGCGCGGCAGCTCCGCGCACGACTTCAACTACAACCTGCGCCACCACGGCAAGAAGACCGAGTGCTCGATCGTGGCAAACGGCGTGCTCGCGGGCACGTCGCGCAAGACGCTGCGCGGCACCATCGACCTCGTGAAGGGCGCGAAGGGCGCGCGCGGCGCGGAAAACGAGTCGGTGCTGCTCGTCGACGAGGGCGTGCGCAACACCACCGTGCCCGTCATCTTGTGCAACGAAGACGACGTGGCGGGCAACCACGGCGCGACCATCGGGCACATTCGCCCCGACCAGATGTTCTACATGGCCAGCCGCGGCCTGGCGCGCACGGCGGCCGAGCAGATGTTTGCGGGCGCCTACCTGGAGGCCGCCTGGCTGGAGGCGCGCGACGAGGCCGCGAAGGCGGCTGTCGCGCGCCTGGGCAAGAACGTGGTCGAGGATTTCGAGGAGGTCTGCGCATGAGCGTCGACATCGAGCACAACCCCTACAAGGCCGACTTTCCCCTGCTCGCCTCGCATCCGCATCTGGCCTACCTCGACTCGGCGGCCACCGCGCAGCGCCCCCGGTGCGTGCTCGACGCGCAGGCCGAGTTCTCGGAGACGATGAACGCGAACCCCCTGCGCGGCCTCTACGAGCTGTCGGTGAAGGCGACCGAGGCCATCGACGCCACCCGCGCCCACATCGCCTCCTACATCGGCGCAGGCGAGGGCGGCGCGCGCGACATCGTGTTCTCGCGCAACACCTCCGAGGCGCTGAACATGGTCGCGGCCTCGTGGGGCGGCGCGAACGTGCGCGAAGGCGACGAGGTGGCCGTCACCATCATGGAGCACCACTCGAACATGGTGCCCTGGCAGCAGCTGTGCCGGCGTTGCGGCGCGCGGATGGTCTATCTCTACTGCGATGCAGACGGGCACATCCCCGAGGCCGAGCTGGCAAAGATAGGGCCTGCCACGAAGGTGGTCGCCGCCGCGCAGATAAGCAACGTGCTGGGCGTGCAAAACCCGGTGGCCGAGCTTGCGGCCCGCGCCCATGCGGTCGGGGCCGTCATGGTCGTCGACGGAGCGCAGGGCATCCCGCACGCGCACGTGGACGTGGAGGAGATGGGCTGCGACTTCTACGCGTTTTCCGCGCACAAGATGCTGGGGCCGTTCGGCATCGGCGTGCTGTGGGGCAGACACGAGCTCCTCGAGGCGATGGACCCCTTCCTCACGGGCGGCGAGATGGTCGAGACCGTCTCGGAGGAGGGCGCGGTGTGGAGCCCCGTGCCCGAGAAGTTCGAGGCCGGCACCCAAGACGCCTGCGGCATCTACGCCACGGACGCGGCGCTTTCCTACATGGAGCAGGTGGGCATCGACGCCATCGCGGCGCGCGAGGCCGCCCTTGCCCGCTACCTCATGGACGCGCTTGCCGAGCTGGACTACATCGAGCTGGTAGGCCCTGCCGACGCGGGCGCGCACCACGGCGCCATCAGCTGGAACCTGCGCGACATCCACCCGCACGACGTCAGCTCCATCATGGCCCAAGACGAGGTGGCCATACGCGCCGGCCACCATTGCGCCCAGCCGCTGCTCACGCATCTCGGCGTGAAGAGCTGCTGCAGGTCCAGCGTGGCCTTCTACAACGACAAGGCAGACATCGACCGCTTCGTCGAGTCGGTGAAAGGGGTCTGGAGGATCTTCCATGGAGAATAGCAAGGCGCTCTACACCGGAGCGTTGATGGAGCACAACGCGCATCCGGACTACAAGTACGAGATGGACAATCCCACCTGCTCGCACGACGGCATCAACGCCTCGTGCGGCGACGAGATGACGTTGTCTTTGCGCCTCGACGGCGACAGGATAGCCGAGGCGGCGTTCACCGGACACGGCTGCGCGGTCAGCCAGGCATCGGCCGACATCATGGCCGAGCTCATCACCGACGAGACCGTCGAGGAGGCCAGGCGCCTCTCCGGGCTGTTCATCTCGATGATCCAGGGGCGCGAGCTGACAGACGAGGAGCGCGACGACCTCGACGAGGCCGCGGAGCTGGAGACTATCTCGAAGATGCCGAGCCGTGTAAAATGCGCGGAGCTTGCATGGCGCACGCTGGACGGCATGCTCGAGAAACGAGGCGAAAGCTGATGAAGCGCAGGCACGACGAGAGAAGGCGGGGCGCCCGGGCACGGGTCTGCCTTCTCGCGTCGCTTGCCGTCGCGCTCGCCGCAGCGGCCTTCTCCCTGTGCGCATGCGCCGCTGCAGGCGCCGGCGACGGCGCGCAGCAAGAGCAGCAGCAGGCCCGGCAGCAAGACGGCGCGGAAGGCCAAGACGGGCAAGAATCCGAAAACCAGGGCACCAAGGCCGACGAGAAGAGCGCCGCCGAGATCAAGGCGAAAAAGGAGCAGGCGGAAAAAGACAGCGCCGAATCCAAGGAGCTCGACCACGACCCTTACGCCAACGGCATCCACCACGCAGAGATGATCGTGGCCGGCTACGAGGACACCCCCATCGAGATAGAGGTCCACTCGCAGGACGCGCGGCGCACCTCGGCGCTGTTCTGCAAGCTCGCAAACGAGGGTTTCTACGACGGGAAGTCCATCTACTGGATCGTGAAGGACCTCTATGCGCGCTTCGGCGACCGCAGCGGCGAGAGCGCCGGCCAGCACTGGGTGCGCGGCGAGTACCGCGAAGCCGGCATCGACAACAACCTCTCGCTGCGCCGCGGGTGGATCGCCATGTCGCGCACCGAAGACGGCTACAACTCCGACGCCTCCTCGCTCGTGCTGCTGCTAAGCGACGCGTCGTATCTGGACGGCAAGTACGCGACTTTCGCGAAAATCACCTCGGGGATCGAGGTTTTCGACAAGATTTCCGCCCACAAGATTTCCGCCCGCACCGAAAGCAAGGACGCGGCCGAAAAGATAGAATTGGGGCCGAGCGGCAAGATCTCCGACGAGACCGATTGCCCCGTCATCACTTCGATAAGGATGGTTGATTAACGTGAAGAAGCAACTGGTTGCCCTGCTCGCGTGCGCGCTCGGAGCCTGCGCGCTCGTCTTTTGCCTGGCCGGCTGCGGCTCGTCCGGGTCGTCAAGCTCGTCGAACTCGTCGAGCTCGGGCTCCTCGTCGAGCTCGAGCAGCTCCACCTCGAGCAACGTGAAGTCCTCCGCGGAAGGGCAGTACGCCAGCGGCACGCACCATGCCACGGTCGAGGTCGAAGGCTACGACCCCTTCACCATCACCCTCGACGCCGACGCGGCGCCCGTCACGGTCAGCAACTTCTGCGAGCTGGCAGGCCAGGGCTTCTACAACGGCAAGACCTTCTACCGCTTCGTGCAGAACTTCTGCATGCAAGGCGGCTCGACGGGCAATTCCGCGTCCATCGTCGACGACGGCCTCACCCCCATCGTGGGCGAGTTCTCCGCCAACAGCAAGACCAACGCGCTGGCCGCCGATTTCAAGAAGGGCACCGTCGCCATGGCGCGCTCCAGCGACAAGAACTCCGCGACGTCCACCTTCTTCGTCACCTTGAGCTCCGACGAGAACACGAAATCGGCGCTCGACGGCAAGTACGCGGCGTTCGGCACCATCGACGAGGCCGGCATGGCCGTCGTGGACAAGATAGTCGAGGCCTACCTGCCCAACGTCGACGACTCCTCCAGCGGCGCCATCTCCGACGAGGCCAAGCAGGCGAAGATCAAGAGCATCTCCATCGCCGACTAGCCGAACTCCCGCGCACGGGGCGCCCCGTCGGTTTCCCATCGCCGAGAAGGCGGCGCCTCCCGAAAAGACGTGAAACAGCGCGGCGCCCGTGCACGAGCGGGTGCCGCGCATTTCTTTTCGCAAAGGGATGGCAGGGCGGCTGAATGCAGCGGTCTCGAAAACCGCCGGGCAGGTTCCCTGTCCGGCGGGGTTCATCCCCGTCCCTTGCGCCAGCTATTTGTTGCAGGCTCCGGTCTCGGCTTGGATCCCGTTCTTCGCAGCGGGCGCGGTCCCGGTTTCGCCTTCGCCTTCCGCCCCGGCCTTGCCGCGGCCTTCACGGCGGCGGCGGTAGACGAGCAGCACCAGCACGGCGGCCGCCGCGGTCGTGGCCGCGAGCATGGCGTAGGTGGGCACGTAGCTGCCGCAGGCCTGGGCGAGAAAACCCGGGAAGGTGTCGGCCAGAAAGCCGCCCGCGGCATACCCCACCTGCATGTTCTTCACCGTGCGCGCCCGCGTGGCCGCACACGACAGCTCCAGCGACCACACCGAGATGCCCACCGAGCCCACCGAGCCGCCGATGCCGAAGCACACGGCGGCGGCCACGGCCACGGCAGGGCTGGCAAGCGGCGCCAGACAGCACAAGACGAGCGCGACGACGAGCACGGCGAAGACGAGGGCGGTGCCGCGCGGGGTGCCGATGCGGTCGAACAGCGCGCCCGTGCAAAACTTGCTCGCCGCGAGCGCCACGCCGCACACCGACAGCATGAGCGCCGCGAAGCCCTCCTCGTAGCCGTTGGTGGTGAAGAGGATGGACATGTAGGCAAGCCCGCCGATGCTCACCATCCCGACGAAAAACGACGCCAGCACGAGCAACCTGTGCGCGTGCGGCGAGATGGGGTCTTGCGAGAGCAGGAGGGCGCGGACGCTGCGGCGGGCGTGCCTGCGCGCAGCCTTTCCCGCGGCTTTTCGCGCGGCCTGCCTGCCGGCGGCATGCCCGCCGCCCTGGCCGTCGCGGCCGGCCGCCCCGTGCACCTCGTCCGGACGGTTGCGCAGCAAGGCCAGCTGCAACACGCCGACGGCCGCCGCAATGCCCGCCTCGACGAAAAAGGAGAAGGAAAGCGACACGCCGGCCACGAGCGCATGGCACACGGCCGGCATGAGCATGCCGGCGACCCCGCTGCCCAGCGTGGCAAAGCCCACCGCCGTGCCCACATGGTCGCGGTACCAGCGCCCCGTGAGCAGCGTCATGCCGACGACGCCGCCCAGCCCGTATCCCAGCCCGCAGAACACCGCGCCCGCGCACAGCCCGCCCAGGCTGCCGGCGACGCCGTAGAAGGCGAAGCCGAGCGCGGTGAAAAGGCAGGCCACGCCCACGCCGACGCGGCAGTCCAGGCGCCCGTACCACCAGTTCACGCACAGCATCGCGCCCAAGGTGAGCAGGGTGCGCACACTCAGGACAAGCGAGGCCCCGCCATCGCCTATTCCGGGCAGCGCGGCCAGATAGGGCTGGTAGACGCCAAACGACGTGCTGGACAGCCCGACGTTGACGAAGAGGAACAGAAAGCAGCAGCCGCTGATGACTTTCTCGTAGCGTTTCATATGACGAGGGGGCGCATCGCCTGCGGCGCGCGTCCTCCTCCCGTCGCCTCCTTTTTCGGCGCGAGCACCAGGCCCTGCAAGCCGGCCGCACGGGCGGGCGCGGCCCTTTTGCCCTAGTAGACCATCCCCATCGCCTCGCGCACCTCTTCGAGCGTGGCCGCGGCGACCTTTCGGGCGCGCGCGTTGCCCTCGTGCAAGATGTCGGCCACCGCGTCCATGTCGCGCGCAAGCTCGGCACGGCGCGCGCGTATCTCGGCAAAACGCGTGTTCACGCTCTCGGTGACGTAGGCTTTGAGCGCCCCTCCCCCGCCGTCGCCTATCTCGGCCGCGATGTCGGGCTCGGCGCGCCCCGTGCACAGCGCCGCCGTCGTGAGCAACGCCGAGACGCCCGGGCGGTTTGCCGGGTCGAAGGTGATGTTGCGGTCGGCGTCGGTGGGGCTTTTCTTGATGAGGCGCGCCGTCTCCTCTGCCGTCATGGACAGCGCGATGCCGTTGCCGTAGCTCTTCGACATCTTGCGCCCGTCCAGGCCCGGCACCTCGACCACGTCGGAGAGCACCCCTTCCGGCTCGGGAAACACCTGCGCGTAGCGTTCGTTGAAACGCCGCGCGATCGTGCGCGTGATCTCGATGTGGGGCAGCTGGTCTTTGCCCACGGGCACGACGTTGCCCTTGCAGAAGAGAATGTCGCAGGCCTGGTGGACGGGGTAGGTGAGCAACAGGCCGGTGAGCTGGTGGCCGGACGCCTCCTGCTCGGCCTTCACCGTCGGGTTGCGCTCCAGCTCGGCCTCCGAGACCAACGAGAGAAACGGCAGCATGAGCTGGTTGAGCTCGGGGATGGCGCTGTGGGTGAAGACCATGGTCTTCTGCGGATCGATGCCGCAGGCCAGATAGTCGAGCAGCATGTTGGCCACGTTGTCGGCGATGTGCTCTGTCGTGTCGCGGTCGGTGATGACCTGGTAGTCGGCGATGACTATGTTGGTCTTGATGCCGATGTCTTGCAGCGCGACGCGGCGGGCCAGCGTGCCGAAGTAGTGACCCAGGTGCAGCCTGCCCGTGGGGCGGTCGCCGGTGAGCATCGTGTAGTTGCCCGGGTGCACCGAAAAATCGGCGCGTATCTCGTCGCTTTTGCGCTTTGCGGCCTCGAAGCTTCCCTCGTTCGGCATCGTGTCCTCGCACTCCCCTTTTCCATGGTGAACAAAACGGCGTTTCTGCAATCGACGCTAGATACTACTCCAACGCGGCGACGCGCGGTATAGTAGCGCCTGCCAAGCAGCAGCGCCTGTCTGGGCGAATCCGAGAAGGGCCGAAGGGGGCATGCGAGTGAAAACGGGCGTGATCGACACGGGCGGCGGGTTGCGCGACGTCTTCGGGGCGGGCGTCTTCGACTGGTGCATGGACAACGGGGTGCGCTTCGACTACGGCATCGGCATCTCGGCAGGTTCTGCGAACCTGACCAGCTACGTGGCAGGCCAGCGCGGGCGCAACCTCCCCTTCTACACCGACTATCCGAAGCGCAAGGAGTACATGAGCCTCGGCAACTTCCTGTTCAACCGCTCCTACATCGACCTGGCCTACGTCTACGGGACCTTGAGCAACGCCGATGGCGAGAACCCGCTCGACTTCGACGCGGTGCGAGCAAACGGCATGGAGTGGTACATCCAGGCATGCAACGCCCGCACCGGCCGCCCGAAGTTCTTCACCGCAGCCGACATCGCGCCCGACGACTACCGCATCCTCATGGCGTCGAGCGCCATCCCCGTCGTCTGCAGGCCGGTCGAGATAGGCGGCGAGCTGTACTTCGACGGGGCGCTGGGGCAGACCGTGCCGGTGGACAAGGCGCTGGCCGACGGCGTGGACAAGCTCGTCTTGGTCATATCGAAGCCCGCCGACGTGCGCCGCGACCCGAAGCGCGACGAAAAGCTCGCACGTCGCCTGCGCCGCACGTACCCGGCCGCCGCCGAGCAGCTGGCCGCGCGGGCGGGCAAGTACAACGCCGGCGTCGAGCGGGCCTTGGAGCTGCAGGAACAGGGCAGGGTGCTCGTCGTCGCGCCCGACGACGTGTGCGGGGTCGGCACGCTGACCCGCGACCCCGTGCCGCTGAGGAGACTCTACGACAAAGGCTATGCGGCCGCGTCGGAAATCGCGGGGTTCCTAGCCGCCTGAACAAGAAGTTTTCGCTTTCCTGAGCACAGGGCGACCCGCCAGGCAGACGTTCGCGCAGGACGCGGGCACGGCGGCCTTTTCCGGGCACTTGCGCCCGAGCCGGCCCGGTTGCCCGAGGCGAGGCGTTTCAGCCGTCCGGGGTTTCCCGTCCATGCGCGGGGGCGATTCCGGCGCACGCCTTCAGCGCGGCCAGCTCCCCGCTTGTCAGCTCGCGGCATCTTCCGGGCGCCAGATCGCCTAGGGCAAGCGGGCCGAACGCGGAGCGGTGCAAGCGCCGCACAGGGTGCCCCACGGCGGCGAGCATGCGCTTCACCTGCCGTTTCCTTCCTTCGTGGATGCGCAGCTCGACCACCGCGCCGTCCTTTTCACGCGAGAGCAGCCGCACCTTCGCCGGAGCCGTCACGCCGTCTTCGAGGCGCACCCCGCAGGCCAGGCGGGAAAGCGCCGCCTCGTCGGGCACGCCCTGCACCTGCGCCTCGTAG
Source organism: bacterium (assembly GCA_963642995.1). Lineage (GTDB taxonomy): Bacteria > Actinomycetota > Coriobacteriia > Coriobacteriales > QAMH01 > CAVAWX01. The sequence goes on along the minus strand of CAVIIZ010000008.1, from coordinate 14,385 downwards.
ACCTTGTCCACGTGACGCCTTGGATGGGCGAGGGCGTCTGCCAGATCCCCGTCGTCGGTGAACAGCAAAAGCCCGGTCGTGTCGGCGTCGAGGCGCCCCACGTAGACGAGCGCCGGATAGCGTGTGCGGTCCACCAGCTCGAAGACCGTGTGCTTTGCGTGGGGGTCGGCCGCGCTCGTCATGTAGCCGGCCGGTTTGTGCAGCATGAGACAGACGTGCGTCTCGGGCAGCTCGACTGCCGCGCCGTCGAGCTCCACCGCATCGGCGCCGGGCGCCACCCGCGTCGCCAGCTGCGACACCGCCTCCCCGTTCACCCGCACGCGCCCCGCCGCGATCAGCTCCTCGGCCTTGCGGCGGCTTTGCGCCGCGCCCGCGCGCGCCAGAAAACGGTTCAAGCGCATCGTCGCGCCATGTGCGTCCTCGCTCAAGCCGCGCCGTCCGCATCGCCTGCATCGACGGCGGGCGTTTCCACGTCGACTTTCTCCGTCAAGGCCTGCCCGACGATCTCGGCCATGGCGTCCGGGTCGTCTTCGCGCGCGTCGTCGCCGGAGTCGACTTCCTCCACCGCGGGCAGGCCGTTTTCGTCTGTCACCTGCACGTAGCGCTCCTGCTGCTCGCGCTGCTCGTCGTCGAGGCCCTCGTCGGCCGCATCGGCCAGCGGGCTTGCGCCGGAGAGCCTCTCGCGGATGAAGGCGCGGCTCTCCTCGTCGGGCGCGAAATCCTCCAGCGGCGGCAGGTCCTTGATGCTCTTCAGGCCGAATTTTTCCAGGAACGCCGCCGTCGTGGCATAGAGGATGGGGCTGCCGGGGGAGTTGTCGCGGCCGGCCTCGCGCACGAGCCCCTTCTCCACGAGCGAGGCTATCACGCCGTCCGAGTTCACGCCGCGCACCGCGCTCACCCCGTTTTTCGCGACGGGCTGGTGGTAGGCGATCACGGCCAGCGCCTCGAGCGCCGCCTGCGAGAGCTTGCGCGTGTCCCACGACAGCACGTAGCGCTCTATCAGCTCGTGATGCGCGGGATGCGAGTAGAAGCGCCAGCCGCCCGCCACCTCGCGCAGCTGCATGCCGCGGTTTTGCTCGGCGTACTCGTCGCGCAGCGCCTGCAAGACCTCGTCGGCCAGGCTGGGCGTGACCTCCATGACGGCGGCGAGCTTGCCTGCGGCGACCGGCTCGTCGGAGACGAACAAGAGCGCCTCGGCCGCGCTCATCAGCTCGGCCAGCTCCTCATCGCGTTGCCAGCTCATCTGCCCTTCCTTTCCGCGCGCGCGTCCGCGCCGCCGTTTCCTTTGCCGTCCGCATCGCCTGCAAGCGCGTCGTCTCCGGCGTCGGCCGGCGCATCCGCGTCCGCACCGGCGCCTTCTTCGCCTGCCTCTTCTTCACCGGCGCCCGCCTCGTCCCCGCCGTCGAGCCCGGCCAGGCTCGGATCCTCGGGCATGCCCCAGTCCGGCACGGAAAAGTCCACGACCTCGGGCGCGTCGTCTTCGAGCGTCAAGGCGATGTCGCCGAAGACGTCGTCTTGGCCCACCGACACCACGCCGCGCTTGTACAGCTCGAGCACGGCCAGAAAGGTGACGACGACCAGCTCGGGCGTGGGAGCCTTGCCCACGAGCTGGGAAAACGTGCGCTCTTTGCGCCGGCGCATCGTGCGGTATATGCCCTCGACGTGCTTTTCCATCGAGATGGGCACGGCGGCGATGTGCTCGGCTTCCAAGAGGAAGGTGTCGCGGCGCGAGGCGATGTCGGCGCATATCACGGCCAGCCCGTGCAGGGTCATGCCCTCCAGGTAGTCGGGCACGAGCCCCGTGAACTGCGGCTCGAGCGCGGCATGCCTGGGATGCATGTGCCCCTCGTTTTCCATGCGCGCGCCCAACGCGGCGGCGGCGCTCTTGAACTGCTTGTAGACGACGAGGCGCTCGACGAGTATGTCGCGGGCCTGCTCGGGCGTGAGGTCGTCGAACTCGTCGTCTGCCTCGGGGTCGGCCGTCTCGGCGGGAATGAGCGAGGACGCCTTCATCTGCAGCAAGGTGGCCGCCACGACGAGAAAGTCGCTGGCCACGTCGAGGTCCAGGTCGCGCATGCGGTCGATCTCGGCCAGGTACTGCTCGGCGATGTCGGAGATCGAGATGGCGGAGATGTCGACCTTTTGGCGCGAGACCAGGTGCAGCAGCAGGTCGAACGGCCCTTCGAACGCCTCGACCTTCACCCGATACGACATGCGCGCCCCCTTTCCCCTCCGTTGCGAAACAGCCTGCGAAGCCCGCCCATTGTAGCCGATGCGCGCCCCCGCGAAGCCGCGCCGCGCGACGTCGGGCGCTGCCCGCCCGCGGCGCCTCACGGCAAGATGAGGGTCGCCAAATTGCCGGCCGTGAGCTGCAGGTACCACCCGATCACGTCGAAGTGGACGAAGTAGGGCACGACCAAGACGAGCAAGATGAGGATGAACATGCTGTAGCGCTGCACCTTGTAGTAGGCCTGCAGCGCCGAATCGGGCAGCAGCGGCGCAATGATCGACGAGCCGTCCAAGGGCGGCAGCGGGATCAGGTTGAAGAAGGCCAGCGCGAGGTTCACCTGGGTGAAATACACGCCGAAATACCAGATGTAGACGCCGGCGTCGGGCGCGAGCGGATAGAGGCAGTTGCCGGCCCAGGCGATGGCCGCGCCGGCAAGCGCCATGAGGATGTTGCTGGCAGGGCCGGCCAGCCCCACGAGCAGCTCGCCTTTGCGGATGTCCTTGAAATAGCGCGGGTCGTAGGGCACGGGCTTGGCGTAGCCGAAGATCATGGAGCCGGCGCCCACGGCCGACAGCGCGATGAGTATGCCCGGCAGCACGACGGTGCCGAAGGGGTCGATGTGGGCAAGCGGGTTCAAGGTCAGGCGGCCGGCGTTTTTGGCCGTGGGGTCGCCCAGCTTGTGCGCCATGAAGCCGTGCGCGCACTCGTGGACCACGATGGCCGGCACGAAGGCCGCCACCATGAGCACGATCTGGATGGCCTGCTGCAAGATGCTGCCCGTCATCAGGCGCTCACCCCCGCTTCCCTCAGCTCGACCTCCACCTTCGCGGACAGCTCGAGCCATTCCTCCTCGTCGTGCGCCATGCGCGCCTTCACCTCGTTGTATTCGGCCAGCGCCGCCTCGAAGCGCTCGTGGTCGGCGTAGAGGCTCTCGTCGGCCATCATCGCGACCAGCTCCGCGTGGCGGGCCTCGTCTGCCGGCATGCGCGCCTCCAGCTCGGCCAGGCGCGCGCGCTCGCCTTTCAGCTTGCGGTAGGCCGCGTTTCGGGCCTCGGCCTCGGCGCGCTTCTGCTCGCGGCTCTTGGGCGCCGAGCCCTTCGTGGCCGCGCCGGCGTTTCCCTCGCGCCTGCCGCGTTTGTTCACGGGGATGCCCGCGCCGCTCCCGGACGCGGCGTTCGCGACGCCCGCGCCCGCCGCATCGCCCGCGCCGCCGGCGCCGCCTGCCGCATCGGCGCCCGCCGCATCCAGATTCAGGCTCGTGTCGCGACGCGAGAGCCTGCGGTTGGCCTCCTCGGACGTCATCGTCGGCGCGCCCGTGACGTCGGTGCGCCCGGATTTGTAGAGGAAGTAGTCGTAGTCGCCCTGGTAGTCGGTCAGCTGCCCGTCTTCGATGTAGAGCACGCGGTCGGCCACGGAGCGGATCAGGTGCTCGTCGTGGCTGATCAAGACGATCGTGCCCTCGAAGCTTCGCAGCGCCTGCTCGAGCACGTCCACGCTCGATATGTCCAGGTGGTTCGTCGGCTCGTCCAGGCACAAAAGCGGCGTGGGCGCCACGAGCATCTTGGCCAGCGCAAGGCGCGCCTTCTCGCCGCCGGAGAGCACCGAGACCTTCTTGTCCACATCGTCGCCGGAAAAGAGGAAGGCGCCGAGCAGGCTTTGCACCTGGGTGCGCGTCCAGCCGGGCGCCGCGGCGTCGAGCTCGGAGAACACGGTCTTCTTCAAGTCGAGCTCTTCGAGCTGGTGCTGGGCGAAGTAGCTGACGTGCACATGGGTGCCGTTCACGAGGCGCCCGCCCGTCGGCTTCTCGACGCCTGCCACCATCTTCAGCAGCGTGGACTTGCCCGAGCCGTTAGGCCCCACGAGCGCGACCTTCTCCCCGCGCCAGATGTTCAAGTCCAGCCCGTCGTAGACCGTCTTGGCGCCATAGGCCTTCACCACGCCCTCCAGGTGCATGACGCACTCGCCGGTGCGCTTGGGCTGGGGGAAGGTGAACCGGACGGGCTTTTTCTCGTCGGGGATGACGATGCGCTCGATGCGCTCGAGCTTCTTCACCCGGTCTTGGACCTGCTTGGCCTTGGTCGCCTTGTAGCGAAACTTCTCGACGAAGGCCTCCATGTGGGCGATTTCCCTGTCCTGGGCCTCCTTCATGGCCACGAGCTGGGCGCGGCGCTCGGCGCGCTGGCGCAGGAAGGCGTCGTAGTTGCCGGTGTAGATGTCGAGGCGCCCGTTGGCGATCTCGGCGGTGTGGTCGACGATGGCGTTCATGAAGGCGCGGTCGTGGCTGACCACGAGCACGGCGCCGCGGTAGCTTTTCAGGAAGTTCTCCAGCCAGCGCACGCTTTCCAAGTCCAGGTGGTTGGTCGGCTCGTCGAGCAGCAGCAGGTCCGGCTCGCGCAAGAGCAGCTTTGCCAGCGAGATGCGCATCTGCCAGCCGCCGGAGAACTCGTCGGTGGAGCGCGCCATGTCCGCCTCGTGAAACCCCAGGCCGAAGAGCACGCGGTGCGCCTGCGCCTCGATGTTGTAGCCGTCGCGGGCCTCGAAGCGGGTGCGCAGCGTCCCGTACTCGTCGAGCAGCGCGGGCGCCTCGTCTTCTGCGGCGCCTTCGAGGGCGGCCTCGAGCTCGGCCAGGCGCGCGCCCATCGCGGCGACGTCTGCCACCGAGGTCATGACCTCCTCGAGCACGCTGCGCCCGTCCATCTCGATGGACTCCTGCTCCAGATAGCCCGGCTTGACGCCCTTGGCGAAGGTGACGTGGCCTGCATCCGGCGCGTCGAGGCCGGCTATGATGTTCATCATGGTCGTCTTGCCCGCGCCGTTGGGCCCTACGAGCGCATAGCGGTCGCGGTCCTCGATGCGCAAGCTGGCCTCGGCGAAAAGTGTGCGCGCGCCGTAGGTTTTCGAGATTTTGTCGACGTTCAAGATCATGCGCACCATGGTACACGAGCGCCGCGCCCGGACACGCCCCGCGCCCCATCGTCACAGATTCGGCAAAGAGGCGCACGGAGGAGATCGAACGCGCCCTCCCCTTTCCACGGGGGTGCGCAACCGCAGAACCGGCGAACGCAAGCACCCCGGCCGATCGCCGGCGCGCAGTTTGGCAGATGCGGCAACAAGCGTTATATCGTAAAGCCAGAATTTTTGTCGAGTTTGCATACATTCATGTATACAATACAAGCATGAAAACAAGCAAGAACATATCTGCGCTGGCAGAGCTCGCCTCCAGCCAATGGGGCATGTTCACCACCGCCCAAGCCGCGTCGGAAGGCGTGAGCCGGGTGCAGCTCGGCCGCATGTCCAGCGACGGCCGCATAGAGCCCATGGCCCGGGGAACGTATCGCTTCGTCTCGGCCGCAGACGCAGAGCATGCGGAGCTGAAGGCCGCCTGGCTTTCCCTGCTCCCGGGCAAAACTGCCTACGACCGCCTCAGGGCAAGGCCTCGGGACTGCGTCGCCGCAGGGAGAACGGCGGCCGTGCTCCTCGGCGACACGGAACTGCACGCAGAGCCCTATTGCTTTGCAACCGGCCGGAAAAGGCGAACGACCCGTTCTGACATACGCCTGCTGCCATGGCCCGTGCAAGAGTGCGACGTGACCATAGTCGACGGCATCCCGGCCACGTCTGCGGAAAGGACCGTCGCCGACCTGGTGCGCCTGAAAGAGGCCCCGAGTCTCGTGGCGAACTTCGTCGAGGGGATGGCGTCGCGGGGGCACATCTTCGACCGGCGAAAGTGCGCCGGGCTCCTCGCGCCCCTCGCGGCCCGAAACGGCTACCGCAAGGGGGACGGAGAATCGTTTGCGGCAGACATCGTGGGCGCAAACGCGTCTCCCGCGATGCTGAGGTTGTCCGAACGGCAAATTGCCGGAATCGAGACATGGACAGGCGGTGCAAATGCACCGTCATCGGGATAGGGAGGCCGCCGTGGCGACGAGATACAAAACCTACCGGGCCATGGAGCAGGCCGTCAAATCCGCAGCCAGGGCCTCCGGGCGCGACGTCAACAAGGCAATCCAAGCCTTCTACCACGACCGCTTTCTCTGCAGGGTGTTCAGCGCAGACAGCCCGAGTTTCATCCTCAAAGGCGGGCAGAGCATGCTCGCGCGCATCCCCAACGCCCGCGAAACCAGGGACATAGATCTGCTCGGCAGGACGTCCGACATCGAAGAGGCGCTCGAGGAGCTTGTCAAGGCGGCATCTACCGACCTCGATGACTTCGTCGAATTCCGGTTCAAGGACAAAAGGCCGACCAACACATCGCAAGACTATCGCGAGGGCTACACGGTGACGTTCGAAACGTGGCTCGGCGGGACATCGAAGAAAGGAGCCGTCTCCATCGACCTCGTCGTCGACACCTTGCCGCCCGACGAGTTCGACGTCGTCGTGCCGGTATCGAGAATCGAAATCGACGGGGTCGAGACCTTCAGCTATCTCACGAACACGGCAGAGAACCGCATCGCCGAGAAGGTCTGCGCGACCATGCAGGACTACAACGGACATCCATCATCTAGGGTGAAAGACCTCGCGGATCTGGTCGTGTCGATGCTCAACGAGAAAGTCGACGCAGACAAACTGTCGCGATTGACCTCAACGGAATGCAAGCTGAGAAGCATGGGTCGCATAAACCGGTTTTCCGTTCCCGGAAGCTGGAAGGGCACGCTGTCGGGCAATTACTCGAAGCTGGCAAAGGAAGCCGCCCTGCCAGCCGAGTTCTCGGGGGTCGAGAATGCCGAAGCGGCAGTCTCGGCATGGCTCTCTCCCGTTTTCAGCAGCGATGCCTCGGGCAAAACCTGGATTCCGGAAAAACGGCGGTGGGCGCGATAATAGCGCGCCGCGCCCGGACACGCCCCGCGCCCCATCGTCACAGATTCGGCAAAGAGGCGCACGCGCCGCCGGATGCGCTGCGCGCCGCCGGCGAGCTTTTCAGGAAAACGCCTCCTCCACGAAGTCCGCCAGCTTGCCGTCGCAGGCCAGGGCCGCGCTGTCGGCGCACACGAAGTTCGCCTCGCAGCCGGCCGCCACCTCGCCGTCGTAGCCCAAGATGTAGTGCGTGGCGATCTGGTAGATGATCTCGGTGGGCGCGATGCCGAACACCTGGTTTTCGAGGATGTGGTCGAGGCGCGCGCGGTCGTCGGGGATGGCCTCGCGCATCGCCTCGCTGTTGTAGAGGCGCTTCACGACCTCGGCGATGTAGAGGCCGCTTTTCATGTACAGGTCGGCGAAGGTGTGGCCCGGGTCGTCGAAGCACCCCGGGTTCTCGGCCTCGAACAGATCCACCATCTGCACGACCACGCGGCGCGGGGTGAATATCTGGTTGGTCTTCTGCGGCGGCACGTAGTCGAAGATGTCCTCTTCCAGCGACTCGTCGAAGTAGTTTGCCAGCCGCCCGCGCAACTCGATGAACTCGCGCACCGCATCGTCGAATACCACCGCGTCGAACAGGTGCCCCTCGAAATGCCCGGTCTCGCCGGTCTGCGCGTCGGTGAAGTCGCCGCCGTCGCGCAGGAAGCGGAACTGGTCCGGCGTGATGCTCGTGACCTCCTCGAACACGTCGGCCGGGATGATGGCGTCGAAGTTTGCCAGCGTCGTGTGCTCGTCGCCGTAGGCCATCAGAAACGACGGGATGGTGCGCGAGAAGCCACGCAGGTGGTCGCGCACCCTGCCCTCCAGCTCGCGCTTTCTCGATTCGCGCCTCGCCGTCTCCACCTCGCGCACGACGGTCTCGCCGGCGTCTCTCACCATCTCGCCGCGCACGCCCTTCAGCCTCTCCTTCAGCCCGCAAAGCGCCGCCTCGAGCCTTGCGTCAAACGACGCGTCGACCGCATCGGCCTCCTCTTGCGTCTCGGCGGCCTCCAGCGCGGCCCCACGCTCGTTTTCGATGGTGTTGCGCTCTATCTTGAACGAGCCGACCTCGCGGTTGGCCTTCATCGAGACGTCTGCCCGGATGCGCCGCTCGATCCTCTTTCGCTGCGCGGGCTTCAGGTCCTCGTCGGCATAGTGCTGCCTGGCGGTCTCCACCAAAGGCTCGGCGATCGAATCGCCGAGCGCGCGGGCCAGCTCGTCGAGCGCCTCGTCTGCGCCGTCTCGCCCGCCCGCAGCCCCGACGGAGCCCACGACCTCGTCGAAGGCCTCCTCGATGCTGTAGACCTTGTCGCCGAACATGTCGGCCGCCGTGCCCACCACGACCTCGCGCGGCACCTCCACCTCGCCGTCGGCGTTCAAGTCCAGCTCCTGCGCCGTGCCGGGCCGCACGCCCAGGTCCTCGGTCGGCGCCTTGAACTGCTCGAGGCCGGAGATGATCTCGACGACCTCGGCGGGCGCCCGAAACACGTTGCCGATGTTTTGGAACAGGAAATCGCTCATGAAGCCGCGGCGCACGACCTCCTGCGAGCGGATCTTGCGCGGGATGGACAGCACGCGCTCGGCGTCGAGCTGCACCATCCGGCCGCCCTCGTCTTCGCCGAGCACGGGAAAGAAGTTCAGCAGCGTGCGGATGTTCTCGCGGCGCTCGTCTGCCGTGCCGCCCCCTCCCGCCGTGTCCGAGCACAAGTCGTTGGCGAACTCCTCGAAGATGGTCAGGGTGCGCGCCGGGTCGAAGTCGAACACGTAGGCGTTTTCCTTGCGCAGGTATTTCCCGCCGCGCGAGAACAGGCACGGGTTCTGCGCGCGAAACGCCGCCTGCATGTACAGCGCCGGGCTCTTCATGTTCGACAGCATCAGCACGGCGGTCCACTCGGGCACGGTCACGCCGACGGTCAGCTGCCCCACCGACAACGTGATGGTCTTGTCGTGGGCCGCGATGGCCGCGCGCACCCTGTCGAAAGCCCGCGTGTTCTCGTCGGCGTCGTCGAGCCTGCCGTCTCCGGCCGCCAGCACCACCTCGTACTCGCCGAACACGGGGTGCTTCTTCAGCTTCTTCGCCAGCGCGCGGGCCGAGTCCACGCGCTCGAGCATCCAGAAGCTGTGGCGCAGCTCGTCACGCAGGTCGGGCGTGGAAAACGGGAACTTCTCCTGCGTCGTCAAGGCGTCCAGGAGAAGAACTCGTTCAAGTCGAAGGCGTAGGCCGCCGCCTGCCCGTCGAGGTCGCAGCCTCGCGCCACCTCGCCTGCCACGATGTCGCCCATCTGGTAGGTGAACATGTTCAGGCGCGGCAGCTCGGCGTAGGGGTTGTTCTCCTCGCTCGCCGCCTCCCAGGCGGCCTTGGCCTGCTGCTCGTCGGCATACGTCCAGTTGAAGATGGCGTCCGGCGCGAACTTCTCGTCGGCGATGGCCTTGAAGGGCGTGCCGGAGAGGTGCAAGGTGAACTTGCGCGCGATGTGGTCGAAGGCCACGTCGGTCTTCAGGGTGTCCACGCCCTCGTGCGCCTCGTCGATGACGAGCACGTCCCATTCCAGCTCGGCCACCTCGGAAAGCTTGTCGAACTTGCCGCCGAAGTGGACCGAGCCCTTCAGGTCCTGCAGGCTCACGAACTCGATGAAGCCCGCCCGGTCTTGCGCCGCATCGGATGCGCGCGCGCCCGAGAGCTTCTCGTAGGGCGTGCAATAGGGCTTGCCGCGCAGGGAATCCGTGCTGCTGACGAAGCAAAGGCCCGACTCTCGGCCCAGGAACTTCACGTAGTCGTCGTACCAGGAATTGGCGATGGCGGGACGGTTGGTGACGATCAGGATCTTCCTGGCGCCGAGCGTGCGGCACAGGTCGTAGGCGGCAAGCGTCTTGCCGAAGCGCGGCTTGGCGTTCCACAGGAACTCCCCGCGCTCGTGGGCGCGCGCATAGGCGGCCGCCCGCTCCACCGCGCGCCTCTGCTCGTCGCGCAGGCGGTACTCGGCGGCAGCCGGCGCATCCGGCATGCCGTGGTTTTCGCGAAACTCGTAGAAGCGCATCTTCGCGGGTGACGGCTCGATGCGAAACCACTCGGTGCCCGGCTCCCTGCCCACGTCGAGCTTTTTCAGGTAGGCGTGGAAATCGCTGTCGCGAAAGGTCTCGCCGGTGTCCTCGTAGGTGGCGTTGCCGTGCCACCAGATCTTGTAGCGGTTGCCGCAGGTGTGGCACTGCTGCCTGACGCGCGTCTCCACGTCCTGCTCGGTGTAGCCGATCTTCGTCCAGCCGTCGTGGCGGGCGATCTCGGGGGTGGTGTAGGCGTAGATCTGCGGCAGCGCCGGCGCGGTGGCCTTGACCTTGCCCGCGATGCTGGAAAAGGCCATGGGCTAGCTCATCTCCTTCACGTGCGTCTCGATGAACCCGATCTCCGCGTCGTCGAGGCCGTACTTCGCGTAGAGCTGCCGGTCGATGTCGGGAATGGACTGCGACCAGTCGATGTCGGAGCCGGAGGTGAAGTCCTGCAGGGGGACTTTCACCCAAGTTGGCTTCGCGTTATTTTGGGTAACCTTAAGCACTCCAAGCATCACGCGAGAAAACTTGCCCTTGACGTATTTTAAGATTGCTTCTGCTTCGGCAGCAGAATCTGTTTCGCCAATAGAGATATAAGTTTCAGTGAAGCCGATTAACGGCTTGCCGATTAACGGCGTCGACAGCACTTCACCCAAAGCGCCGCTGCCGTTCGCTTTCGGAACAATAACTTTGTATTTATCTAAATTCGTAACAGCTTTGATGTAGTCACGTCTAAACCATCTGTAGGCGCGCCCGTCCTTGTCGCGCCCAAGAATTTGCACGTATTCATGAGAGTCCTGTGGCTTTGTGTTCGTAAATAAAGCGGGCATCCTCTCAAAGGAGCTCGGAGCAATTCGAGGGTCTGCGGTTTTCCTCATTTCCTCGGGTTGCTCTTTGTATGCAAGCTCCGAATAACGATATAAACCGCGATTGGTAATGATGCTGCTCAAGCTCTCCGACGAGTGAGCGGCAACCTTCCTCACAATGGAATTGAGTTCTTCAAATGGAGTGAACGTGCCTACAGGCCCACACTCCACAGTTGAATCTCTATAGACAATGGCAACTCCCCCTTTAATATCAGTGCCGGCAAACACCGTGTCCGATTTGGGCTCGTAACACATCACCTTAACGTGTGGATCGTTAAGCATCTGCTTGTTCCACTCACTCGGCGTGCCTCCGGCATCAAACAAGAACCTTGCAGGCGAAATTAGCTCGGCTTTTTCACCCACCTCAAAAGCGCTTGAATAAAAGTGATGGTAAATAGGGGTGTCGCTATTATTGTTTCCCCGTGACTCCATCTGATACGGCGGATTGCCGATCACCGCGTAGAAATACTTGCCCATGGTGCTTGCCTTCCTTTCCAGCGCGGCGAACTCGAAGCGCTCGCCGTGTCTCCAATCGTAGAGCACGCACAGCGGCGCGCGTTCCCGCGTGGTTTTCCCCGAGCCCGCAGGCAAGGGGCTTTCCCCGTCCGCATCGCCTTCTCGCCCCTCGCACATGTCGAACAACGACATCTGCACGGGCGCGGGCTGCGGGCCGGCACACGGGTCTTGCCGCAGGGCTGCCTGCGCGCGTGCAGGGGCTGCACCGCCCGCGTCCGCGACGGGCGCCGCGCACGAGAAGGCGTCCATCTGCCAGAAGTTCCAGCTGACGATGCGCGCCGCCTGCGCAAGCTCCTCTTTTTCCGCAGGGACTCCCCATCGCTTCCGCAGGTGCTCTGCGAAGGTCTCGAACACGTTGATGCGCGCGAGCAGCAGGTTGTCGCCCTGGTACTCGTAGCCGTAGGAGGCCTGCAGCGCGGCAAGCGCCCACTTCGTCCACTCCGCGCGTGTCAACGTGTTCTCGGAGACCACGCGCAGCTTGCGGTCCAGAAAGCCCACGCGCTCGCGCACGGGGATGCGCGCGCCGGACACGGTGTCGTAGCGGCTGCACACGAACGGCGCCTCGCCGCAGGCGATCTCCAGGCGCGTGGCGTTCACGTAGTCCTGCCAGCCGCGGCCCTCTTCTTCGGGAAACTCGACAGGGCCTTCGGTGGCGGTCCAGGCGCGCACGCCGCCGGCGTCGGTCTTGGAGCCTTCGGCGACGGCGCCGCCGCCTCGGGCATTCGCCTCGCCGGCGCCGCAAGCCCTCGCCTTCGCATCGCAGGTGCCCATGCCGGCGCCTGCACCTTCGCCGTCGCCGTCGCATTCGCGGTTGAAGGCGTCGCGCCGCCCGAACCAGGCCTCGTCGACGTCGTTGTTCATCCGGTTCACCAGCCACGACGGCGTGAACACCTCGGCGCGGCTTTTCGTGCGCCGGCTTTGGCGCTCGAGGTCCTTGGCGATGCGCGGCTTGATCACGCCCGTGGCCAGTCCGCACACCCTCTCGACGGCGATCTCGGCGTCGGCCATGTAGTCGCAGCCCAGCGCCTCGTACTCGTCGTCTGCCCAGACGATGTTGGCGCCCGTTGTGCGGTCGCGCAGCAGCGTCTCCAAGACGAAGTCGGGGTAGCGGCCGGCGAACGCCTCGAAAAACCCCGCCCCCGCCATGTCGCCCGCATCCCGCTGCACCTTCGCGCGCCCGCCCTCTCCCGTCGCTTCTTTCCGCTCCCTCGCCGCACACGCCGCGCGGCGGCGCGCCCTGCACGCACCCGCGCAAGGCCGCACGGCCCCGGATTCGCACCGCAAGGCCGATTCTTTCGCCGCGCATAGCCGCCGCACGGCCGTTTCCCCACAGTGTAGAGCACGAAAGGGCGCGGGCGGCGGGCGGCGCATGCCTTTTCCAGGGGCGACGCAGCCCGCGCATGCCGGTTCACCGAAGCCTCCAGCCCGCGCAAGTTCCACACGCCCTGAAGCCCGCTTCTGGTTTTCCAGGGTTTTCGCTTCCGATTTTCCGAATGTCTCGCTTCCGTTTTTCCGAATTGCCCTACAACCGGCAGCGCAAACCGGCGAATCGCATGAAGTCTATTGGATGATTTGCAAGGAGCCTATTGGGTGATTTGCAAAGTCAGCAGACGATGCGGCCGATATCCGGCAGCCCGACGACTGACCCGTGGGCGGTCTGCATCGACTCGCCGCCAGCGTACACGACGAAGCGCCCGTCGACGTCGACCTGCATGGTGTCGCCGAATTTGTCGATTGTGGAAAACGCCGACGGCCTGTACGTCGCCGAGGCCTTCACCTCGACGAGCCGCGCCGGCCGGCCGGCCTTCTCCACCACGAGGTCGATTTCGTTTCCCGTGCTGTCGCGCCAGTAGAAAAGCCTTGGCGTGCGACCTTGCGCGTAATAGGCCTTGACCAGCTCGGAGACGACGCAGTTCTCGCAGAGGGCGCCGCGTTTCCCGGACTCGAAGAGCTGCTCCGGCGACTCGATCCCGAGCAGGCTTGCCGCAAGCCCCGTGTCGTGAAAGTACGCAAGAAGACCACGAAGCTCTGCTGCAAAAGCGACAGCCAGCCGCGCACCGTGTCCACGTTGACGCCGCAGTCGCGGGCAAGTCCGTCGAGGGAAAGCAACTGCCCCACCCTTGTCGCGCAAAGGGAGAGAAACGTGGAGAACTCCGAGACCTTGCGAACCCCGAGCTCGGCTCTCACGTCCCGTTCCAAGTAGGTGGCGATGTAGCTCGGGAAAAAATCCGCGGGGGCGAGCCCATGCGCGTAGATCCTCGGGTAGCCGCCCGCCAGCAGGCAGTCGTCCAAAGCCGCGGGGGCAAGGTCTGCCTCGAGCAGCTCGGAATAGGAAAGCGGCAGCAAATGCAGCACGGCGGCGCGCCCCGCGAGAGATTGCGAGATGCTTTTCATCAAGAGGAAATTCTGCGATCCGGACAAGATGTAGCGTCCGGGCGTGTCCCGCGCGTCCACCGCACCTTGCATGTAGGAGAACAGCTCGGGCACATGCTGGGCCTCGTCGATGACGACTTCCTCGTCGTAGCGTTCCAAAAACAGTCTCGGGTCCTCTTGCGCGAACGCCCGGATGTCGGGGTCTTCGAGGGAAACATAGCGGTATTCGGGGAAGGTCTCCTTCACGAGGGTCGACTTCCCGCTTTGACGCGGCCCTGTCAGCGTCACGACGGGAAACGACCCGGCCATGGCGGCGAGTTTTCCGGCAAGCGCACGTCCTATCATGTCCAACCCCGCTCCTTCCGAAATCCGAGACCGCGAAACCGGGGCGCGTGCGCATTTGCGACGCAGGCTTTGCGGGCGCAGCAAGGTCCCTCCAAGCCCGGATGATAGCAAACCGGCGAATCGCATGAAGTCTATTGGGTGATTTGCAAGGGTCCTATTGGGTGATTTGCAAGG
>CAVIIZ010000007.1:0-46740 GCA_963642995.1 bacterium | reverse complement strand
GGAAAGCGAGAAGCTCGTGGCCGACGCGCTGGAGACGCTCATGCGCGGGCGCACCGTCCTCGTCGTGGCGCACCGTCTGTCCACCGTGGCAAACCTCGACCGCATCGTCGTGCTGGAAAAGGGGCGCATCGTCCAAGACGGCCCGCACGCCGAGCTGATCGAGCAAGACGGGCCGTACGCGAGGCTGTGGAAACGCCAGACGGCGCTGTAAGGGGCCGAGAAAACCCACGCACAGCCACAGCACGCTCGGGCGAGCAGGCGGAGGTGCAGCAACTTCAAGCCGCCATCCGCGAGAACTCGCCGTACAGGCGCAGCGCCCCCCGCACTTGGGATTTGACACTTGGAGAAAGGGTGGAAAACGCACCGATGTTTTTTGTCCCCGCGTCTCGTCAGCCACCGCGATGATTTCGAGACGGCATGGGCACAATGCGCTTTTCCATGTGCTCCACCAGCGCTGCAGGTCGCGCCGCTAGATCTTCGGCAGGACCGCCCTCGGCAAGGGAGCTTCGGCAAGCAGCACTTCATCGAGGCAGAAGACCGCGTACCACGGCAGATACACCACCTTCCCCTCGGCCTCGACGTTCAGGCGCGAGAGAACCACTCCGCGGGGGATGGAGAACTCGTCTGTCTCGAGCAGCTTGTCAAGCGCCGCATGGGCTCGCACGCTGGTGCCCGACTTCACCTCCAAGGGGACCACCTCGCCGGCACGGCCCTCGGTGAGAAAATCGACCTCGCCGCGCTTGCGGCTCATCGAGTAGTAAAGAGGGTAGC
Source organism: bacterium (assembly GCA_963642995.1). Lineage (GTDB taxonomy): Bacteria > Actinomycetota > Coriobacteriia > Coriobacteriales > QAMH01 > CAVAWX01. The sequence continues at coordinate 45,969 of CAVIIZ010000007.1, read as the reverse complement.
CGCCGGCTGCAAGCTGCTGGGCCACCACATTCTCGAACACCGCCCCCTGGTTCACTTTGCGCTCGTCAAAATACACGGCTCGCGCCAGACTCTGCGGATAGCGGCTCACCAGCATCCCCGTGTCGGATTCGTACAACTTGAACAAGCCCGGACGGTCGGTCGCTTTCAGGGGCGCTTTCGGGTCGCTCACCTGATTGCATTTCAAGGCCACACCTGCCGAGACCAGCCAGACGAAATCCTTGCGGTAGCTCTCGTAGCGGGCGTCGTCGTCGACCGAGTTCAACACGAAACGCCTCGTGCCGCTGTTCAGCTGCAAGGGAAGCTGGTCGAAGATGGACTCCACGTTCAAGGCGCGCGTGCCCGCATATTTCTTTATGTCGTGCTTGTAGCTCTCGACAAGCATGGTTTGGAGCGCACGGACTGCCGCCAAATCGCCTTGCGTGTCAACAAATCGCTGGACGGCTTCCGGCATACCTCCGACAACGACATACGTGCGGAAATAGGACAGCAGTGCCTCGTGCAGGTAGTCGGGGACGGGAGCAAGGTCTTTGCACGACGCGCGCACCATGTTCAAGCCCTCGCGGCTCACGTTCAAAGCCCAGCAAAACTCCTCGAAATCCATCGGGTACATGATCAACTCGGTCACAAAGCCGACCGGATACGATCGAATCTTTCCCAGCTCGGTTCCCAGCATGGACCCGGAAAAGACGTAGTGAAACCTGCCATCTTCCACGAGGAATTTCGCCATGGTGACGATGTCGGGCAGCTCTTGGATCTCGTCTATGAAGACAAGGGTGCGCCCCGGCACGAGCGCAACATCGGACAGCAGCGAGATGCGGCTTATGAATTCTCCTGCGTCACGGGCATTCGCGAGAGCTTCTCTAGCCGCGGCGTCTCTGAAAAGATTGACCTCGACGAACACCTCGTAGCGTGTTTGCCCGAGACGGCGGACGAGCGTGCTTTTGCCAACCTGACGGGCGCCCCGCACAAGAAGGGCAGTGCGTGGCTCTTCCTCGCTCCATCGCAGCATATCCCCATAGGCTTTACGTTCGAACACGCGGTCGTCTCCTTTTCGCTGCAGCAGATGCCCCCTCTTTCGGCGGTTTTCTTTTCGCGATTCGCCATTCTACGTTATGCAAGGATTTTTCGAGCGGATTTTCTACGTTATGCAAAGATTTTTCTAGCCGAAATCCTACGTTATGCAGAAACTTTACGATACATGAGCTTGACCGGCGCATTTCCTCGATCACAGCCTTGCCCACAACCTGCTGGACAAGCAGACGGGGTGCAGCAACTTCAAGCCGCCATCCGCGAAAACTCGCCGTACAGGCGCAGCCCCCGTATCTGAGATTTGACGCTTGCGGAGAGGCCGAAAAGCGCCTCGACGGCCTCCAGACGGGCGATGTAGACCTCCAGCTCCCCCGCACCCCCGACAGGCAGCATCCCGTCGGCGCGCAGCAAACGCGAGCGGGTATCCCCGGCGCGTCGTGGCGGATAGCCCTTCTCCTTTTCAAGCTCTTGATACAGCAAAATACCAAGCCACCCCGCCCGGTCACTCGAACAAAAACATCGCCATGTAGAGGGGCAGCGTGACCTTCTTGCCATCCCTCCCGACGTTGCCATCCACCAGCTTGTACCCCAGACAGACGTCCTCGCGTTCCAGCACGGCGTCAAGCGAAGCCGTCGCTCCGCGTCCGGCCTTCACCTCGATTGGGACCACCGAGGCGTCTCCGTCGACCAGAAACTCGATTTCATGCTTGGCATTTTGGGACATCCAGTAGCGCAGCGCGACGCCCTTCTGCACCAGCATGCAGGCGACGAGGTTCTCGTACAAGCCCCCTTTCATCGGCCCTTTTAAAGTGTTGTCCACGACCGCCGCCTTCATCTTGAAGTCGTACATGGCCATGAGCATACCCGTATCATTCGCATAGAGGCGAAAACGGTTCTCCCCCTCGTATGAGGCCAGCGGAAATTGCGGGGTCGAGACCGCCTTGCAGGGCAAGACGATTTCGGCGCCGACGATCCAGTCGACGGAAGTTTCGAGCTTCCTCGAACCCGCCCCTTTCTCGACCGTCGCATAGCGAAACTTGGTGTTCTCTTTTGCCAGCTGACGCGGAAGCGACAGATAGCATGCGCGGGCCTTCACGCGCTCGCTCGGCGCCGCGTACCTTGCGATGTCGTCCAGATAGAGCGCGTGCAGCATCTCCTGCGACTCGTGGGCGCTGCCATAGTCTCCCTCAGGGGCAAACGCCTGAACCGTCGCCGGCATCCCCCCGACTGCCAGGTATTCCCGCAAGTGGCGCATCATGGTCTCGTTGATTGCAGGCGGCACTGCCTCCATCCTGTCCAGATAGCCGCGCAAAAGCGCCAAGCCCTCCTCGTCGTAGCCCCTCGCCCAGAGGAATTCCTCGAAATCGAGCGGGCGCATGATGACATGGCGCTCGTATCCAACGGGAAGCGACGGGGCATCCAACAGCTCGCGGAAACGTATCCCCAGCAAGGAACCCGAACCGACGACGTCGTAGCGTCCGTCAAGCGCAAGATATTTGAACGCGGAGCGGGCCTTCGGGCATTCCTGGATTTCATCGAGAAAGATGAGCGTGCTCTTGGGCACGAAGCGGATTCCGGGAAGAAGCAGGGTCATACGCGAGTAAATCTCGTCGGGGTCGAGCGAGCCGTTGAAAATCTCCTTCAGCTCGGGCTGCTTGACGAAATCGAGCTGGATAAAGCTCTCGTAATCGGATTTTCCGAACACATCGACGATGAAGGATTTCCCCACTTGACGCGCCCCGTCGATGAGCAGGCACTCCTTGCCATGCGATGATTTCCATTTTCGCAGGTAGTCTAGCATTTTCCGCTTGAGCACGGCATCCACCCCATCAGCTTGTGCAACTTTTCGAAAGCAATTTTAGTGAAATGTGCAACTTTTCGAAAGCAGATTCGGCGCGGTATGCAACTTTTCGAAAGCGGTGCCCCGTCATTTTGCGGCCATGCGCGCCTTCTCCTGATTGGCAAAGGCCACGGCGATCATCAGCTTGATGCGGTTGAGCTGGTTGACCTCGGAGGCGCCCGGGTCGTAGTCCACGGCCACGATGTTGCTTTGCGGATAGCGCCGGCGCATCTCCTTGATCACGGCCTTGCCCACGACGTGGTTGGGCAGGCAGGCAAACGGCTGCGTGCACACGATGTTGGGCGCGCCGGACTCGATCAGCTCGACCATCTCGCCGGTGAGCAGCCAGCCCTCGCCCATCATGTTGCACAGGTCGAGGATCTGCGCCGCGCCGGCCGCCACGTCGCCGATGCGCCCGAACGGCTCGAAGCGCTCCGAGGCCGCCAGCGCGCGCCGCACGGGGTCGCGCAGCTTCTCCAGCGCGGCCACGGCCCCTTTCGCGGTGGCGTACTTCTTCAGGCTGGGAGTGAGCTCCTGCGCGCGAAACGCGGGGTTCAGGATGCCGAACAAGAAGAAGTCCACCAGCCCCGGCACGACGGCCTCGCAGCCCTCGCGCTCGATGGTCTCGACGATCTGGTTGTTGGCCGTGGGATGGAACTTCACCAAAATCTCGCCCACCACGCCCACGCGCGGCTTGCTGCCGAAATCCACGCAGGCCAGCCTGTCGAAGTCGGCGACGATGTCGCGGTAGACGCGCGGCATGTCGCGCAGCAGCGAAAGGCCGCATTCATGTTCCTTCATCCAGTCCATCCATTTGCGGAAGAGCTTGTCCGCGCTGCCCGGCACCTTCTCGTAGGGACGCACGCGGTACAGGCACATCATCAGCAAGTCGCCTGCGAGCAGCGCCGGCAGGGCGGTTTTCAGCATCTTGGGCGTGACGGTGAAGCCGGAGTTGCGCTCGCCCGTGTCGTTGAAGGCCAGGCTGATGACGGGCACGTGCCCGAGGCCCGCCTCGTGCAGGCCCTTGCGGATGAGGGCGATGTAGTTGGTGGCGCGGCAGCCGCCGCCCGTCTGGGTGATGATGAAGGCCGTGCGGTCCATGTCGTAGCGCCCGCTCGTGGCCGCCTCCATGATCTGGCCGGTGACGAGTATGGACGGATAGCAGATGTCGTTGTTCACGTACTTCAGGCCGGCGTCCACGGCCGCAGGGTCCACGCTGGGCAAAAGCTCGAGGTTGTAGCCGTAGTGGTGGAAAACGGGCACGAGCAGCTCGAAATGGATGGGGCTCATCTGCGGGGCGAGTATCGTGTACTCCCCGCTGTCCTGCATCTCCTTTGTGTACTCGACGCGGGGAAACTCCGTGGACGCGGCCGTCGGCTCGCAGGCGCCCTTCTGCCGCAAGGCCGCCAGCAGGCTGCGCAGGCGTATGCGCGCGGCGCCCAGGTTGGACACCTCGTCGATCTTCAACACGGTGTAGACCTTGCCCGACCCCTCGACGATCTCTTGCACCTCGTCGGTGGTGAGCGCGTCCAGCCCGCAGCCGAAGCTGTTCAACTGCACGAGGTCCAGGTCGCGGCGCTCGGTGACGACCTTGGCCGCGTTGTAGAGCCGCGTATGGAACATCCACTGGTCGTAGACGCGCAGGTTGCGCTCGAGCCGACCCAGGTGCGCGACGGAATCCTCGGTGAGCACCGCCAGCCCGAAGCTCGTGACCAGCTCGGGGATGGCGTGGTTGATCTCGGGGTCGATGTGGTAGGGGCGCCCGGCGAGCACGATGCCGTGGCGGGACGGGTCGGCCTCCAGCCAGCGCAGCGTCTCGGCGCCCTTCGCGCGCATCTTGGCCTTGAAATCGGCGTCTGCCGCCCAGGCGCGCTCCACGGCGGCGTCTATCTCCTTTTTCGTCGGGTAGGCGGCATGCGGGTGCGCGGCGCGGCGCTTCTTCACCAGATGCTCGTAGAGGCGCAGCTTGAGGGCCTCTTTGTCGTCGTAGGGGATGAAGGGGTTGAGGAAATCGGTGCGGCTTGCGGCCAGCTCGTCGATGTTCAAGCGCAGAGCCTCGGAATAGCTCATGACGATGGGGCAGTTGTAGTGGTTGTTCGCCCCGTCGTCTTCTTGACGCTCCCAGCGTATGCAGGGCATCCAGATGAAGTCCACGTCGCGGGCCAGCAGGTCCATGATGTGGCCGTGCGAGAGCTTCGCCGGATAGCACGCGTTTTCCGAGGGCATGGACTCGACGCCTGCCTCGTAGGTCTTCTTGGTGCTGGGCGCGGACAACTCGACCGCGTAGCCCAGCGTGGTGAAGAAGCTGTGCCAGAAGGGGTAGTTCTCGAACATGTTCAGCGCGCGCGGGATGCCCACCGTGCCGTAGCGCGCCTGCTCGCGCGAGAGCACGGGACGCTCGAAGAGCAGGCGGTTCTTGTAGTCGAAGAGGTTGGGCACGTCGGCGCTCTCGTTCTTCGTCCCCGCGCCCTTCTCGCAGCGGTTGCCCGTGATGAAGCGGCGGCGACGGCCGGCCGGGTCGGCGCCGAAGTCGTTGATGGTGAGCAGGCAGCGGTTCTCGCACAGCCCGCAGCGCGCCGTGGTGCGCTTGACCTCGATGGCGTCGATCTCGGCGCAGGTCAGCAGGGTCGAGCCCTCGCCGCTCGCGCGGTCGCGGGCCAGCAGCGCCGCGCCCCATGCCCCCATGTTGCCCGCGATGTCGGGGCGTATGGCGTCGTGTCCGGACAAGAGCTCGAAGGCGCGCAGGACCGCGTCGTTTAAAAAGGTGCCGCCCTGCACGACGGCGTGCGCGCCCAGCTCGGAGGCATCGCGCAGCTTGATCACCTTGAACAGGGCGTTCTTGATGACCGAATACGACAGGCCGGCCGAGATGTCGGCGGGGGTCGCGCCTTCTTTTTGCGCCTGCTTCACCCGCGAGTTCATGAACACGGTGCAGCGGCTGCCCAGGTCCACCGGCGCGTCTGCGTGGATGGCCGCGGCCGCGAAATCGGAAATGGACATCTTCAGGCTCCCGGCGAAGGCCTCGAGGAAGGAGCCGCAGCCCGCAGAGCAGGCCTCGTTGAGCATGATGTGCTCGATCACGCCGTCCTTCACCCGCATGCACTTCATGTCCTGGCCGCCTATGTCCAAGATGAAGTCCACGTCCGGGCACAGCTCGCGCGCGCCGCGCAGGTGGGCGACCGTCTCTATCTCGCCGCTGTCCGCGCCGATAGCCTCCAGCAACAACGCCTCTCCGTAGCCGGTGGTCGTCACATGGCCTATCTCGACGAGGGGCGCGCCGTCTTCACCGCGCGGGACCTGCGCCTCCAGCTCGCCTAGCATGGCACGCGCGCAGCCGAGCACGTCGCCTTTGTTGTTGGCGTAGAACATGAAGAGGATCTGGCCGTCTTCGCCCACGAGCACGCTCTTCAACGTGGTGGATCCCGCGTCGATGCCCAGATAGGCGCGCCCGCGGTAGTCGGCAAGGCTTGCCCGCTCCACTGCCGTCTGCGCGTGCCGTGCGCGAAAGGCCTCGTAGTCGGCCTCGTCGGCAAACAGCCGGTCCAGGCGCGCGACCTCGCTTGCCTGCACGTCGCCCAGATGCTCCATGCGCTCCTTGAGCTGCGCGATCGTGACCGTCTCGTCGTTTCTCGCGCTGGCGATGGCCGCGCCGCGGGCCACGAACAGGTGGCTTTCGTCTGGAACGATCGTCTCTTCCGGCGAAAGCCCCAACGTCTCGACGAAGCGCCGGCGCAGCTGGGGCAGATAGTGCAACGGCCCTCCCAAAAACGCGACGTTTCCGCGTATGGGGCGCCCGCAGGCAAGTCCGGAGATGGTCTGCATGACCACGGCCTGGAAAATAGAGGCGGCGATGTCGTCTTTGCTCGCGCCCTCGTTCAGCAGCGGCTGCACGTCGGTCTTGGCGAAAACGCCGCAGCGCGACGCGATGGGGTAGATGGTGCTGTGGCGGGCGGCCATCTCGTCGAGGCCAGCCGCGTCGGTGTCGAGCAAGGTGGCCATCTGGTCGATGAAGGCGCCGGTGCCGCCGGCGCAGGTGCCGTTCATGCGCTGCTCGATGCCGTGGTCGAAGTAGACGATCTTTGCGTCCTCGCCGCCCAGCTCGATGGCCACGTCGGTGGCCGGTATCAGGGTCTCGACCGCCGTCTTGTTGGCGATGACCTCCTGGACGAAGGGCACGGACAGCCATTGCGAAAGCAGCAAGCCGCCCGAGCCGGTGATGGTGACGGTGGCCGGACGGCTGCCCGCCACGCCTTTCGCCTCGTCGAAAATCTCGGCGATGGTGGCGCGTATGTCGCTGTGGTGGCGGCGGTAGACGCTGAAGAGGACGGCGCCGCCGGGTTTCGCGGCATCATCCGCGCCCGAAGCGCCCACGCCGCCCGCGACGGCATCTGCCGTGCCGCCTCGCCCTTCGCCCGCCTGCTCGCCGAGCACGACGAGCTTGACGGTCGTGGACCCCACGTCGACGCCTATGCGCAACGGCGCCTCTTCTTTCTTCATCTGCCCCTCATCGACAGCCGGCATGTCGTCTCTCCCCTTTTTTCGGCAGCCCCGCGCTTGTCTCGGAGCCGTTCAAGCAAGAGCCTGCCCGCACGTGCGCGCGTCGGCCCTCTTGCATGTCGTCTTTTGTCGCAGTATCAACCCTGCGAGTGGAGAATATATCCCGTTTGCGCGAGTTGTGGACATGTTGATTCGATGCGGTTATTTGTCCCACGCGATGAAGCACCAGCTGACCACGTGCTCGTGGTCGAAGTTCCAGGCGCCGGGCGCGCGCTCGACCAGGTGCTCGGCGGCGTAGGCCTCGAGGCGCTCGCGCTCTGCAGGCGTCGTGTCCAGTATGGTCGCGCTCGTCTGCACCGCGTCTTCGGGGCTGGCGAAATCCTTCACCCTCTGGCTGCGGATGTAGGACACCTCGGGCTCGATGCCGCGCGCCCACAGCATGTTGCAGGCGAACTGGCAATCGGGCATGACCAGGCGTTCGCGGCCTATGGCCTTCAAGAGCACGTCGTCGTGGCGCGGCGAAGGACCGGCGGCCAAGGTGATGCACACGCGGCGCCTTGCATGGGCGTCGAGCTTTGCCAGCGCCGCATCGAGGTCGCGCGTGGATATGGAGCGCGAGGCCACCGCGACGTCGGCCACGGGCACGTCCGCCGCGTCCCAGTCGTCGTCCCAGGACAGCAGCTGCTCGTGGATGCGCCCGCGCGTGCCGTCCAGATCGGCGCGTTGCAGCATCAGCTCGATCATGCGCGTCGAGAAATCGCGGGCGTAGACCTCGTGGCCGGCGGCGGCAAGCGGCAGCGCCAAAGTGCCGGACCCGCAGCCCATGTCCAGCACCGTCTCGCCGTCGCGCACGCCGGCGCGGCCCAGAAAATCGCGGGCGTAGGGCGAGGTCCCCGCCGTCTTCGCAAAACTCGGGGCGCGCTTGTTCCAGTACTCGGCGCCGCCGTCGCGCTGGCGGCTTTCCTGCGCCTTTCTCCAGGCCCCCGCCCAATCGACGTCCGGATACATGTCAGTCCCCCGTCTGCGGGCCGCGCTGCTGCGGCGGCGGGCAGCCGGCCGGTTGCGCGCCCTCCTGCGCCGCTTGCCGCGGGCCGTCTTGCCCCGCCTGCTGCTCTTCTTGCCGCAGGTCTTCCGGTTTTCCCTGCTGCGGGCCGCCTTGCGTTGCCTGCTGCGGGCCGCCTTGGACTGCCGGTCGAGCCGCCTGCCGTGCCTCTTCCCGCGCTGCGGCGCCGTCTTCGCGCTCGAAGGGCATCTCCTCTTTCGACGCGCCCCATTTGGCAGGCTCGAACTGCGCGAACCACAGGCCGAGGACACGCAGCGCGACCGCCATCAACATGGTGGTGAGCATGCAGCCGGCGAGATAGATGAGGAAGATGAGGAAGGAGGAAAACGCCCCGACCATGACGAGAAGACCGATGCTCGACGACAGGCCCGAGGCGGCGGGCAAGAAGAGCTGCATGGTGTTGCCGAGCACGAGCGCCACGAAGAACTCGACGAGCTGGGACAGAAGCCAGGTGGCGGCAAGGCCGCAGAACACGACGAGCAGGCCCGGCATGTCGTGGTTTGCCATCTTGAAGACCCGCGCGAAATGCAAGCCGGGCTCGACGCGCTCGTAGACCAGCCCACGCAGCACGGCGACCGTGCCCAAGGTGGAGAAGACGAGCATGGCCACGGTGCACACGACGTTCAGTATCGAGCCCACCCCGGGAATCTGCGAGAGCAACGTGGACAAGACGAGCATCGGCACCGTCCACACGAGGTATATGGCAAGCGCGATGAATCCGTAGCGGAAACGCCGCCCGATGCTGCCCACGCGGCGCGGCAGCCCTCGGTCCATGCCCCATGCGGCCTCCTTGGCCCAGTCGAGGAGGTACCCCGCCGACACGACAGGGCCTGCAACGGGGATGCAGCTGACAAGTCCCAGCAAAAGCAAGGGGATGCACCAGCCGCGTCCTTGCTTGAGGTCTGCCCACGCCTGCTTCAGATAGTTCGTCTGGGACATCTTCTCGCGAGTCCTTTCCTTCGCGCCCGCCTATTCGGCAGGCATTGCAGCCGGCGCGGCCTCGGATGCGCCGTCTGCCGCCGCGCCTTCCCCGCCGGCGCCGCAACCGTCCGCGCGGCGGGCGGCGGCGATCTCGGCGGCTGCCTGCACAAGCTCGTCTTCTGCCTCGCCGTCCGCGTCGTGCGCATGCGCCACGGCCTCGGCGTCGAAGAAAGTGGGCGTGTAGTCGATGAAAGCCGGTTGCTCCTTGAAATCGCGTGCGCCGTCTTCGCCTTGCGTGTAGAGCAGGCCGATGACGTAGGCCTGCTCCATGTCGCAGTCGGCGGCCTCGACGATGATCGCGTCGAGCGCGCCTTGGTTGGTCTCCAGGAAACCGTCGTAGCAAAACGCGTAGTGGGAAGCGAAGGTGGAGGCCGTCTTCACGTTGGCCTCGGCGTTCGCGCGGCACATCTCGACGCCTTCGTCCGGGTAGTTTTCCACGAACATCTGGTCGCCGCTGACCACGACGGTGAAGGGGGCGCACTCGCCGTTTGCCTCGAGCTTGTCTTTCGCCTCGTCGAGAGAATAGAAGACGATCTTTTCGAGAACCTCGTCCATTTCGAGGGATTCTTGCTGTGCCACGTGCGCTCCTCGGCCGAAATCGCGCGACCCGTCCGTGCGGCCGCCTGTCTTGTCGGGTGAAGATGGTACCACCTTCGCAGAAAAGACCCTTCACGCTGAAAGAGAACGGATGACTTTTTCAGATTCCGGCGCTCGGGAGTCCTCTTCCCCGCATGCGGATGCCTGCGCCGCCGCGCCGGCCGCCCCTGCGGTGGCAGCCCCCTCCACCTGCTCCTTGCGCGCTTTGGCATGGCTCAAGCCGGCCGCAGCCGCGGCCGCGGCCCCCACCATGCCGGCGATTGCGGCCAGGTTGCACGCGTCGTCGCCGGTGGAAGCAGTGGATGCGGCCTTGGCAGGGCCGCCGTCTTGCGCGGGCGCCTCCTCCGAAGGGCCGCCGTCTTGAGCGGGCGCCTCCTCCGAAGGGTCGCCGTCTTGCGCCGCCTCGCCTTGCACCGCCTGCCCGGAGGCCTTCTCCTTGAAATGCGCGACCACCTCGACGCTGTCTCCGTAGTCGCGGGCCACGTAAAACGGGAACACGGTTGCGGTGTGCACCGTGCCGTCCGCGTCCGCCTCCTCCTCGACCCTGACCGCGTCCGTGCTCCTCTTCCCGTCGACGGTCCAGTAGTCGAACTCGTAGCCGTCGTTTGGCAGGGCGGCCAGCAGCGAGGAGCTGCCGTAGACGTTGTAGCCGCCGCCGAAGACGAGCCCCGCCGGGTTCGAGGGGTCCTCGGCCGCGACGACCTGGCCGGTCTCTTCGGAAAACGAGCCCAGCACGACGTTGCAGTGCGTGTTCGTGTCGCCGCCGGCGTTGTCCACCTCGAAAGCGCAATCGTATGCGCTGTCCTCGTCTTCTGTCGCGGACACCCAGATGGAGCCCCTGCCGTCCTCGTCTATCCTGATGCCCGCGTACACCACCTCTTTGCCGTCTCCGAGCGCGTCGTAGGAGACGATCCTCGCGGGCAGCTCGCTGTCGCCCGTGTAGCGGACGAGCGTGATGGCGAACTCGTCGTCCGGATTCGATTCCAGTCTGAACAGGAAATTCGCGTCCACGGGGAGGATGACGGTCATCTGGAAATCCTCGTTCAGCCCGTATGGATAGGGGAAGCTGTAGTAGGGGGAGACCTCGTTTTCGACGGGTTTTCCTCCCTCGAACAGCTTGACGTACTCGCCCTCGGCAAGCGCCCACACGACGACGTCGCCGTCGAAGAGGACCTTCTTGTAGCAGGAGTCTGCGGAGAGGGCGTCTTGCGCCACGCCCGCCTCCAACGCCGCCGTCTCGTCGCCGCCCTGCGCCCCGATGGCGCGCGATCGCGTCGTCAAAGCGGAAAGCTCGACGACGGGAGACGGCGCGGCGGTGTAGTTGGAGTCGTAGGACTGCATCCATGCCAGGCACAAGGTGGCGCTGTGGACCTCCATGGTGTGGGGGTCTTTCATGAAGGTGTTCAAAATGGCGATGAACAGCTTGAGGTTGTGGAGCGCGAATTCCTGGACCATCGGGCATATCGCCCGCAGCTCCCCGTAGAGCTTGTTTTCCGCATCGCCCATGTCCCAGCCGCATATCCTCAGCTTCGCGACGAGGTCGTCGAGCATCGAGGTGAGCAGCGACCCCCTGAGAAGCCGTATGCCGACCTTCACTATGAGCACGGTGAGGCTGATCGGGTTGACGATGTCGCCTATGGTCTTCAAGATGATCTCGGTCCACACCCACGCCTTGAACCCGCCGCTCGAGGCCACTTTCTCGAGCTTGTCGAGCTTGCCCGACTGAAAGTAGTCCATCGCGTCGACGAGAGCCGTCTGGTAGTCGCGCGCATACGCCGCCTGCCCGCCGATCAGGTCGTGCGCGAGATGGTCGATCATCGTGTCGAAAAACGCGTCCATGGACAGGTCCATGCGGTCGAAGGAGTCGACCGGATAGCGCCCGCGGAAACCCGCGTCTATCGCGTCGGCGCGGGAGAGCATGGCGTCGCGGGCCGCCTTGTAGCCCGACTCGCTCGGGCGCGGCAGGTAGCGGTCGACGCCGAACCGGCCGAATTTCCACCGCCTCGGCGCGACCATCGGCACCATGTCGCACGGGTTGACGATGCTGTAGATGTTGCCGAACGGGTTGCTCGCCCCGCCGGTAGACGACGCCCACCGCGCCAAGACCCCGGCGTCGGCTGCGGCGCTGTCGTAGGCGCCTGCGGGCACCTCGTAGCCGTACACGTACAGGTCCTTTTGGTAGAGCTCGTGTTTGGGAAACGCGAACTTCGAGCTGTCGGCTCTGCCCTTGCCGCCGAGGCAGTAGCCCTTGCCGGAGCCGCTCGCGTCCTCTTCCAACAGCACCGGCACGCCGTTTGCATGGGCCTTTCGCACGAGCAGGCCGCCGAGCATGTTCGCGGTCGCCGAGGCACGCGAGAAGCCGGCGACGAGGAGCTTCAAGGGCTTGTCCACTGCAACTTTCTCGTTCACGTAGCCCTTGAGGAAGTCGAGGGCCTTGCCGGCTGCGGTGGTGAACCCCTCGTGGTCGCCGCTTTCACCGACCTCGAGGTTGCCGCACCACTCGTAGAAATAGTTCGCGCCGCGTATGCCCAGCATCACCAGCTCGTAGTCCTTCCCGTCGGCCTTGACGGGGCGGTGCGCGCAGGCAAGCCCTATGGAGTCGTGCTCGGTCGGCTTGGTGAAGAAATCGTTGCAGACGATGTCGCTGCACCTCAGCTGGCCGAGGAAGTCCTTCACGTTGTCGGGCGCCTTCTCGTAGTCGGCCTGGTTGTCGTTTCCTCCAAACGACGCGAGGGCAAGGCACAGCGCGAAGGTGGCGAGGTGGCTGTTGTAGGAAAAAGACGAGCCGTCGAAAAACGAGTGCTTGAATATGAAGTTCGCCTTGCTCGAGCCGCCGTATTTGAAGGAGGCGCTTATGTCGGCGGCGTCGTCTGCCTGCGCGGAGGCCTGCAGCCCGTCGCCTGCGGGGTCCGCCTCGTCTGCAAAGGCCGAAAGAGGGTCGCCCAAGACAAGCGAGCCCATGCCGATGCCCGCGCAGCGCACAAAGGAGCGGCGCGTGAGCGCGGGGCGCGGGGCGGCTTTCTTGAGAACCTTGTCTGTTCCAGGGGATTTTTGCTGTGCCATATGCGCTCCTCGGCCGAAGTCGTGCGCTCGCCTGTCCTATCGCCCGAAGATGGTACCACCTCCGCACGAAGGGTCTTCCGCGCTGGAGGAGAGCGGGCGGTTTTCAGGTCCCGGCTGGCCTGCGCCCGTCAGCGCGCACGTCAAAGGCGACGGTTGGACTGGGGCTGAATTGCGGAAAAGTGCAAATTTCAGCAACTGTAAAACACGGAAAAGTGTCGAATAAGCCGCCAGCAACTTAAGGAAAAGTGTATCTTGCTCTATAGAACCCGTACATGAGGAGCATTTTCGATGTTGAAAAGAAAAGCAAGAGCGCAATTCGAGTCCTGGCTTGCCCTGTCCCCCGGCAAGGCCCTGCTGGTCAAGGGTGCTCGGCAGGTGGGAAAATCGTTTTTGGTCGATGCCTTCGCAAGGGAAGCGTTCGAAAACGTCGTATCCTTCGACTTGATCGCAGACGCTTCGGTGCGCGATTCGTTTCTGGCGGCAAAAAGCGCCGACGACCTCTTGATGCGAATGACCATCGCGGCATCACAGCCGATGGTCGCCGGAAAGACCGTCGTCGTCGTCGACGAAGTACAAAGATGTCCCAATGTGGTCACGTTTATCAAATACCTCGCGCAACGCGGGGATTTCCGCTACATCCTCACCGGGTCTTTGCTCGGCGTGGAGCTGGAGAGCATCGACTCCCTGCCGGTTGGCTATGTCGAGCAAGTCCGGATGTTTCCCCTCGACTTCGAGGAATTCTGCTGGGCAAATGGCGTCGACCGTTGCGCATTCGACATTTTGGAAGGCTGTCTCGAGCGAGAAGAGGAACTTCCCGGCTTCCTGTACGACCGTCTGCTCGCCCTGTTTCGCCAATACGTCGTGGTCGGCGGAATGCCCGATGCCGTCAACGCTTTTCTAGCAGCCCGAAACGTTGACGAGGTGAGAAAGATTCACGGCGACATCCACTCTTTGTATCGCGACGACATCGCGAAATACGCGCCGGTCGAATTGAGGCTGGTTATTCGCGATATATACGATTTGATTCCCAGCGAGGCGGGGTCGAAGAACAAGCGCTTCAAACTGTCGTCGATTGAGGGCGTGAAGCGCTTCTCGCAGGTGACCAGCCATTTCCTCTGGCTCACCGAAGCAGGCGTCGCGCTTTCGGTCCACAACGTGGCTGCGCCGGTCTCGCCCCTCTTGTTAAGCGAGCAGCGCAGCCTTTTCAAACTGTTCTATCTGGATACAGGCATGCTCATGTCGTCGTATCCGAAAAAGACTGCCCAAGGGGTCTTCGATGGCACGGCAGAGGGATCGTTTGGCATGAACATGGGCGCGGCGTTCGAGAGCTTTGTTGCGCAAGAACTTGTCGCCCATGGCTTCAAATTGCGTTACTTCTCCTCGAAAAAAGTCGGTGAAATCGATTTCGTGGAGGAAACTCTCGACGGCGAGGTGATTGCCATCGAGGTGAAGTCGGGCAAGCGCTACAAATCCCACGCGGCGCTCGACAACGCGCTTGGCGCCAAGGACTACGGGGTCGACCGCGCACTGGTACTTGCAGAATCCAACCTCTTCCGCGATGGCGATGTGCTGTATGTTCCCGTTTTCATGGCAGGGCTGCTGAAACCGTAGCGCCGTGCCGGTTGCAATACACGAGCGCACGTCTCTTGCACGCGCGCGCATGCAGCGGCGAAGCGTTTTCATCTAGAACACTTGAATTTTGGCCGAGAGAGAGGGGAGGGGGTCAATCGAATCCACAGAACATCCACAGGCATACCCAAACCTTCGCGCGCATTCCGGATGCGCTACCCTGTGGAGCATGAAGTTCGCGCCCTACATAGACAGCTGGAGCGAGTCGGCGCACGTGCCCATGGGCAGCGCCTTTCACTGCGTGCCGCAGGTGCATGCGCTCTACTTCGGGCCGGCCGAATGCGGGCGGCACCTCTTCGCGAGCTTCGGCGACGATGCGCATGCCTCGTTTCTGGTCGTCTCCGATGCGCAGATGGCGGCGGGCAAAAGCGAGGACCTCGTGCTGGAGGCCGCAGGCGAGCTGCTGGCGCGCGACCCCGAGATTCGCGCCTTCATCTTGTGCACGGGCTGCCAGACGGCTTTCATCGCGCTCGACGGCGACGAGCTGGCGCGGCGCGTGCGAGAGGCCCACGGCGTCGGCTGCGTCTACCTGTCCGTGAACCGCATGGCCGCCGAGAACACGCCCGGGCGCGGGAGGGTGAACGTGCCGGGGGGCGACCGCTTCCGCACGCGGCGCACCCTCATGCGCCTGGCCGCGCAGGACGAAGGCGGTGAAGGCGGCGGCGCCGATGAAGCGGGCGGCCTGCTCTTCTTGTCCGGCACCGCGTTCGCACCCGGCAACGAGGCGCTGAGCCTGGCAGGGGCGCCGAACGTGGGCGCGGGCACGGGCGCAAGGGGCGGAGCGGAGACGGGGACAGGCGCGAGGCGCAAACCCGCGCTCTCGTGGGTGAAGACGAGCGCCGAGTGGAAGACCTTCGACGATTTCCTCACGGTGCGCGGGGCGGCCGCCGTCGTCAGCACCGCGCCCGTGTGGGACGAGAGCGCACGCGCGCTTTCCGAGGAGTTGGGCATACCCGCGCTCTCGTTGCCCGTCTCCTATGCGCCCGACGAGGTGGACGGCGCCTACCGCGCGCTCTCCGAAGCGCTCGAATGCGATCTGGCGCCGTTTGTCGCCGACGCGCGGGAGCGGGCGCTTTCCGCATTCGACGCCGCCGTCGCCGACGCGCGCGGCCTGCCGGTCGAGCTGGACATGCGCGGCGCGGCGCGGCCCTTCGCCCTGGCCGCCGCCCTGGCAGACGCGGGGCTCGAGATGGCGCGGCTGACCCTGGACGGGCATGCCCTGCGCTATCTGGAAGACAACGACCGCGCGGCCTACGAGCACGTGAAGCGGGCGCTGCCGGGTCTCGTGGAAGATTGCGAGCGGCGGGCACGGGAAAACGACCGTCCCCACGACGCGAGCCTGCTCGTGGCACAGGGGCGTTGGGAGAAGGGCGTGCGCGTGCAGGCGGCGCCGGAAAGGCGCGAGGGGGCGTATTGGGGCTGGGGCGCCCTCGCGCACCTGGCCTCGCTGCTGTCCGAGGCGGCAGAGAAAGCGAGGGGGACGCGCGCATGAAGGGTCTGTTCACCGAAGGGCTGCCGCCTGCCACCGACACCAACGGCGTGTGCATGGCGCTCGCGAACCTCGACGTGCTGGTCGTGGCCTGCGACGCGCCGGGCAGCATGGCCACACTGCGCCACCTCATGGACCCGGCCGGCGCGCGGGCGCGTTTTGCCACCATGCCCTGCGTGGACAACGAGTACGTCGAAGGCGACCCGGAGGTTTTCGCCGGGGCGGCCGCGGCGCTCGTGCGCGAGAACCCCTGCAAGGCGGCGGTGCTGGTGAACGGACCTGTCGGCATGCTCATCGGCATCGACTTGGCGCAGGTGGCCCGGCGGGTGGAGCAGCGCTGCGGGGTGCCGTGCCGCCATGTCGAGACGACGGGCAACGGGCCTTACGAGGAGGGCTTCGGGAAGGGGCGCGCGATAGCAGCCGAGCTGGCCGGGTTTTCAGGCAGCTCCGCACCCGACGGCAGCGGCGAAGACGCCGCGCAGCCGGCCCCCTTCGCCATGCCGTCCGCCTCCCCCGCCGGCCGGCCCTTTGCCGGCTTGCGCCAGATCGCCTTCTACGGCAAGGGCGGCATCGGCAAATCCACCGTCGCGCAAAACGTCGCGGCGGCGATGGCCGCGCGCATGGGGCGAAATCTCATGCTCGTGGGCTGCGACCCGAAAGCCGACTCGACGCGCCTGCTCACCCACGACGCGCCGCGCGAGACCGTGCTCGACCTGCTGCAAACTTGCGGCACACGCCCGTCCAAGGACGAGCTCGTGCACGAGGGGTTCGCGGGCATCGCCTGCGTGGAGGCCGGCGGCCCGCAACCCGGGGTGGGATGCGCCGGGCGCGGCATCATCGCGGCCTTCGACGCCCTCGACGCGGCCGGCGCCTATGCCGACAACCTGGACTGCGTGCTCTACGACGTGCTGGGCGACGTGGTATGCGGCGGTTTTGCCATGCCCATACGCTCGGGGCGCGCGCGCGAGGTCTATCTCGTGGCCAGCGGCGAGCTGATGTCGCTATATGCCGCGAACAACATCTGCAAGGGGCTCGTGCGCTACGCGGGCGGCGGAGCGCGGCTGGCAGGCGTCATCTGCAACAGCCGCGACGTCGACGGCGAACGCGAGCTGGTCGGGGCTTTCGCGCGGGGCGTGGGCAGCGAACTCGTGGCCGTGGTGCCGCGCAGCACCGAGGTGCAGCACGCCGAGATATGCCGGCAGACCGTCGTCGAGTTCGCACCGGAAAGCGCCCAGGCAGACGTCTACGCGCGTTTGGCGGAAAGAATCGGGGAAAACGAATCGCGCTGCGTGCCCTCGCCGCTTTCGGCAGAAGCGCTGGAAGCCCTCATGCGCAGGTACGGGCTCTAGTCTCTCTTTTCAGCGCCTTTGCGGCCGACGGCGCGGGCATCGAAGCCTTCCCCGCCGGCACGCCCCCCGTCATTGCCGTCGCCGCCGCCCTCGGCCCCGTCGCCCTCACCGCCGCCGCCGTGCCCGTGGGCGTGCTCGTGCAGATGCGGCATCTTGGCCTGCACGGGCGTGCGGAACAGCGCCCCGTCCGGCGTGCCCAGCTTCTTTCCCGTGCGCGCCTCGTAGAACGTGACGAATATCCCCTGCAGCGCCGCGGCGATCGGAATGGACAGCAGCATGCCCACCGCACCGCCCAGCGCGCCGCCCACGAGGATGGCCACCAACGTGATGGCCGGATGCACGTTCACCGAGCTTTGCATGAGGCGCGGGCTGATGATGTTGCCCACCACGAAGCCGATCACGCCATTTGCCACGATGCTCAAGATGCAGGCGAGCGGACTTGCGATCAGGGCGACGGCGGCCACGATGAGGCCGGCGATAAACGGGCCGATGTAGGGCACGAGATAGAGGATGCCGCAGATCAGACCGAGGAGAGCCGAGTACGGGATGCCCAGCGCCCAAAACGCGAGCGCGCTGACCACTCCGGTGATGACGGCGCATATGAGAGTGGATTTCATCCAGCCATAGACCGCGGTCCCGAACGCCGAGGCGACGACGGACATGCGCCGGCGAGCCTTCTCGCCGAACAGGGGACGAAGCTCGACGGACAGCTTCGGGAGGTCGATGAGGATCCACGCGGCGCATATGAAGGAGATGAAGACGACGAGCAGCGTGTTGCCCACCCCCACGGCGGTGTCCACGATGCCGCCGGCCGCGCCTTGGAGCATCTGCGGGGCCTGGTCGAGCAGCATCGAGACGGCTTTCGAGGCCATCTCGCTTATGCGCTGGCCGAGGGCGGATTGGGACCCGTCGATCCCCACGGCGTTCGCGAGCTGCGGCAGGTACGTGGAGGCGAATCCCTGGGCTTGCTGGATGTAGCCGGGCAGACTGGCCGCCAAAGCGCTTGCCTGCTTGGCGATTGCGGGGGCCAGCGAGACGAGCACGCCGCCGAGCACCAAGACGATGGCGATGTAGGCGATCAGCACGCCGCCGATGCGGCAGACGCCTTTTTCCTGGAGGCGGGCGACGAAGCGGTGCAAGATCAACACGATGAAGGCGGTGAGCGCGACGGTGGCGACGGCCTGCCACAACACGCCGCACACGTACAAGACGATGCCGGCGACGACGCACGCCCCGACGCTCGCCCATGCCCGGTAGGCGCGCAGGCGCCACTTCGCGGTCGCGTCTTCTACGTGCGTGCGCTTTTCAGGTTGCGCGCCATTCTCGGATGCGCGGGGCTTGCCCGCGTGTGCAGCCGTCTTCTGTGCCATGTGAAACAACGCCTTCGGATTCGAGAAGCGAAAAACTGGCGGAGGAGGGGGGATTTGAACCCCCGAACCCGCGAAAACGGGTTAACGGTTTTCGAGACCGCCGCATTCAGCCGCTCTGCCACCCCTCCGCGCACTTGAGCACCGCGATGCGGCGCAAGCTATGAGTATAGCGCAGTTGCTTGTTCGCGCCGGCGCGCTTTTGCCCCTTTTTTCACGGCATTCAGATGGCGACTGAACGCCGGTGCGCACGTCATGGAAAACACGCGGGCACGGAGGGCGCTCGGGGTTGGAGAGGTTGACGCCGAAACGGCCCGCCCCTCTGAGGCTCTCACCCTCGACGCTCGACCTTGATGGCGCCGCGGTCCAGGTGCATGGACAGCTCGCCGTCGAGCAGGGCCTGCAGGTCGCGGCCGACGATCTCGGCGCGCCAACCCTTCAGGAGGGGGCTGTCTTTTCGATGCCCGCGCGCAAGGCGCAGCAAATCGTCGTGGGTGGCAAGCACCGCGGCGGCCACCCCGCTTTCCGCCGCCCGCATGTCCACGAGCGCCGCCATCAGGTCCACCGCGCCGGCAAAGGCCTTGTCGCCGCGCTCGTGGCGCTCGCAACGCGGCAGCTGCGCGTCGGGCGTCGCCTCCCCGAGACGCACCGCCTCCAGCACCTGGTCGACGTCGCGCGCGGACAGCTTCTCGGCCAGCCCGCGCACCTCCAAAAGCCGCCGCCTCGTGCGCGGCGCCTTGCGGGCCACCTCGACCAGAGCCTCGTCGGCCATCACCCACTTGCGCGGCATGTCGCGCACGCGCGCCTGCTGCTCGCGCCACGACGCAAGTTCGCGCACTATGGCCAGCTGCCGGCGCGACAGCGACGAGGTGCGCTTGACCTTGCGCCACATCTCGCGCGGCTCGACCTCGTAGCGGGCCGGAGCGCTCATGTCCTCGAACTCCTCGTCAAGCCACGACAGGCGCCCCCTCGCCTTCAGCTCGCCCACCATCAGCTCGTATATCTCGGGCAGGTAGCGCACGTCATCGAGGGCATAGCGCAGCTGGTGCTTGGTCAGCGGCCGGCGCGTCCAATCGGTGAAGCTGTCGGCCTTCTCCAGCTGCACCTGGCACATGCTGCGCACGAGCGCGGCCAGCCCCACCTGCAGCGGATAGCCCAAGAGCGCGGCCGCCGTCTGCGTGTCGAAGACGGGGCGCGGCGCCACGCCCGTCTCGTGCAGGAGTATGGCGATGTCTTGGGAGCCGGAATGAAAAACCTTCACGGTGGACGGATCGGCCAAAAGCCCGCCAAAGGGGCGCAGGTCGAGGCGCAGCGGGTCGATGATGGCATCCACCTCGCCGTTGTTCACCTGCACGAGGCACAGTTTCGCGTAGTAGGTCTTCTCGCGCAGGAACTCCGTGTCGATGCACAAGACCTTCGAGCCGGTCAAAAGGGCGACGAGGGCCTCGAGGTCGTCTTGGGTCTCGATGTACTCGCTCACCGAAGGGCCCTATTTCCCCTCGTCGCCGGCATGGGCAGCGTGCGCGGACGCCGCCTTGGCGCCCGCAGCCTCGCCGTGTGCGACTTCACCGCGCCCCGCTTCGCCGCCATGCCCCGCCTCGACGCGCGCCGCCCCGGCTCCCGCGTTCCGGTTTTCAGCATCTGCCGCCCCGTCGGACGCAGCCGCATCGGACGCAGCCACGCGCGCACGGTCGCGCACATGGCGCTGCAGCATGATCAGCAAAGCCGTGGCGAAACCGAAGATCATCATGGCGTAGAGCAGCGCCGAGACGGGGGCGCCGAAGAGCTGCTCGATGTGGAAGGCCTCCAAGAGCAGCTCGACGCCCACGAGCATGATGAAGGCGAGCGCGACGACCTTCACCTCGTAGTTGCGGTTGATGAAGTTGCTGATGGGGTCGGCGAAGACGATCATGAGCAAGACCGCGCCGATGACCGCGACGATCATGACGAGGATATGGCCGGACAGGCCGGCCGCCGTGATGACGGAGTCGAGCGAGAAGACGATGTCCATGACCATGATCACGGCCACGGCGTGCGCCAGCCCGATGCGCTTGCGGGGGGCGGGCGCGCCTCCGTCCGCCGCGCCCGGAGCCGCCGCGGCCGCCTCGAAGCTCTCGCGCAGCTCGGCGACGCCCTTGTAGACGAGATAGGCGCCGCCCGCGAGAAAGACCAGGTCGCGCACGTTCATGGCCGTGCGCCCGCCCTCGACGCCGAAGGGCAGGGTGAAGACGACGACGTTGATGGACATGATGGCCACGACGCAGCACAGCAGTATGCAGCGCATGACCATGGCGGCGGCCAGGCCGAGGCGGCGGCCGATGTGCTGCTTGTCGGGCGGGAGGCGGTCGGAGGTGATGGAGATGAAGACGAGGTTGTCGATGCCGAGCGCCAGCTCCAAGAACATGAGGATGGCGACCTCTCCCCAGCCGGCCGGCGTGGAAAGCGGCGCGAAAAGCGATGCGAGAAATTCCAAAGTGCCTCCTTGCGGGCGAGACGGGCGCCCGTTCAAACATGTGATGCGAACATCAAAAAAGCCCCGCGCGAGAAAGCCGAGGGGCTTTAGGGTGCTCAATGGTGGAGATGATGGGATTCGAACCCACGACCCCCACGTTGCGAACGTGATGCTCTCCCAGCTGAGCTACATCCCCACTGAGTCGTTGCGCGCGACGGGCGTGCCGAAGCGCGAGAAACGATTATAGCGCATCGGCGGACTCGGTGCGGGTCAAGTTGACCGAAACGCCATATCCGGCAAACAGGAGGAAAGCCCCCTGCCGAGACGCTCTCGAATCCGGCTCGCCCAAGCTGGCCTGTGTTCGCGCATTCGCCGCGAGCCTGCGCTGAGCGCCGTTCACATCAGCACAAGATCTCGCCCGAAGGGAGCGCTCTCAGCGTGGGGCTGCAGCGAGACGCCGTCCTCTCCGAACATCCATGGGCACAAGCAGGGGCAATCTTGTTCATTCGGCACAATTCGGAGGTTTCGTTCGGCACGATTTCGTGATTTCATTCAACCCTTAACCCCGCCGACCCTCCCGCTGCAAGGCGTCGTAGCAACCCTTCACCTTGCCGGCATCCAAGACTTCACGCGCCCGGGCGGCTATCGCCTCGATAACGGGCACGGTCACGCTGTTGCCGAGCTGCTTGTACAGGTGCGTGTCGGCGAGTTCGAACCTGTAGTCGTCGGGAAATCCCTGCAACCTGGCCCATTCACGCGGCGCCATCTTGCGTATGTCCTCGCCGTTGACCGCGCCCTTGATGCGCGTCGTCGCAACGGTGGAGCGCTCGCGATGGTCGACGATCAGGTTGCGCTCGCGGTTTTGCGGGACGCCGGAATCCTTCGAGTTCAAGACCTTGGTGAACGCCTTGTAGCCTATCTCGTCGAACGCTCCCTCTATGACCTCGAGAGTGCGGAGTGCGCCCTCCGCCATGATGCACGAGACCCTTCACGTTCTCGCAGAAAATGAGAGCCGGACGATGATGCTCGCATATGCGCACCACCTCGCGGAACAAAGTGCCCCTCGTCTGTCCGCGATAGTCGTCGTCGAAACCCTTGTGCCTGCCCGCCTGGCTGAAGGCCTGACATGGAAAACCGGCCAGGCAGATGTCGAACGCGGGGATATCGTGCTCGTCTATCTTCGTGATATCGCCGTAGGCGAAAGGCGGACGGGCGCCCGTGTCCATGAGCAGGTCGCCGGCGGCGGCGCAGGGCTTTTCGGGCGTTGGGAAATTCAAGGCGCAGGTCTTTGCCGCGTGCGCATCGAACTCGCTGGTGAAGACGGTCTCAAGCTGGTCGAAGGCACGCTCGAACCCGAGGCGTGTGCCGCCGATGCCCGCGAACAGGTCTATCGCCTTGTACATGCCGCTCCTTTCCGCCGTATCCGAACGCAGAACACTATACGGACACGTTTTCAGGGAAAGCGTCTGGCCGGCAACATCAAAAGACCCGCGGACAACGGATGCCCGCGGGTCTTTTTCCTCTCGTTGCCGCGCATCCGGCGTGCGCGGCAGGCAACCGCCGTCGCGCACGCTGCGCGCGTGGGATTTCTACCTACCCCCTAGAGCTTGATCTCGATGTCGACGCCTGCCGGCAGGTCGAGGCGCATCAGGGAGTCGACCGTGTTGGCGGTCGGGTCCACGATGTCGATCAGGCGCTTGTGGGTGCGCATCTCGAACTGCTCGCGCGAGTCCTTGTTCACGTGCGGCGAGCGGATGACCGTGTACATGTTGCGCTCGGTGGGCAGCGGAATCGGCCCGCAGATCTTTGCACCCGTGCTCGTGGCCGTGTCCACGATCAGCTTCGTCGACTGGTCGACGATCTCGTGGTCGTAGCCCTTCAGGCGGATGCGAATCTTCTCATTTGCCATTTCGTATCAGTCCTTTACGTCTTCGCGTCACGCCTACTCGGCGTTGCCGCCTGCCTTGCTGATGATCTCGGTGGCCACGTTTTTGGGCACCGGCTCGTAGGAGCCGAACTGCATCGTGTACGACGCGCGGCCCTGCGTCGTGGAGCGCAGGTCGGTGGCATAGCCGAACATCTCGGACAGCGGCACCTTGGCCTGGATGGCCGTCGCGTTGCCGCGGTCTTCCTGGCCTTGGATCTGGCCGCGACGCGAGTTCAAGTTGCCCATGACGTCGCCCATGTACTCCTGCGGCGTCTCGACCTCGACGTCCATGACCGGCTCGAGCAAGATCGGGTCGGACTTCTGCAGGGCCTTCTTGATGGCCATCGAGCCCGCCACCTTGAACGCCGCCTCGGAGGAGTCGACGTCGTGGTAGGAGCCGTCCACCAACTCGACGCGCACGTCGAGGACGGGATATCCCGCGACGACGCCGGTGTTGAGCGCCTCGGCGATGCCCTTCTCCACGCTGGGGATGTACTCCTTGGGGATGGCGCCGCCGACGATCTGGTTGTCGAAGGTGAAGCCCGTGCCCGGCTCGCCGGGGTACATGTTGATGATGGCGTCGCCGTACTGGCCGCGGCCGCCGGACTGGCGCACGAACTTGCCCTGCACGTTCAAAGACTCGTGGCCCGGCTTCTCGCGGTAGGCCACGCGCGGCTTGCCCACGTTGCAGTCCACCTTGAACTCGCGGCGCAGGCGGTCGATGATGATCTCGAGGTGCAGCTCGCCCATGCCGGCGATGATGGTCTGGCCGGTCTCCTCGTCGGTGTGGACCTGGAAGGTGGGGTCTTCCTCGGCGAGCTTTTGCAGGCCGACGCTCATCTTGTCCTGCTCGGCCTTGGTCTTGGGCTCGACGGCCACGTCGATCACGGGGTCGGCGAACTCGATGGACTCCAAGATGACCGGATGGCCCTCGTCGCACAAGGTCTCGCCCGTGGTCGTGTTCTTCAGGCCGACGACGGCGACGATGTCGCCCGCGTCGCAGCCGTCCACGTCGATCTTTTCCGCCGCGTTCATCTCGAGCAGACGGCCGATGCGCTCCTTCTTGCCGTTGCAGGCGTTCAGGGCATACGAGCCGGAGTCGAGATGCCCGGAGTAGACGCGGATGTAGGTGAGCTTGCCGACGAAGGGGTCGGTCATGATCTTGAAGGCCAGCGACGAGAACGGCTCGGACTTGTCGGCCTTGCGCTCCTCGGCGGCGTCGGTGTCGGGGTTCGTGCCCTGCACCGGCGGGATGTCGAGCGGGCTGGGCAGGTAGTCGACGACGGCGTCGAGCAGCTCCTGCACGCCCTTGTTCTTGTAGGCCGAGCCCACGAAGACCAGGTTGAGCGCGTTGGCGATGACGCCGCGACGCAGCGCGGCCTTCACCTGCGCCACCTCGGGCTCCTCGTCCATGAGGATCTTCTCCATCAGGTCGTCGTCGAAGTCGGCGGCGGCCTCGAGCAGCTCGGAGCGGTACTTCGCCGCCTGCTCGGCGAACTCGTCGGGGATGGCGTCCATGGCCTCGGGATACGTCATGCCCTTGTCGTCGGCCTTGAAATCCCAGGCCGTGTTCGTGACGAGGTCGATGACACCCCAAAAGCCGTCTTCGGCGCCCATGGGGATCTGCGCCGCGACGGCGTTGGCGCCCAGGCGGTCCTTCATGGTGTCGATGGCGTGGAAGAAGTCCGCGCCCACGCGGTCGTATTTGTTGATGAAGGCGATGCAGGGCACGCTGTAGCGCATGGCCTGGCGCCACACGGTCTCGGACTGGGGCTGCACGCCGGCGACCGCGTCGAACACGGCCACCGCGCCGTCGAGCACGCGCAGGGAGCGCTCGACTTCGGAGGTGAAGTCCACGTGGCCCGGGGTGTCGATGATCTGGATGCGGTAGGTGCCGCCCTCTTTGTCCCAGTAGCAGGTCGTGGCCGCCGACGTGATGGTCACGCCGCGCTCTTGCTCCTGCTCCATCCAGTCCATGGTGGCGGCGCCGTCGTGGACCTCGCCGATCTTGTGGGTCTTGCCCGTGTAGTAGAGGATGCGCTCGGTCGTGGTCGTCTTGCCCGCGTCGATGTGGGCCATGATGCCGATGTTGCGCGTGTCCTTCAGCGGGGTTTTCTTAGCCATTGTCCACCCCTCCTAGAAACGGTAGTGCGAAAACGCACGGTTGGACTCGGCCATCTTGTAGACGTCCTCGCGCTTCTTCACCGAGGCGCCGGTGCCGTTTGCGGCGTCCATGATCTCGGCGGCAAGGCACTCGGCCATGCTGCGCTCGCGGCGCTCGCGCGAGTAGCCGACGATCCAGCGGATGGCCAGCGTGGTGGAGCGGCGGGAATTCACCTCGGTGGGGACCTGGTAGGTGGCGCCGCCGACACGCCGGGGCTTGACCTCGAGTTTCGGGGCGACGTTTTCAACCGCCTTCTTGAACACGGACAGCGGGTCTTCGCCGGTCTTGGCCTCGATGATGTCGAAGGCGCCGTAGACGATGCCCTCGGCCTTGGACTTCTTGCCGCTCAGCAAGATCTTGTTGATCAGCTGCGTGACGAGGCGGTTGTTGTAGACGACGTCCGGCGCGATCTCGCGGCGGACAGCTGCGTTGCGACGTGGCATGGTATCTGCTCACCCTCCCTATTTCTTCGGCTTCTTGGCGCCGTAGCGGCTGCGGCTTTGCATGCGGTCGGAGACGGCCGCCGTGTCGAGCGCGCCGCGGATGATCTTGTAGCGCACGCCGGGAAGGTCCTTCACGCGGCCGCCGCGGATGAGCACCATGGAGTGCTCCTGCAGGTTGTGGCCGATGCCGGGGATGTAGGCCGTGACCTCCATGCCGTTGACGAGGCGCACGCGGGCGACCTTGCGCATGGCCGAGTTCGGCTTCTTCGGCGTGGCAGTGTAGACGCGGGTGCAGACGCCGCGCTTTTGCGGGCTGCCCTTCAATGCGGGCGACTTGCTCTTGTCGGCCGCCTTGGCGCGCCCCTTGCGCACCAGCTGGTTGATGGTAGGCAATTCATTCTCCTATCGCTTGACTACCGCTTGCAAAATACCGCCTTCGCGAGAAGCGGGTTCTCCAAAGGCGCGTCTCGCGGGCCGCGCGCATCACGCGAAGCGCTGCGGCGTGCGTCCTTGGAGAGCCCGGCCCAACACATGGGCACGCAAAGGCAAGGCGCGCCCAAGGTGCGGACACGCGAGGGGCTACATTACGCCCCATGTTCAGGGCTGTCAAACACCACGCGTCCGGGCGTATCCAAACTTTTTTCCGCAGGCTTGCCTCCCTGCGGTTTCACATGGTGAAAGGGGTGGTTGCACATGGTGAAGCATGTGGCCGGCAGGCGATGCCGGCGCGTTTTCCCATGGCGAAGCGAAGCGACGCGCGCGAACACGGCTCCCTATTTCACGGGCGAGGTGCCGCCCCTGCTGGGCACGGGGTTGGTCGAGCTGCTCGAGCCGGAACCGCTTTGCGAGCCGCCGTCCGCGCGAGAACCTGGGCTCGCATCCGCCTCGTTCAAGGCGGCGTCCTTGTCCGCGCTCTCGGCGCCCTCGGCCGCCTCGCCGCTCCCGCTGCCTGCGGGGCTGCCTGCATACGTGCTCTCCGCGAGTTTCTTCTCCGTGCTCTTCACCCCGTCTTTGTAGGTGACCAGATAGCTCTCCACCTTGTATTGCGCGTCGATGTCGCCGTCGACGATGCGGGCCACGACGTCGTATTTCACCGAGGAGTCGGGCGCGCTGCCCACGACGTTGACCGTGATTTTCTGGCCTTGCGCCACGGCCCTCAAGACGACGGACGAGTCCGTCGTGTTCATGACTTTCAGATCCGCCGTGCCGGGGTTGACCACGGCCTCCAGACCGGTCGAGACATACTCGGCCGCGGCCGTGCCCGCATGGCGCTCCGTCACGGAAAGGCCCGCCTTCAAGGCGGCGATGTAGAGGGCGCTGGCCGCCTGGTTGACGCCGGGGGCTGGTTTCGCGTCGTCGCTTCCGGCTGTCCGGTCGGTCCGGCGGTAGCGCGAGGAAACGGCGCCGAGGGTGTCGTTGAGGGAAAAGGTCTCGCCCGATTCGACGACCGTGCCGTCGATGGCCTGCGCCGCGAGCGCGATGTTGGCCGCGCGCGCCTCGTCGCCGGTCTCGGAGACAAGCTCGCTCGTGCCCAGCATGTACGTGGCGTCTTGGCTTTTGTCCGACGGGCTCTCGCTTTGCGCCTGCTGCTCTTCGGAAAGCTGCGCGGCGTCGAGAGCCATCCCGCTGCCGAACATGCACACAGCTGCGAGCACGCTGCACAAAGCGACGGCGACAATCTGCGGCACGTTTCTCTCCTCTCGGCTCGCGCGGGACATGCGGACGTACGGTAAAGGCGAATTGTACTACTTCTTGCTGATGATTGCGTTGAGCTTGATGCGCGTCGCACGGGTGAGGGTGCCTTGCGCGAGCAGGATGCGGGCAAGCTCGCGCGCCTCGTCCATCTTGTCGGCGCGCACGTAGCAGCCCAGCTCCTCGAAGAGCATCTCGCGCCACTGCTGGCGTTCGGGAGCCAGGTCGGCCGCGCGGGCGAAAAGCCCGGCCGCCACCAGGTTCTTGCCCCGGTCGCGAAAGCCCTGCGCCTTCCTGCGGTTGGACTCGAACTTCTCCCAGGCCAGCGCCTCCTCCTCGGCGCTCGCGGCAAGGACCTCGTCGTCTGCGGGCGCGGCGGGCGCCTCGGGTTCGAGCAGCTCCACGGTGAAGGCGGCGCCGGAACCGGCTGCGGGGGCAGACGCGGCATCGGGCGCATCGGGCACGGCGTCTGGGCGAAAGCCCTCTGCAGATGCGGCCGCTGCGTCGGGTGCGGGGGCGGGTGCGGCGGCGAACTCGTATTGCTGCAGGGCGTCCGCCGCCTCGAAGGCCACCGTGACGGTCTGCTCGAGGGGCGGCAGGGCGTCGTCGGCGGGAGCGTCTAGGACGAAGTCGTCGTCGAGCATGGCGTCCACGTCCTCGCCGTAGAAGATCTCGTCCGGCTCGAAGGAGGGAAGGGCGGGCGCCTCCTGCGGCTGCCCCGCGGGCACGGGGACCGGGCGAAGACCCGCGGCCTCCTCCGCTGCGTGTGCCTGCGTTTCCCACGTCGTGCGGGCGCGGGCCTCGGCGGCCTCTTCCCGCTCGCGTTCCCTGCGGCGCGCACGCTGGAAGGCGCGCACCTTGCAATCCGCTGCCGTGTCGTCGGCATGGGGTATGTTCGGGTCGCGCACGGCCTTGGGCGCTGCGGCTTCACCGGGTGTTCGGCGAGACGGCTCGCCTTCCGTTTCCGGAGAAGGCGGCTGCGGCGACTCTTCGCCCGCCTCGACGGGCACGGACCTCGGCGCGGGCGCATCCTCTTGCACGGGCACGGGGCGCAGCGGCCCGTCTTCAGCCCCGGCAGCTTCGGCCTGCGCCGCCTCGTCTTCCTCTTCCAAAGAGGCCGGCGCCATCGGCTCTCCGCCTGCCTCCACGAAGGCGAGCTTCAAGGGCTCGGCTTGCCCGTGGGCGGCCGCGGGGTCGGATGTCGTCGTCTTTTCTTCTACGGGTTCGGGCTGCAGGGCCTCGTCATCTGCGGACGGCTCGTCGGCGGACGCGAAAGCGAGGTTCGGCAGCTCGGCGTCCACGGCGACGGGCACGGGGCGCAGCGGCTCGCCGTCTGCCGAGACCGGTTCGGGCTTTGCAAGCGCCTGGACAGCCTGCTGCGCCTGGATGCTGCCGAATGCGGGAAACGACTCCCCGCCCGTGCGGCGCAAGGCGAACCTGCGGGCGCTCTCGCCGCGAATCTGACGCTGCTCGCGCACTTGAAGCGCCTGCTGCGGCACAGGCGCATCGACGGGGGCGGGCACGTGCGCGCCACCCTCGCCGCCGCCCTCGCCCTCTTCGGCGGGCACGGGCGCGAGGCGCGGCGCAGAGCTGCGCGGGTGCTCTACCTGGGGGCTGTCGGAGAGCTGCGGCCACGCCACGCCGGGCGCGGCGCCGTCGCCGTCCTCGGCATCGTCGCCTTTGCCTTTGAGGCGCGCGCACAAGACATGGTAGACGGCCGGGGGCACGACCACGACGAGCGCGGCCACCGCGGCGAGCACCCAAGACCTGCGCAAGGCCAATATGACGACGAGGAAAGAGCACAGCAAGACCGCGTGCACGGCCATGGCCGCAAGCGCCGGGCGGTGCGTGGCCGCATCGGAGGCACGGCGCATTCCCGCCGTTATCCCGACTATGGTCGCGACCACGACCACGGCCACGCACACGTTGAAGGCGTTCACCACCACCCCTCGCTCCTCCTCGCCGCCCCTAGAAACCTACTCCTCGTCGGCGCCGTCTGCCACGTCATCGGCACCGGCGTCCGACTCGACCTGCGCGTCCGCACCTGCCATCGCGTCGTCTTCGCCCGCTTGCTGCGCGGCGTTGCTTTGTGCCTCGCTTTTCTCGTCGGTCACTTCAAATCCGACGAGGCTCGGGTTGCCCAAAAGCGCCTCGAGCTGCGCGTCGTCGACAATGGACTGGCGTTGCGCCGGCCCGCCGATCAAGTCGTCGGGATCGGCGCTGTAGCTGCGCGGCACGTCCCCGCCGATGTATTCCATCTCGGAGGGATAGAGGCTGTCGAGCAGCTGCACCGCGTCGAGCTCCTCGGGGTTTTCCTCGAGCAGGATCTCGCTCAGGTCGCGCTCGGCCAACCCGGCCTTCAGCTCCTCGATGGCCTTGTTGCCGATGCCCTCGATGCGCAGCAGCTCGTCTTCGGTCTTGCCCACGAGGTCGCCCACCGTTTCGATGCCGGCCTCGGAGAACTTGTTGGCCCAGCGCTGGCTGACGCCCAGGTCGTCGAACAGGTAGAGCTTGGCCTGCTCGGGGGTGATCAGGTTGCGCAGCGACGCGCCCAGAAGGCCGCCGCCGAAAAGCGAGGCCATCGAGCCGGGCAGCCCGCCGAAGAACTCGCCGTCGCCGAACTGCATGTCTTCGATCTTCGGCAGCTTCTTCTCGTTTTCCCGCAGTTCCTCGGGCGCCCAATCGGGCAGCTCGTCGCTCACGTTCGTGTCGTAGACGACCTTCTTGCCCTCGTAGGTCAGGCCCAGGTTGCGGTAGCGTGCAAGGCCCGTGCCCGCGGGGATGGGCTTGCCGATGATGACGTTTTCCTTCAAGCCGACCAGGTGGTCGACCTTGCCCTCGATGGCCGCGTCGGTCAAGACCTTGGTGGTCTCCTGGAACGAGGCCGCCGACAGGAACGAGTCGGTTGCCAGCGAGGCCTTGGTGATGCCGAGGATGAGCGGACGTGCCACGGGCACCTCGCCGCCTTCCAGCATGACGCGTTCGGCTTCGGCCTCGAACTCGTAGCGGTTCACCTGCGCACCCGGCAGGTACTTGGAGTCGCCGGCCTCGGTGACCATCACCTTGCGCAGCATCTGGCGCGCGATCACCTCGACGTGCTTGTCGTTGATGTCCACGCCCTGCGACTGGTACACGCCCTGCACCTGGTCGACGATGTAGCGCAGCGTGGTGGCCGCGTCCGTCAGGCGCAAGAGCTCGTGCGGGTCGATGGAGCCTTTCGTCAGCTGCTGGCCGACCTCGACGTGCGACATGTCGGACAGGCCGTCCATGAGCTGGGCCTGCAGCGAGACCTCGCACTCGAAGATGCCGCCCTCGTCGTCGGTGACGGTGAGGGTCTTGGTGTCGCGGTTCGTGGTGACCTGCAACGTGCCCTCGATCTCGGACAGCATCGCCAGGCCCTTGGGCTTGCGCGCCTCGAACAGCTCGGTGACGCGCGGCAGGCCGTGGGTGATGTCGGCGCCGGCGACGCCGCCGGAGTGGAAGGTGCGCATCGTGAGCTGCGTGCCCGGCTCGCCGATGGACTGCGCCGCGATGATGCCGACGGCGGTGCCCAGGTTCACGGGGCGCCCGGCGGCCAGGTCGTAGCCGTAGCACTTCCGGCACACGCCGCTATGCGCGTGGCAGGTCATGAGGCTGCGGATCTTCACCGTCTCGATGCCCGCGTCGGCGATGCCCTGCAGCACGTCGGCGTCTGCGATGTACTCGCCGGCCTCGAGGACCACCTCGCCGGTCGACGCGTCGACCGCGTCCGCCGCAAGGCAGCGCCCGAGCAGGTTCGCGTTGGGCTCCGTCAGGCGCCGGCCGTTGTCGTCTTCCTCGTTTTTCTCCACGAGCACGGACAGCTCGAGGCCGTCGGAGGTGCCGCAATCCTCCTCGTGGACGATCACGTCTTGGGCCACGTCCACGAGACGGCGGGTGAGGTAGCCCGAATCCGCCGTGCGCAGCGCCGTGTCGGCCAGGCCTTTGCGCGAGCCGTGCGTCGAGGTGAAGTACTCCAAGACGGACAGGCCCTCGCGGAAGTTCGCCTTGATGGGACGGTCGATGATCTCGCCTTTCGGGTCCGACATCAGGCCGCGCATGCCCGCCAGCTGCGATATCTGCTTCATGTTGCCGCGGGCGCCGGAGTCCGACATCATGAATATCGGGTTGAAGTGGTCGAAGTTCTTCTGCATGGCCCGGGCCACGTCCTCGTTGGCGTCCGTCCAGAGCTCGACGACCTGACGGTGCCTGTCCTCGGTCGTGACATAGCCCATCTCGTAGTTCTCCTCTATCGTCGCGACTTTCTTGTCGGCGACGGCGAGGATGTCGGCCTTGTCGGGCGGGATGGTGGCGTCCCAGATGGAGACGGTCAGGCCGGCGCGCGTGGCGTAGTGGTAGCCGACGCTTTTCAGACCGTCGAGTATCTCCATCATCTCGGGCGTCGGGTAGGTGCGAGACGCCTCCTCGATCAGGCGGCCCACCTCCTTTTTCGCCATCGGGTGGTTGATGTAGTTGTGGTCGGCGGGCAGCACGCTGTTGAAGACTATGCGGCCGATGGTCGTCTCGATGATCTCGCCGGCCTTGCGGGGCTCGACTTGGCCGTAGGCCATCTGCACGTTCGTGTCGTACTTCAGGCGCACCTTTATCTTGGCCTGCAGGTCCACGTCGGCGCGGCAGTCGTAGGCGTTTTGCGCGTCCTTGAAGTCCATGAACACGCGGCCCTCGCCGGGAAAGCCGTCGCGCGCGGACGTGACGTAGTAGATGCCGATGATCATGTCCTGCGAGGGAATGGTCAGCGGCTTGCCGTGCGCCGGCGACTTGATGTTGTTGGAGCTGAGCATGAGCACGCGGGCCTCGGCCTGCGCCTCGGAGCTCAAGGGCACGTGCACGGCCATCTGGTCGCCGTCGAAGTCGGCGTTGAAGGCGGTGCAGACCAGCGGGTGCAGGCGTATGGCCTTGCCCTCGACCAGCACCGGCTCGAAGGCCTGGATGCCCAGGCGGTGCAGGGTCGGCGCGCGGTTGAGCAGCACGGGATGATCGGTGATGACCTCCTCGAGCACGTCCCACACGATGCTGGCCCCGCGGTCGACCATGCGGCGCGCGGCCTTGATGTTGTTGGCGCGCTCGAGCTCGACCAGGCGCTTCATCACGAAGGGCTTGAACAGCTCGAGGGCCATCTGCTTGGGCAGGCCGCACTGGTGGATCTTCAGCTGCGGGCCGACCACGATGACCGAACGGCCGGAGTAGTCGACGCGCTTGCCCAGAAGGTTTTGGCGGAAGCGCCCCTGCTTGCCCTTCAGCATGTCGGCCAGCGACTTCAGCGGCCGCCCGCCCGAGCCGGAGACGGGGCGCCCGCGCCGTCCGTTGTCGAAGAGCGCGTCCACGGCCTCTTGCAGCATACGCTTCTCGTTGTTCACGATGATCTCGGGCGCGGACAGGTCGAGCAGCTTCTTCAGGCGGTTGTTGCGGTTGATGACGCGGCGGTAGAGGTCGTTCAAGTCCGAGGTGGCAAAACGCCCGCCGTCGAGCTGGACCATCGGGCGCAGCTCGGGCGGCAAGACCGGAACCACGTCCAAGATCATGTCGCGCGGCTCGTTGTCGGAATTCACGAAGGCCTCGACCACGCGCAGGCGCTTCACGGCCTTGGCGCGCTTTTGGCCCTTGCCCGTCTTGATGATCTCGGACAGCGCCTCGACCTCTTTGTCCAGGTCCACCGCGTCGAGCAGGTCGCGCACGGCCTCGGCGCCCATGCCGCCGCGGAAGTACTCGCGGTAGTTGGCGCGCATCTCGCGGTAGAGGGCCTCGTCGCCCACGAGCTCCTTGGGCGCTATCTTCAAGAAGCGCTCGAGAGCCTCCTGGCGCAAGACCTTGCGCTCCTCGAACTCCTCGTGGAGGTCGTTTATCTCCTCTTCGACCTCCTCGGGGGTGAGCAGGTCGTCTTCGTCGTATTCGCGCTCGCCGTCGGCGTCGAAGTACTCGGTGCTGCGGTGGCGCATCGCCTCGATCAGGCGGTCGCGCTGGGCGTCGAGCTCCTCGAGACCGGCCGCCAGCTCCTCCTTCAGCTCCTCGGCGTCTTCCTCGCGGGCCTCCTCGTCGACCCAGGTGATGATGTTGGAGGCGAAGTAGAGGACTTTCTCCAGCTCCTTGGGCGAGATGTCGAGCAGGTAGCCCAGCCGCGAGGGAGAGCCCTTGAAGTACCAGATGTGGCTGACGGGCGCGGCCAGCTCGATGTGGCCCATGCGCTCGCGGCGGACCTTCGCGCGCGTGACCTCGACGCCGCAGCGCTCGCACACGATGCCCTTGAAGCGGATGCGCTTGTACTTGCCGCAGCTGCACTCCCAGTCCTTCGTGGGGCCGAAGATCTTCTCGCAGAACAGGCCGTCTTTTTCCGGCTTGAGCGTGCGGTAGTTGATGGTCTCGGGCTTCTTCACCTCGCCGTGCGACCAGGAGCGGATCGTCTCCGCGCTGGCAAGGCCGATGCGGAACTCGTCGAAGTTCGTCACGTCAAACGTCGTCGTCATGTCCTACTCCTCTCCCTCTTCGTCTGCGCCTATGAGCAGCTCCTCGCCGCCCGCCGCGTCTTCTCGGTCCTCTTGCGCCGCCATCTCGGCGATGCCGCTGACCAGCTCGGCCAAGGCGTCGCCCTCGTCTTGCTGCGCGCCGTCGTCTGCGGGCAGCTCCAAGATGTCGGTGTCGCCGTTGGCGTCGGCGGGATGGGCCTCGTCGTTGTGGCCGACCAGCTCGACGTCCAAGCCCAGCGACTTCATCTCCTTCACCAAGACCTTGAAGGACTCCGGCAGCTCGGCGGGCGGGATGTTCTCGCCCTTCACGATGGCCTCGCACGCCTTCACGCGGCCTTGGGTGTCGTCGGACTTCACCGTCAAGATCTCCTGCAGCACGTTGGAGGCGCCGTAGGCGTAGAGCGCCCACACCTCCATCTCGCCGAAGCGCTGGCCGCCGAACTGGGCCTTGCCGCCGAGGGGCTGCTGGGTGATCAGGCTGTAGGGGCCGGTCGAGCGCGCGTGGATCTTGTCGTCGACCATGTGCGCGAGCTTCAAGATGTAGGTCTGGCCCACGGTGATGGGCTCGCGGAACTTCTCGCCGGTGCGCCCGTCGAACAGCTCCGCCTTGCCCGTCGTGGACACCTGCGGGACGAAGGGCTCGTAGAGCTTGTCGCCGAGCTTCTCGCGGGCCTTCTGCAGGCGGTTGGCGTTGGCGCGCTCGATGCACTCGGCGATCTCGTCTTCGCCGGCGCCGTCGAACACCGGCGTGGCCACGTAAAACGGACCGTCCACGCTCTTGTCCGGCGCATCGGAGGGGGCGCCGTCGTCGGACCACGCGTTGCAGGCGGCCCAGCCCAGGTGGTTTTCGAGCAGCTGGCCGACGTTCATGCGCGAGGGCACGCCCAGGGGGTTCAAGATCACGTCGATGGGGGTGCCGTCTGCCATGAAGGGCATGTCCTCCACGGGCAGGACGCGCGAGATGACGCCTTTGTTGCCGTGGCGGCCGGACAGCTTGTCGCCCTGCTGGATCTTGCGCTTTTGCGCCACGTAGACGCGCACCAGCTCGTTGACCCCCGGCGGCAGCTCGTCGCCTGCGTCGCGCGAGAACCTCGCGATGTCGATGACGCGCCCGCCGGCGCCGTGGGGCACCTTCAGGGAGGTGTCGCGCACCTCGCGGGCCTTCTCGCCGAAGATGGCGCGCAGCAGGCGCTCCTCGGCCGTCAGCTCGGTCTCGCCCTTCGGGGTGACCTTGCCCACGAGCACGTCGCCCGGCTTCACCTCGGCGCCCGGCAAGATGATGCCGTCGATGTCGAGGTTGGCCAGCATCTCGTCGGAGAGGTTGGGCACCTCGTTGGTGATCTCTTCAGGCCCCAGCTTCGTGTCGCGCGCGTCGATCTCGTATTCCGCGATGTGGATGGAGGTGAGGAGGTCTTCGCTGACCACGCGCTCGGACACGATGATGGCGTCCTCGTAGTTGTAGCCCTCCCACGGCATGTAGGCCACCATGAGGTTTTGGCCCAGCGCGAGCTCGGCGTGGTCGGTGGAAGGCCCGTCTGCCAGCGCGTCGCCGGCGTGCACCTTCTCGCCGGTGCGCACGAGCGGGTGGTAGTTGATGCACATGCCCTGGTTGGAGCGCTGGAATTTCTGCAGCTCGTAGCTGTCCACGTCGCCGTCTTTGGTCTTCACCTCTATGCGCGTCGCGTCCACGAAGGAGACGACGCCGGCGCGCTCGGCGATGGGCAGCTCGCCGGAGTCGACGGCGATGCGGTGCTCCATGCCCGTGCCCACCAGCGGCGCATGCGGGCGCAGCAGCGGCACGGCCTGGCGCTGCATGTTCGAGCCCATCAGGGCGCGGTTGGCGTCGTCGTGCTCCAGGAAGGGGATGAGCGCGGTGGCCACCGACGTCATCTGACGCGGCGAGACGTCCATGTAGCCGACCTCGTCGACCGGCGCCTCGGCCGGGTCGCCGAAGACGCCCTCGCCGTTTCTCGTGCGGCACAAGACGCGCTCGGCCTTCACGAACTTGCCGTTTTCATCGGTGTGTCCGAAGATGCGCGTCTTGGGGTCGAACAGCTCGTTGGCCTGGGCGATCGTGTAGTTTTCCTCTTCGTCGGCCGTCAGGTAGACCACCTCGTCGGTGACCTTGCCGTCGGCGACCTTGCGATACGGCGTCTCGATGAAGCCGAAGGGGTTCACGCGCCCGTAGGTGGCAAGCGAGCCGATCAGGCCGATGTTGGGGCCTTCGGGCGTCTCGATGGGGCACATGCGCCCGTAGTGGGAGGTGTGCACGTCGCGCACCTCGAAGCCGGCGCGGTCGCGCGACAGGCCGCCGGGGCCTAGCGCGGACAGGCGGCGCTTGTGGGTGATGCCCGCCGCCGGGTTGGTCTGGTCCATGAACTGCGAGAGCTGCGAGGAGCCGAAGAACTCCTTGATGGACGCGACGATCGGCCGGATGTTGATCAGGCCCTGCGGCGTCAGCTCGTCGGGGTCTTGCGAGCTCATGCGGTCGCGCACCACGCGCTCCATGCGGCTGATGCCGATGCGGAACTGGTTTTTGATCAGCTCGCCCACCGTGCGGATACGGCGGTTGCCGAAGTGGTCGATGTCGTCGGTGGTGTAGCCGTCGCGGCCTTGCGCCAGCGCGAGGATGTAGCGCATGGAGGTGACGATGTCCTCGGCCGTGAGCACGCTCGAGGTGCTTTCCAGGCCGAGCTTCTTGTTTATCTTGTAGCGGCCGACGTCTGCCAGGTCGTAGCGCTGCGGGTTGAAGAACAGGCTGTCGAGGTAGCTGCGGGAGGAATCGACCGTGGGGGGCTCGCCCGGGCGCAGGCGGCGGTAGATCTCGATCAGCGCCTCCTCGCGGTTCGTGGACGTGTCCTTTTCAAGCGTGCGCTCGACCATCTCGGAGTTGCCGAGCAGCTTCACGATCTCGTCGTTGGTCTCGGCGATGCCGAAGGCGCGCAAAAGCAGCGTGGCGGGCTGCTTGCGCTTGCGGTCGATGCGGATGGACAAGACGTCGCGCTTGTCGGTCTCGTATTCCAGCCAGGCGCCGCGCGCGGGGATGACCTTCGCGCCGAAGAGCTGCTTGGCCGAGGTCTTGTCGCGCTCGGTGGAAAAGTACACGCCCGGCGAGCGCACGAGCTGCGAGACGACGACGCGCTCGGTGCCGTTGATGATGAAGGTGCCGCGGCGCGTCATCAGGGGGAAATCGCCCATGAAGACGTCGGACTCCTGCATCTCGCCCGTCTCCTTGTTGATGAGGCGCACGTTCACGAACAGCGGCGCCTGGTAGCTGATGTCGCGGCTCTTGCACTCGGCCTCCGAGTACTTCGGGTCGCCGAACTCGTGTTCGCCGAACTCCACGCACATGTTCTTCGCGCTGTTCTCGATGGGCGACATGCTCGCGAACGCCTCGGCCAGGCCATCGCTCATGAAGTGCTTGAACGACTCGGTCTGGATCGAGATGAGGTTCGGGATGTCCATGACCGCCGGAATCTTCGCGAAGCTCCTGCGGTCGCGGTAGACGTTTTCCGCAGCCTTGGACTTTGAAGCAGTCTTGCTCGCCACTAGCTCCTCCTTCAAAAGGGTTGGTCGGATCTCCCTTTGCCGCGCGTCGCTTGCCGCGCATCGCGCCAAAAGGACCTAGACGATATGAAGGCGGGAGCGGCTAGTCAAGGAAAATTCCGGCCAACGGCTCCAAAAAACACATTTCAGCGAAAAACACATGAAAACTGCGCAAAACGAGGGCGGAAAGGGGCCTCACGCATGCCGGGCGTCGTGCGAGCCGGCGTCCTCCGAAGGAGACGCGGCCTCTTTTTCGAGGCGGCTTCGGCGCGCGCTGTAGGCGGCGAAACCCGCGCCGAGCGCACCCGCCGCAAGGGCCCCGAGCCCGAACAGGCCGAGGTCGCCCATGTCGGGCGCATCGCCGCCCGGCGCATTCTCGTCGAGCTTCTTGTCCGCATGCGCTCCCGCGCCGTCGCCCGGCGCATCGCCGCCCGGCGCCTTGTCGCCCGGCGCATCGCCCTTTTCGGTGCCGCCGTCTTTTTCCGCGCCGCCCTCTTCGCCACCCGCGGATTCGTGCACCTCGCCGGAAGCCAGCCCTTCGCCGTCCACCCCCACGCCCCGGATCTCGAGCTGCTCGGCGGGGCAGGAAGGCGTCGGCTCGTGGAAGCTCTGGAAGCGCCCGGGGGTCGCGCCGGTGGGGTTGACGACGTCGACGTCGGAAAGCGCCACGCGCACCGTCTTCGTGTCCTTCCATGTCTCGGGAATGGTGTAGGAGACCTTGTAGCTGGCCGTGTCCCCGGGCACGAGCACGCCGGCTCCGTCGTTTGCGACCAGCGGGTTCTCGCGCATGGACAGCGGCAGGGCGTCCACATCGTATGCACCCGCGCCGCCGCCTCCCGCAGCAGAGCGCGCAAACGCCCCGTCCCCGCCCTCGCCTGCGTGCTGCGCCGCATATTCCGCGAAATCGACGTAGACGCTTCCCACCTGCGCGCCGTCGGCGTCGCAGAGCGTGAACCGCGCGCCGCGCGCAACGAGGTTGCCGTCGTTGCGCACGTCCACCGAAAACTCGCATTCCTCGCCCGCGAACGCGAAATCGTCCACCGCGACGAGCGCGACGGGCGTCAGGCACTTCAGCAGCGGCACGCGCACGTCGTAGATGCTCGCCTGGCTGCTGTCGATGTCGGTGATGCTGCCGGCCAGGAAGTTCACGTACCTCTCGTCTACCGTCGTCGACACGAGGTCGTCTATGACATGGTCGAGCTCGCAGAACACGAAGGGCTTGGTGAACATCCCCTCGACTTGCGCCACCGCCATGATGTAGTGGTGGTGCTCCACCACGTCTCCTGTGACGCGGCCGTCTTTCCCGTAGGTCTGCCCCACCTTGCCGTCCACGTTTTGCACGTAGAAGAGGAAGTGGCTTTTCGGATCCACCACGAAATCCGCCGCCGCGCCCTCCGAAGGGCCTATCTGCGTGAACGTGGCCTCGCCTTTGTTCTTGGGGTCGAATCGCACGTGGTAGAGCGTGGAGACGTCGTAGCCCGCGTCGCTTTTGCCCTTCACCGTGGCGAGGAGCTCGCCGTCGTCGTGCCACGGGTAGGCGCGGCTCACGTGCATGCCGTTCGGCCCGCCGACGCTTGCCAGGCAGGTGTCGGAGAAGGTGGCGAACTTGGAGGAATCGTGCTTGTCGTAGCACGCCTCCATCTTGTTGATGGTCAGCCAGTTCCCGTCCACGCACGCGACGGTCGCGCGGCGGCACGCGGCGACCGAGCCGTATTCCCAGTCGTGGTCGTAGGTGTCGTCGTCGATGCGCACCGGACGGTAGACGTAGTCGATGCCGTCGAGGTTGTTGAACTTGGTGCGCGTGACGGTGAAGACCTTTTGCGAGTAGTTGGAGTTCATCTCCCAGCGGGCGAAGTACATGATGGGGTCGCCTTGCGCGTCGACGCCGTCTTGCTCGTCGACGCGCGAGCGCACGAACGTGCCCATCAGGCAGAAATCCTGCGTGCCGGCGATGGAGCGCACGTCGGAGTAGCCCGTGATGCGCGGGGTGAGAAGCGTTGCGCCGTCGCCCACCTCGTGGATGCCGACGCACATGGAGGGCTCGGCCTTGAAGCGGTCGGTGGTGGTGTAGGTGTCCACCAGGCACGCGAGCGAGACGTAGTGGGCCTGGATGCCGTCTACGAGCGTGGTGGCGTCGCCTGCCGGGCGCGTGCCGGAGGTGACGATGGCGCACACGTAGTTGTGGCCGCCGTTGCCCTCGGCCTGCGTGACGTCGAACTCGAAATCGTACATGTCGTCGCGCTCGACGCCGTCGATATGCGGGTCGAAGTTGACGACGTTGGGCGCGCTCCAGGCGCCTTTCGAGTCGAGCATGTGGTAGACCAGGCGCGGGCGCGCCCGGCCGCCGCCGACGTCTACGATGGCGATGCGGAAGAGCATGGTCAAGCCCGTCGTCTGCGTGACGAGCAGCTTCATGCACGGGTTGCTGTTCACCTTCTTGAACAGCAAGGCGTCGACCGAAGGCCTCACGCCGCCGAGGCGCCCGTCGGAAAACCCCTCGACGCCCAAGGTGAGGTCCGCGCCGCCCGCCTCCATGGCGCCCACGTAGTCGTAGACGGGCAGGCCCGCGCCCGCCTCGGTTTCCCCGTTCGCCACATCGCGGCCCGAGACGACGACGATGTCGGGAAAGACCCCGTCTCCTGCCGCGCCCAGGCTGCACGGCGCCTCCTCGACGCGCACGGAGACGGCGCTCGCGTCGGCTGCCTTCGCGACGGAGAACTCCTTGGACCTGAGCATCTCGGCGTTGGTGACGAGCACGGCGTTTTCCTTCAGCTCGTCGAAGCCGGGCAGCCCTGCGGTGCTGGCGGGAACGCACTCGCGCATGCCGATGGCGCCGAGCCGCGACTGCAGCACGGCGTCGAGCTTGCGCTTCTCCAAGGGCACGGCCTGCAAGGCGGCCTGCGCGTCGTCGTTGCTGTCCAGCGCGTCGGGCTTGTTCTCGTTCCAGATGGGATAGGTGTACTTGAAGAAGCTGAACTGCGCCGTGACCACGCCGCTGTAGCCGTAGCCGCCCAGATAGCGCGGCCAGCTGTGCCCCGGGTTGGGCGCGAAGTTGATGAAACCCGAGATGTAGCCCGAGCCCGTGATGGAAAGAGACAGGAAGTTGTTCACCCCGACGCCGAACGTGAGCGCGATGCCGACGTTTGCCCCCACGCCCAGCGTCGCGTCCTCGGGCTCGTAGTCGAAGGAGAGCAGCTCCTTCATCGTCACGCCGAGGCGCAACGAGGCGTTGAAGCGCAGCCACGGGTTGATGATGAGGAACACGGGCACGCCGAAGAGGTTCAGGTAGTGCGTCCAGTTGAAGTCGAACTTCGCCGCGGCAAGCGCCGACAGCGACCCCTCCCACAGCTCCTTGGACCAGGTGTACTTGAGCGCGGCGAACGCCTGCACGTCGAAGATGATCTTGAACTTGGAGGTGCACTCGTGCGCGACGTGCTTGGTCTTGTCGCCGTCGGTCATGGAGGCTTTCATGGCGTCGTATCTGTCGAGTTCCTTCATCTGCAAGTCGAACTCGACGCCGCACTGGTCTTCCACGCTGCCCACGGGCACCTTGTGCCACGAGCTGGGGCTGAAGTAGTTGCCCTTGTCGTCTTTGGCCGAGATGGACTGAAACCCCCAGCCCAGCATGCCGTAGCCAAACGGCGAGAAATCGAACATGACGGGAAAGCTCGGCTTCCACATGGACACGCTCGCGCCGCCGATGGGCGGGACGAAGGTGTCGGGGAAACGCAGGAAATTCAAGCGCGAGGAGGCCGTGTCGGGGATGACGATCGTGGAGTCCCGCTCGTTTTGCGCCAGGGGGGCGGGCTTGGTCTCGACGCCCAGCGCGCACCACCATCTGGCATCGGCTCCGGAGATGCCGAAATCCACGCGCGCCCGCGTGCCGCTTTCCATGCAGTCGGCATCGCCGGACAGCAAGAACTTGCCGCTTCTTTTCAAAGTGGCGAGCTGCCCTCTCGTCTGCACGTGCGTGAACGCGCCGTGCTCCGTTCGGACGCCGTCTCTCACGAAGACGAGCACGGCGTCGGGCGTCGCGCGCCCGTCGGGCATCCACAGCTCGCCTTCGATCAGCTGGTCTTCCGTCGACTCCCCTGAGGTCAAAAACGTCTGCTCCGAGTACTGGACATCCCACTCGTTCATGCTCAAGGCGCGGAAATAGGGTTTTCCGTCGAGCGGGCGCGTGGGGGCGACGATCGCGGTGTGCGCGAGTATGCGCGCCAGCGGGATGACGACGTCGCGGTAGCCCTCGTGCGAGACCTCTATCCTCCCGTTGAAGGCGAGGATGGACGCGTTTTTATCCTCGGCGAGCTCCGCGATGTCGAGGGTGACCCTGCCCTTGTCGTCGGCCGTGTCGGAGACGGTCGCGTTCGTGGCGCGCGAGGTGAGCGTGACCTTGCATTTCGGGACGGGCGTGGGGTTTTGGGGGTCGGAGACGTCGTAGGCCACGATGCCCACCTGCGTGCGTCCCACCACCACCACGTCGGTGCTGTCCCGGGCGTCCGCGTCCGCCTCGCTTGCATGCGCCTGCCGCGCGCCGGCAAGGAGCGCGAAGGCGTCTTCGGCGCCCGGAAGCGACGAGAGCAGAAGCGAGGAGGCGATGGTGGTCGAGCCCGCCGCCACAAACGACCTTCTCGAAATGCTTTTGCCCGCCATGGCGCACTCCCCTCGTCTGCGTCCCCGTTGCGCACGATGCCGCTGAAACTGTAGCACACCGGCCGCGCAACGCCCACATGGCGAGGCTCACGGCCTGCGCACGAAAAAAAGCCGCCCGCATCTGCTGCGGACGGCCCTTCTCGTTGCAAGGGGCCGGGCGAAAGGCGGGCGGAATGCCCGTCCCCCTCGCCTGGCGAAACCTGAAGCTATTTGAGGGTGACGGTGGCGCCGGCTTCCTCGAACTTGGCCTTGGCGGCCTCGGCGTCGTCTTTCTTGGCGCCCTCGAGCACGGCGCAAGGCACGCCCTCGACCAGCTCCTTGGCCTCTTTCAGGCCCTTGTCGGTGATCTCGCGGACCACCTTGATGACGGCGATCTTGTTGTCGCCGAAGTTCTCCAGCATCACGTCGAAGCTGTCCTTTTCGGCAGCGGCGCCGGCATCGCCACCGGCAGCAGGCGCGGCGGCCACGGCCACGGGGGCGGCGGCGGAGACGCCGAAGGTCTCCTCCAGATCGGACACCAGCTCGGAAAGCTCCAACGCGGTCAGGCCCTTGATGCCCTCGAGAATCTCGTCTTTCGTCATGTTCAAAACCTTTCTTCTCGCGCAAGACCCGCGTCGCGGGCAGCGCATGTTCAAACGTCTACGTTCACGCCGCCTTT
The DNA here is from genome assembly GCA_963642995.1 of bacterium. Lineage (GTDB taxonomy): Bacteria > Actinomycetota > Coriobacteriia > Coriobacteriales > QAMH01 > CAVAWX01. The sequence goes on along the minus strand of CAVIIZ010000007.1, from coordinate 3,009 downwards.
ACGCAGCTTCCTTTTGCTCGGCGACCGCCTTGAGCGCGCGGGCCAGACCCGAAACCGGGCCGTTGCACACGCGGACGAGGCCGGAAAGCGGGTTTTGCAGCGAACCCATGAGCTTGGCGATGAGCTCGTCGTGAGACGGCAGGTCCGCGATGGCCATGCACTGCTCGACGCTCATCACATCGCCGTCGATCAGGCCGCCCTTGAACTCCAGGGCGTCGTGGTCGGCCGCGAAGTCCTTGATGGCCTTGGCCGACGCCGCGATGTCGTCTTCGCAGAAGACGAACGCGGTGGGGCCTGCCAAGATCTCGGGGATCTCGGGCAGGTTCTTCTCGGCCAGCGCGCGGGATGCGAGCGTGTTCTTGTACACGTGCATGCGCCCGGACGCCTCGCGGATGTTGCGGCGCAGCTCCTGGGCCTCTTTCACGGACAGGCCGCGCGAGTCGACGAACCAGCACCCGGCCGTCTGCTCGAAATTGCCCTTGATCTCGGCGATCTGGTCTGCTTTCGCTTGTGTGGGCATGAGCACCTCCTTTCGCAAAAAAATCGACCCCCGCTGCTCTTGCGCAGGGAGGCCGATGAAGAAGGCGCATGCCCCGCGGCGCGTGTGCGCCGCTCGTATCGACCACCTCGGCGGGCGGAAGCGGCTCGCTTCCCTTCGGCCGCCCTCTTTCTCGGCGGCAACCGGCTGTCTGCGGTAGCGGGTGAAACCAACAATGCAAGGCGGCAGTGTACCCGAATCGGCACACTGCCGCAAGGGGGATGTTCAACACGGAGGGAATGTCAAGAACCGCAGCCTGTCCACGTTGGGACAGGCGCACCCTCTCTGAAAAGAAGACCCCCCCCTCCTTGAAACCAGGGGCTACATCGCGAACGCCGGGCAGACGCCGCACCGATAGTCTGCACCCCAGAACATTGCCGGAGAATTTCCATCCGTCGTAGTGCAACCCATGGTCGCGAAACAATTAGGTGAATCGGTATCGATATATGGCGATCGCTCCCACGCATCCATGACACCTTCATCTGTCCTCTGTGCCGGATAATCACCGGATCTCGTCAGGTGGATGTTCGCGAGGGCGGGTTTTCCGTCGTACGGATCACCTGTGATCTTGCCTTCGAACCACTTGTACTGGCTGCCCTCGCCGACGAAGTCGAGTTCATCTAACCTGCTGCTGATCTCGCTGAAGGACACGAGCCAGATGGAGTCGCTGGTCTCGGACACGGTCTGGTCGCTAGCCGCGTCGTCCGTGTTCACGGTCTTCTTCGAAACCGTCTTCAGGGCGGACGTGAAGCTCGCGGGCAGGTTGGCTGCGACGTAGTTCTTCATTACGTCTTTGCGCATCGCGGACTCTTCCCAGCCGCCGGAGTAGGTTTCAGTAGAATTCATCGCCTTCGCCGTGGGCAGCGAGTGCGTGGCCATGAATGTCACGGCGCTGCCGTCGCCGTCGTGCCCGCCCACCTGCAGGATGCGGCACTCGACCCACTTGTCGGCGTCTGCCGTGGCATCCGAGCCGCTCCACTTCGTGTAGAGGTGCACCGTGTTGTCGTTCCAGTATTCCTTAAACCCGCTGTCGCTGTTCATATAGGCAGTCCAGGTGGACGTGGCCGCCGTCTTGCTGTCTCCATCCTCGCCACGCAGCACCGCGATGTCTGCGGCGACCTGCTCCTGCGACACGAACTTGCTCGCCGTCTTGATGTCGTCGCTCGCGGTGCCGGCGGCCAGCGATGTGAGCGTGGCGTTGTCAAGGCCGGCCTTCGCTAGGAAGTAGTCGCTCGTCGTGGAGGCGGACTCGTCCTTCGTCCACTTGGCGTAGAGCGTGAGATTGCCGGTCACCGCGGTGTTGGCGAAATCGTAGGCGGTGTCAGAGAGCGTCTTTCCGCCGTCGGCCGAGGTGTACCAGCCCTCGAATACGTAGTCTGTCTTCGTCGGGTTCTGCGCGGCCTCGGGCGCCGTGGCATGTCCGCCCGCCGTAACGGTCTGCGTGGGCGCATCGCCGTCGAATGCGCCTCCGTTTGCATCGAACGTCACGGTGTAGCTGCCCATGGTTCCCATGGAGAGGGCCGGAACTACGCCAAAACGATAGCCGGCATAGTAGCTGATGTCCGGACGGCCGTAATTGCCCACATACAAGAAGTAGTAGGAGCTCGTCAAACCCGGCGAACGTTCCCATACACCTTTGTCGCCCAGCGACTCGGGACTGGAACCGGATCTATCCAGATGAAGGTCCCGGATCGCGGCGTTCGAGCCAGCCGGATTCGTCACCCTGTCGCTAAACCATGCGTACTGGCTTCCCTCGTTGACAGCAGACGATTGCGTCGTTCCGATAAGCTCGCTATAAGACATCAGCCAGATCTTCTCGGTGTCCGTGCCAGGCGTAGACGTGCTCGAAGCCGAGACGGGATCGTCGTTCACGGTGTACTTCGTGACGGCCTTCAGAGCGTCCGTGAAGCCTGTCGGCATGTAAGCTGCCACGTAGCTCGACATGAGGCCGTGCATAGCCGTGCCTTCCCAACCGCCGGAGTTGGTGCCGTATGGGCTTTGAGCGGTAGCAGGATTCATCTGCTGCGCGGTGGGCAGCGAGTGCGTGGCCATGAAGGTCACGGCGCTTCCGTCGCCGGAGGTGTCGTCGCCGGCGATGTTGAGATGCTGCCCCACCTGCACGATACGGAACTCCACGTAGCGATCCGCCACGGGCAGGACCTTGTCCTCGGTCCAGCGGGTGTAGAGATGCTGGGCATCGGCATCACCCGTGCCGCTATCGCCGTTCATGTAGCCCGTCAGCGTGCTTGACGTGCCGGTGGTGCCGGTGTCCGCGATCTCCGAGGCGACCTGCTCCTGCGTCATCACGATGACGTTGCCGCTGCCGTCGACGTCTGGCAGCGCGGCCGAAGCCGTTGCGATCCAATAGTCTCCCGTGGAGTCGTCCGCCCAGTGGGCGTAGAGGTTGATGGTGTCTCCTGCTGCAGCCTTCGTCGCCGAGGACATGTCGGTGGAATACGTGGTGCCATCGA
>CAVIIZ010000006.1:0-52186 GCA_963642995.1 bacterium | reverse complement strand
GGCCCCTGCGCTACGAGAAGGACGGCGAGGAGAACTGGTTTTTCAAGCTCTCGGAGTTCGGCGACGCGCTGCTCGCGCTCTACGACGAGCATCCCGATTTCGTGAACCCGCCCATACGCAGAAACGAGGTGCGCGCTTTCGTGGCCGGCGGCTTGCACGACCTGTCCGTCAGCCGCTCGAGCTTTTCGTGGGGCGTGCCGCTGCCGTTCGACCCCGACCACGTGGCCTACGTGTGGGTGGACGCGCTGATCAACTACATCACCGCGCTGGGATACGGCAGCGACGACACGGCGGCGCTTCAGCGTTTCTGGCCCGCGGATTTCCACTTCGTGGGCAAGGACATCATCCGCTTTCACTGCGTCATATGGCCGGCCATGCTCATGGCAGCCGGCATGCCGCTGCCGCGCCGCGTGTTCGCGCACGGGTTTCTCATGGCCGCCGACGGCTCGAAGATGAGCAAATCCAAGGGCAACGCGCTCTACCCGGACGAGCTGGTGGAACGCTATGGCGTGGACGCCTACCGCTACTACTTCTGCTCGGACGTGAAATTCGGTGCGGACGGCAACATCGGGCACGGGCGCATGACGGAGGTCTACAACACGGACCTGGCCAACACCTACGGCAACTTGTTCAGCCGCGTCAGCAACATGGTGGGCAAGTACTGCGACGGGCGCGTGCCGCAGGTGCCGGCCGATGAGGAGGGCGGCGATGCGGCCGGCGGCGCGGCGGGCGAAGGGGAAAACCCCCTGCGCGCGATAGCCGACGGGCTGTATCCGCGATGGCATGCGGCCTTTGAAAACGTCGATTTCGCCGCCGCCACGTCCGCCGTCATGGAGCTTTTGCATCGCGCGAACCTCTACGTGGAGACGGCTGCGCCGTGGAACCTGGCAAAGGACCCCGCGCGGGCGGGCGAGCTGGCCGCCGTGCTCTACAACGCGCTCGAGGCCTGCCGCATCTCCGCGCTCTACCTCGCGCCGTTCATGCCGGCCACGAGCGCCGAGCTGCTCGCGCGCATGGGGCTGCCCGCGCCGCAGGAGTGCCGCGACGTCGAGGCGGCATGCGCGTGGGGCGGCCTGCCATGCGGCAACGAGGTGGTGAAAGGCGACCCGTTGTTCCCCCGTCTGGAGAAACTCGACGAGGGCGCCGGGGCTGCCGGCGCCAAGGCCGGCAAGGGCGTCAAGGGCTCTGCGGCGAAGGCCGTGTCCGCCAAAGGCGCCGCGGGCTCCGGGGCCGACGAGGGCGCCGTGCCCGCCAAGGCCTAGGGCTTGCCGAAAAGAGGGGGCGCGGTTTTCACGATGGCGATATCGGATTTCAAGAGCTTCAGCGAGCGAGATTGCGCCTTTCGCACCTCGAAGGGCAAGGAGCGCCCCGCCCCGGTGTTGCCGAAAGACGTGCCGCTGGCCGACACCCACTGCCATCTGGGAATGCTGGCAGACCCAGGTCTTGCCATCGCGCGCGCGGCGCATTTCGGATTCGGCTTTCTCATGTGCATGACCGATCCGGCCGAGCCGCCCGAGGCGGGCGACTCGCTCGTGTCGGCGGCCGGCGCCTATGCGGCTGTCGATTCCTGGCTTGCCGCAGCGCGCGCGCAACTTGCCGCATGGGGCGAGGAGGACGCGCCGCTGCCGCGCGTGCGCTTTGCCGCCGGCGTCCACCCGCACAATGCCAAGCATTACGAGGGAAGCCTCGGTGCCCTGCTGGAGCTGCTGCGCGACCCTGCCACGGGCTGCCTGGGCGAGATAGGCCTCGACTACCACTACGACATCAGCCCACGGGACGTGCAGCGCGAGGTGTTCGCGGCCCAGCTGCGCCTGGCACACGAGACGCGGCTGCCCGTCTCGCTGCACATACGCGAGGCCCACGACGACGCGCTCGAGATACTGCGCCGCGAGGGCATGCCGGAAGCGGGCTGCATCTTGCACTGCTTCAACCTCGATGCGGCCGTGCTCGCACCGTTTGTGGAGCTGGGCTGCCATGTGGCATTCGGAGGCCCTCTCACCTTCAAGAAAAGCCGGGAAACGCGCCGCGCCGCCCTCGACGTGCCCTGCGGACGGCTGCTCCTCGAGACAGACGCCCCCTTCATGGCGCCCGAGCCTTTGCGCGGCACGCTGTGCACGCCCGATCAGAGCGTCTTCACCATGCGCATGTTGCTCGACTGCTTCGGCTACGCCGGCGTCGAGGCCGCCCGCGCCGCGCTCGGCCCGCGTCCCTCCGATATCGCCGCAGGCGTTGCCGAACCCTTGCTCGAACTGCCCGATTTCGCGGAGCTGCAGGCAGGTCGCGACGAGGCGGCGTTCGCGCGGCGCATGTACGACAACGCGGTGGAGCTGCTCGACCGCGAGCCGACCACATGGCAGCGCGCGTGAACGGCGCCGCGCCCGACATCTTCGTCTTGTGCGGCTCTCCGCATGAGGGCGGCGCATCGGAAAAGGCGGCGGGCGAACTTGCCGCCGTGCTCGGCGAACGCGGGGCGAACACGACGCTGTGGCGCCTGTCCGCGCATCCGGTCGCGGCCTGCCGCAATTGCGGGGGCTGCGCGGCATCCGGGGAATGCGTCGTCGCGGATGCCTGGCACGTGCTCTCGCGCCACATGGACGCCTGCGACGCGTTCGTGCTGGTGGCGCCCGTCTATTTCGCCGGGCCGCCCGCGCATCTGAAAGCCGCGCTCGACCGTTGCCAGACCTATTGGACGCGCAGGTACCGGCTGCACGCGCCGCTGCCCGCCGCGCGGCCTGCGCGGCTCGTGGTGCTGGGAGAAGGGGGCGACCCGTTTGGCACAGATCCGCTCGAGGCTGTGTGCACAAGTGCCTTGAACTGCGCGAACCTGCGCATCGACGGGAGGGTGGACCGTTTCGTCGGGCGAGACGGCGCCCCGAAGCCCGCCGAGCTTGCCGCCATAGCCGATGCGGTGCTGGCAGACGCGGTGCAGCCCGGCGCGTCATCGGGAGACGCCTCGCCGGCAGTCCCGACCTCGCAGGGCGCGCGGCATGTGCGCCCGGCGCGGGAAAGCGCGCCGGCAGGCGACGGGGCGCCGGCGGACTTGCCGGAAAGCCGCGCCGGGGCGGGTTTTTCGGGAAGCGCAGGAGCCGTCTGATGCACTCGCCGTTTGCAAGCCCGCGTGCCACGCGCGAGGTGCTCGACCGTTTTGGCCTGTCGGCAAAGCACCGCCTCGGCCAGAATTTCCTCGTGGACGACAACGTCATAGGGCGCATCCTGGAGCTGTCCGGACTTTCGTGCGGCGAGGGGCGCGAGACCGGGGCAGAGGGCATGGCGGCCGCCGATGCCGGTGCGGATTCCCTGCCCTGCGTTCTCGAGGTGGGGCCGGGCATCGGCACGCTCACCTGCGCGTTGCTGCGGCACGCCTACGTCGTCGCCGTCGAGTGCGACGAGGACCTGCCGCCCGTGCTGGCAAAGACCTGCGCGGCAGACGGCGAGCGCCTGCGCCTCGTGCAAGCCGACGCCTTGAAGCTCGAGCGCATGCAGGTGGAGCGGGCATGTGCAAAGCTGGGCGCGCCGCTGCCCGACCGCCTCGTCGCGAACCTGCCCTACCAGGTGGCGGCCACGCTCGTGCTCGACTGGTTCGAGCGCTTCGACTTCATCGAGTCCATGACCGTCATGGTGCAAGCCGAGGTGGCAGACCGCATGGCCGCCTCTCCCGCAACGAAGGACTACGGCGCCTACACGGTGAAGCTCGCCTTGCGCGCGCACATGGCCGGGCGCTTTCCCGTGCCCCCGACTTGCTTCACCCCGAGGCCCCATGTGGACAGCGCCGTCGTGCGCCTCGAGCGCAATTCCGCCGCAGAAGACGGTGCCCTGCCTGATGCCGCAAAAGACGGCGCTTCGCCCGACGCCGCAAGCCTTGCCCTGCCCGGCGACCCTCCAAGCCCCGCCCTGCTCGACGCCGCCTGCAAGCTGACCGACGCCGCCTTTTCCCAGCGCCGCAAGACCATACGCAACTCCATGAAAAGCCGACTCGACGCCGCGACGACAGACGCCCTGCTCTCGGCCTGCGGCATCGACCCCGCGATCCGCGCCGAGACCCTGCCGCCCGCCGCCTACCTCCGTATGGCCCGCGCCTTCAGCTCCATGCCAGATCCTGCCGCAGCTCCGGAGCCCGTGCGCGCCGTCTCGTAGTAAGATTGTCTCACGTAGGCGACTGCATCTCATATCCGCTTTCGGCATATGCGGACACGGTCGCCTGCGCGAGGCATGTGCCCTTCGCGTGCGGCGCCGTTGTGCGCCGCCTGCGGGGAAACGGCGCATGCGAGACAGGCAGAGGCGCCTGCCCGCGGCGAGAAAGGCGCGCGTCGCCTTCGCCGTGTGCGCGGCGCACACGATCGGGAAGAGAGGGTTTGGACATGGATCAGCGAGTGGCAGACATGATCGCAGCGGCACACGAGGGCAAGGCCATCACCTACGACGACGCGTTGTACCTGATGGCCCTCGACGAGGTCAGCCCCGAGGCCACGGCGGTGCGCGGCGCCGCCAACGACATCGTCCGCGCGAAAACGGGCAACGCCTGCGCCATGTGGGGCCAGATAGGCATCGACATGTACCCCTGCGAGGCCGACTGCAAGTTCTGCAGCTTCGCGAAGTCGAGCACGGGCTTCGGCGAGCGCGTGACCATGTCGGTCGACGAGGTGGTAAAACGGGCCATCGAGTTCACCAAGGGCGGCGACCTCTACGGCCTGTGGATCATGACCATGAACACCTACGACGAGGACTACTACCTCGACGTGATCAAGGCGGTCCGCGCCGCCATCCCGGCGCACACGCTGCTGTTCTCCAACATCGGCGACACGGACAAGGCCTACTTCGAGAAGCTGAAGGCGGCTGGCCTTGACGGCGCCTACCACGTCAAGCGCATCGGCGAGGGGGAATACACGACCATCTCGCCCGAGCGCCGCGAGGCCACCATCCGCGCCGCGCACGAGGCAGGGCTGCTGCTGCAGGACTGCTGCGAGCCCGTCGGCGCCGACACCCCCGACGAGGCCATAGCCGAGCGCCTCTTCGACATCAAGAAGCGCAGCGAGGACTACGGCATCAAAGACGGCAGCGGCATCATGAAGCGCAACAGCATCCCCAACACGCCGTTCGAGGGGTTGAAGTCCGAGATCACCGACTTGCGCCTGGCGTTTCTGGAGGCCATCCAGATCTTCATCATGATCGACCAGGTGGAGTTCCCCTGGTTTGCGGTCCACGAGCCCAACACGGCCAGCCTGCTCTCCGGCGGCAACGACATCTGCGCCGAGACCGGCTTCAACCCGCGCGACACCGCCGAGGACACGGCAGGCCACCACGGGCTGGACGTGCCCGCCGTGCGCAGCATGTTCTACCAGGCGGGGTTCCGCAAGATCGCCCTGGCCGACGGCACGCGCATCGACCTCACCCCGGAGTACATGGAGCAAAAGATCGCCGAGGGGTGCTAGAATCTCTCCCACGCGCATTTCACGCGCCCGTGCGGTGCCTGCCGAGAAGCGTTTTTCGGCGGCCTGCACGGGCGCGTCGGTTTCGACGGCACGCGCCGCACCATGCAAGGAGAAAGGTTCGCCATGAAGGTCCTCATTCCCGAGAAGTTCGCAAAAGACGGCGTCGCGGTGCTCGAGGAGGCCGGCATCGACGTCACGTTCAAGCCCGACACCACCCCCGAGCAGCTGCTCGACATGATTCCCGACTACGATGGCCTGATCGTGCGCAGCGCCACCACCGTCACCCGCGAGGTCATCGAGGCGGGCGCGAAGCTGAAGATCATCGGCCGTGCGGGCGTGGGCGTGGACAACATCGACCGGGCCGCCGCCACCGAGCGCGGCATCGTCGTGTGCAACGCGCCGCTGTCCAACGTCGTCTCCGCCGCCGAGCAGACCATGTGCCTCATGCTCGCCGCCGCCCGCAAGACGGCGGCGGCGGACGCGTCCATGAAGGCCGGCAAGTGGGACCGCTCCAAGTTCACCGGCACGGAGCTGTCCGGAAAGACGCTGGGCATCTTCGGCACCGGGCACGTGGGCCGTCTCGTGGCCGAGCGCGCCCGCGCCTTCGACATGGAGCTCGTGGGCTACGACCCCTACTGCAGCCCCGAGATGGCCGAGCATCTGGGCATCACCCTCTACGACACGGTCGACGAGGTGCTCGCGTTGGCCGACGTCGTCACCGTGCACATGCCGCTCACCGACGAGACGCGCAACATGTTCTCCAACCACGAGTTCCAGCAGATGAAAGACGGCGTGATCGTCTTGAACGTCGCGCGCGGCGGCATCATCGACCTCGACGCCCTCGCCACCTACCTGGAAAACGGCAAGGTCGCGGCGTGCGGCGTGGACGTGTGGGAAAGCGAGCCCGTTTCCGACTCGCCCATACACCGCTTCGACAACGCGGTCCTGACCCCGCATCTGGGCGCGAGCACGAAAGAGGCGCAGACGCGCGCGGCCACCCAGATCGCCGACTACGTCATCGCGGGGCTTTCGGGCAAGACGGTCAACACCGTGGTGAACGCCGCCCGCGTGCCGCAAGAGGTCATGGACGAGCTCGGGCCGTACATGCCGGTGGCGCAGCGCCTGGGGCAGCTGGCCGCGCAGGTGGCCCGCGGCGGCATCTCGAAGGTCGAGGTGAAGGCCTGCGGCGAGATAGCGAAGACGGACGTGTCGGTGCTGGGCACGGCGGCGCTCGCGGGCGTCATGGCGTGCGGCAGCGAGATACCGGTCAACATCATCAACGCGGGCTTTCTGGCCGAGCAGCGCGGGGTCGAGGTCGAGACGAGCAAGGACCCGCTTTCCGAGGTGTATCCGAGCTACGTCGCCGTCACGGTGCATGCAAGCGACCACCCCGTCACGATGGCGGCCACGCTGGCCTTCGGGCGCGACATGCCGCGCATCATCGATTTCGCGGGATACGCCTTCGATTTCGTGCCCGAGCACACGGTGGTCGCGCTGGAGTACGTGGACGGGCCGGGGCGCATGGGCAAGATAGGCACGGTGCTGGGAGACGCCGGCATCTCCATCGAGAACATGCAGATAGCCCAAGGCGAGGGGCGCAAGACGGCCACGGTCTTGATGAACGTGGACAAGCCGGTGGGCGAGCGCCTGCAAAAGGAGCTCGTCGACGCCGTCCAGGCCGAGGACTTCGCGCTGGTCGAGCTGTAGGGCGCGCCGCGGCGGCCCGCTAGGAGATGAGGTCGCAGCCCATGTAGGGGCGCAGCGCCTCGGGCACGGTCACGGTCCCGTCGGCGTTTTGGTAGTTTTCCAGCACGGCGGCCATGCAGCGCCCCACCGCGACGCCCGACCCGTTCAGCGTGTGGACGAGCTGCCTTTTGCCGTCGGCGTCCTTGAACTTGATGTTCGCGCGCCGTGCCTGGAAATCGCCGCAGTTCGAGCAGCTCGAGATCTCCTTGTAGGCGTTGTAGCTGGGCAGCCACACCTCCAGGTCGTAGGTCTGGCGCGCGGAAAAGCCGAGGTCGCCCGTGCACAGGCCGATCACGCGGTAGGGCAGGCCGAGGCCTTGCAGCACGAGCTCGGCCTGGTGCGTCATGTCCTCGAGCTCGGCGTCGCTTTTCTCGGGCGTGGCAAAGCGCACCATCTCCACCTTGTCGAACTGGTGCACGCGGATGATGCCGCGCGTGTCGCGGCCGGCGCTGCCAGCCTCCTCGCGAAAGCACGGGGTGAAGGCGCAGTAGCGCAGCGGCAGCGCGTCGCCGTCGAGCACCTCGCCGCGGTGCAGGTTGGTCAGCTGCACCTCGGCCGTGGGGATCATGTACATGCCCTCGCGGGTCTTGAACAGGTCGTCTTCGAACTTGGGCAGCTGGCCTGTGCCCGTGAGCGTCTCGGCGCTGGCCATGGCCGGCACCCACCACTCCGTGGCGCCCGCCTCGATCTGCAGGTTCAGCATGTAGTTGATCAGCGCGCGCTCCAGCCGGGCGCCGGCGCCGCGCAGCGCGTAGAAGCGGCTCGCGGCGAGCTTGACCCCGCGGTCGAAGTCGATGATGTCCAGGGCAGGGCCTATGTCCCAATGCGCGGCCGGCTCGAAGTCGAACTCGCGCGGGGTGCCCCAGCGGCGCACCTCGGGGTTGTCGTCCTCGCTTTCGCCTACCGGCGTGGCGGGCGCCGGCATGTTGGGGATGGACAAGAGCCGCGCGTCGAGCTTTCCCTGCACCTCGCGCAGCTCGGCGTCGAGTTTTGCTATCTCGTCGCCTTTCTGCCCGACTTCGGCCTTCGCGGCCTCGGCCGCCTCCTTCTCGCCGGCGCGCATCAGCTCGCCGATTTCCCTGGAGGCGCGGTTGCGCTCGGCCTTCAGCGCCTCGACGCGCCCGATGATGGCGCGGCGGGAGGAGTCCAGTTCAAGAAAGCCGTCCATGTCCCAATCGGTGTGCTGCGCCAGGCACGCCTCGCGCACCTTCTCGGGGTTTTCGCGGATGAACTTGACGTCGAGCATGCAGGCCTCCTCGGGGCGCGCGGGCGAAACGGGTGTCGCCGAATGCGGTTTCGGCAAGTATAGCGCGTGACGGGCGAGAAGCGCATCCCGTGCGCACCGGCGGCGGTTTCATGTCCTTGCCGCGCCCTCTGCGAATTTTGCCCCTTTGCCGTCTCGCGGGCGGCGCCTTCGCGCCCTCCCGCTGCCCCGTGCCCGCGCCGGCGCCGCGTGGACGTCGTTTTCCCCGTCATGCTGTGAAAACCTCGACAACAACCCTTCGGATACCTGAATACTGTTAAAATAACGGGGTAAATTTAACAGTATCGACGTGTTCGTGTTTGCACAAGGAAGAGCTGCCACGTGAAGTACAAGACGATGAGAAGCGCCTTTCACGAAGGAAAGAGGCCTGCAGACGAGGAGCTCTCGTATCGCCTCGCCCTGCCCGCGACGACAAGGCTCGGCTTCCCGCTTCGCTCCGACGAGCTGTTCTTCACCATGGACTCCGAGGTCTACGAGCTGCTTTTGACGGCGGCGAGGCTGGACAAGAAGATCGCGCTGCTGTCCTCTTCGCTTCCGCCTGCGGCCATGTCGAGTTATGCCGAGACGCTGCTGGTCGATGAAATCGTCCTCTCGAACCAGATAGAGGGCGTCCGCTCCTCACGGCGCGAGGTGGGCGAGGCCCTCGAGTTCTTGAGGAAAAACGACCGCAGGCGCCGTTTTTCCGGCCTGGTGCAAAAGTACATGATGCTTTCAAGCGGCAAGAGCATCCCGCTTGCCACCTGCAAGGACCTGCGCTCCCTGTACGACGAGCTCGTCGCCGACGAGGTCGTGCGCGCGGACAAGGGCAATGCTTTGGACGGCGACCTGTTCCGCGCGGGCACCGTCGACGTCTGCGATGCCGCGGGGAAGGTCTTGCATTCCGGAATCCATCCGGAAACGAGGATCGTCCGGCTTTTGGACGAGGCTTTCCTCGTTTTGGGCGATTCGCGGATCGAGCCGCTCGTGCGCGCCGCGCTGTTCCACTACCTGCTTGGCTATATCCACCCCTTCTACGATGGCAACGGGAGGGTGAACAGGTTCATCAGCAGCTATCTCGTCGCGCGCGAGTACGAGCCCATCGTCGGATTCGGCTTCTCGCGCTGTGTTCAGGAAAATCTTGCGAGATACTACGGCGCCTACACGCTGTGCGAGCATGCCTTGAACAGGGGCGACCTGACCCCCTTCGTCATCGTTTTCGCCGAGATCGTCGCCGAGGCGATGGAGGAGACGCGCGCGTCGCTTGCCGAAAAGAAGGAAAGCCTCGCCGCATGCGAGCAAAGGCTCGGGCTTCTTGACGCGTGCCGCGACGAGGATATCTTGCGCATGGGGCGCGAGCTGGCCAGCGCCACGTTGTTTTCCGCTCGCGGGTCGAGCGCCGGGCAACTTGGCGAGATTTTCGGCATCTCCAGGCAAACCGTCTACAAGAGGCTCGATCCCTTCAAAGAGGCGGGCATTCTCGTGCGGGGCAAAGTGGGGAGGACGACGCGTTACATGCTCTCCCCCGGCTTCCTGGAAGATGCGAGGTGACGTGTGCGCAGCGGGTGCGGCGGCTTCGTCTCGCGCCGTCGACTTCTTGCCATGGGGCGGCAGGGCCCATGCAGCCGGCCGCGGGCTGCGCGAGCGCGTCTTCCCGGACGCTTCTCGGGCGGGGGCTTTCGCCGGGGTGCTATGATGCTGGCATTGCCTCGGCAGGTAACTGAGAGGCCGCCCATGACGACCGCAAGACGAAAGGACCCTGCCATGAGCACCGCGCAAGACGACAAGCAGCCCCGCATCATCTCCATCAACATCTCGAAGAAGAAGGGCACGCAAAAAGAGCCCTGCGAGACGCCCCAGCGCGTCGTCGAGCAGTTCGGCCTGGAAGACGACGCGCATTCCGGCGACTGGCACCGTCAGGTCAGCTTCCTTGCCTGGGAGAGCATCGAGAAGGCCCAGGAGATGGGGCTCGACGTCGAGGAGGGCTCGTTTGCCGAGAACTTCACCACGGAAAACATCGACCTGCTCTCGCTGCCCATGGGCACGCAGCTGCGCCTGGGCGACGAGGTGCTGGTCGAAGTCAGCCAGATAGGAAAGGTGTGCCACACGCGCTGCGCCATCTACTACCAGGCAGGAGATTGCATATTTCCGCGCGAGGGCATCTTCGCCGTCGTCTTGCACGGGGGCACGGTGGCAGAAGACGACCCCATCGAGGTGGTGAAGATGGGCGACGGCACCTGCGAGTTCAGCCCGGCCGAGGCCATCGAGGAAGTGGAGGCCGCGCGGAAAGCCGGCACCCTGTAGAAAACGCTTGCGCCGCAGCCGGTTTCGCCCGCCTTCGCCGGGCGCGGCAAGCCGGGCTGCGGGCGCCTTGCTGGAAAGGACCATATGGCGACACAGACCGAGGGGCAGACCAGGCTCGCCTTGCTCATAGACGCCGACAACGTCTCGGCGAAGTACCTGCCCATCATCATGAACGAGATCCCGAAGTACGGCGTGGCCACCTACCGGCGCATCTACGGCGACTTCACCGACAACCAGATGGCTGCCTGGCGCCCCCTCCTGCTGAAAAACGCCATCCAGCCCATGCAGCAGTTCAGCAACGTGAAAAACCACAAGAAGGGCGAGAAGGCCGGCAAGAACGCGACCGACTCCACGCTGATCATCGACGCGATGGACATACTCTATGCCGACAAGGTGGAGGGCTTCGTCATCGTCAGCTCCGACAGCGACTTCACCCGCCTGGCCACGCGCCTGCGCGAGAGCAACATGCTCGTCGTGGGGATGGGGCGCAACCAGACCTCCATCTCGTTTCGGCAGGCGTGCACGAAGTTCGTGAACATCGAGTACCTCTACAAGCTCGACCAGGGCAAGGCAGACGACAACGACGCGCGCGCGAAGGAAAAGGCCAAAGCCGAGAAGTGCCATGCCATCGACGTGGACGCCGACGACGTCGAGACGACGGTCACCATCGAGGCCGTGGAAAGCGTGGTGGCAGGCGTCATCCGCGACAACGACAACAAGGGGCGCAAGACGTCGCTTTCCGAGGCGGGCAACTCGCTGAACAACAAGTTCCCCGATTTCGACGTCCGCAACTTCGGCTACTCGCAGCTCTACAAGATGATGGGCGAGATGAAGCGCTTCGTGCTCGTTCCCACGGAAAACGGCTACGACGTGCGCCTGGCCAACACCGACGCGTCGGCAGGCCCTGTGGCCGAGTTCATGCGCAAGGAGATAGCGAAGACCAAGGACGGCCAGATGACCATCAACGCGCTCTCCAACGCCGTCTACTCCCATTTCCCCAGCTTCAGCTTGAAAGACGCGGGCTATTCGCAGTTCTACAAATTCGCCAACAGCGTGGAGGGCATCGTGGTCGAGGGCGCCTTGCGCAAGCACGCCAGGCTGGAAAGCGGCTCGAAGAAGGGCTAGGGAAGCGGTGGCGCCCAAACGCATACTCACCTACGGCACCTTCGATTTGCTGCACTACGGGCACATACGCCTGCTGCGCCGCGCCGCCGAGCTGGGCGACTACCTGGTCGTAGCTCTGTCCACCGACGAGTTCGACGCCGAGAAGGGCAAGGAGAGCTTCTACACGTTCGAGAAGCGCAAGGAGATGCTCGAGGCCGTGCGCTACGTCGACCTCGTCATTCCCGAGAAGAGCTGGGACCAGAAACCGGACGACGTGCGCGAGATGCGCATCGACGTCGTGGCGATGGGCGACGACTGGGCCGGCTCGCCGCGCTTCGAGTGCCTGCGCGGCCTGTGCGACGTCGTCTACCTCGAGCGCACCCCCGACATATCGACCTCGCAGGTGAAAGACGCGCTGAACAAGGGGGAGCGCTAGGCCATGCCCCCGATGACCTGCTACGTCGTCACCTCGCTGGAAAACCGCGCGCGCGCCGAGCTGGCCGCCCGCGACATCGAGCGGCTGCGGGCGGCGGGCGCCTTCGACGCGGGGGAGGACGCGGCCCGTGCCGGCGGCGCCGGAGCCGATGGGGACGGGGCGCGCGCCGACGCGGATGCGGCGGATGGGAAAAGGAGCGGCTGCGGCGCGGGTGAAGGACGCGGCGCGGGGGCATGCGTGCTGGTCGCCGCGCAGACCATGGCCGCTGCCGAGGAGCTGGTCGCGCAACTGGACGCCTCGGTGCCCGTGCACATCTTCGACGCGCGGGTGCACCTGAGCTTTGCCGAGCACGTGATGCTCGCCTTGGCGAAACGCTACGCGGCGGCGGCGCGCGTTTTCGCCCGGAAACTGCGGCCGGCGCTTGCCCGCGAGGCGCGCGCCCTGCTGGACCGCGCGCGCGAGGATTTTGCTGCGGGCGGTTTGCATGGCGAAGGGCCTGGGGGCGCTGCCGGCGGCGCCGCGCCCGCCGCCGTTCCCGAATTCGGCCGCATCGTCTTTCTGGAGGCGCATAACGAGTACCTTGTCCATGTCTTCTCGGCGGCCGGCCTGCCCGTCGACGTGCTGGTGCACGAAGGGCTGCCGGGCGAGCTGGGCGCGATCGCCCAGGCGCAGCGCCTGCTCGGTTTCAAGGCTGCCCGCATCTGCGGAGTCTCCCTTGAAGATGCGCGTCTTTCCGAGGAGGCGCGCGCATCTGCCCTCGACGGCACTATCGCCGCGACCCTGCTCGGCCGCCGCGCATGGCTCGACGGCGAGGGCTTCCACTTCTCGGGCACCATCGCCTTGAAGGCTGTGGATGGTTTCGGCGTGCCGGAGTCGCTGCGGATCGAGACGGCCGAGGGCGTCGTCTTGTCCGAGGCCGACCCGGCGCAATGGCGGGGGCGCGTCGAGGCCGGCCGCACCACCTTCACCCTGACCTTCGCCTTTGCCCTCGACGCAAAGCAGGCGGAGAATCTGCCTTTGGACACGAAGCTTGCCGTGGCGTTCGAGGCCGGTGGGCTGGCGGGACGTTCGGACATATGCTATTGCCGGCGCGACTTCGGCAAACGCGGCACGGGGCGCGTCGGGAAAATCCTCGTGAACGAAGGCAGCGGCACCACCTGCTTCCTCTGCCAGACCGCTGCCAACTTCTGCCAGCTCGTCTCGCGAAACACCGACCCGGCGGACATGCCTGCCGTCCGCCTCCGCATCCGCGTGGCCTGGGCGTTGTCCAAGCTTTCGCCCGCGCACGAGAACATTGTCTTGTGGGAGAAGTTCTCCTCGCGCTACGAGGAAAGCGCCCGCCGCGTCTACGAGCGCCTCGTGGACGAGGGCGACAGACGGGCGCGTTTCATCCTGGACGGAGATGCGCTGAACCGAGAGCTCGCGTCCGGCCGCATCGGGCCTGCCTATCAGGCCCAGCTTGTCAGGCGTTGCTCGTTTGCGTATTTTCACCTCGTCTTCTCCGCGAAAAGCTTCATCGGCACCGAAACGATCGCGCATTTGATCGGCATGCACTCGTCCTCGCGCCTCGTGCGCCGGCACGTGAAGGAGGCGCGTTTCAACTACGCCTTCCTGCAGCACGGAGTCATGTACATGGTCACTTTGGGTAGCGCGGGCAGGGATTTCTTCGCTTCGACTAGCTCGAAGGGGTTGCGCCGCGTCGTGGTTTCCTCCGAGCGGGAGAAGGGACATTTCGTGCAATCGGGCGGCTACGCTCCTGAAGAGCTGTACGTGTGCGGCCTGCCGAAATACGACGCGAACGCTTGGGACGCGGACGCCGATCTCATCGCCGTCATGCCGACGTGGCGCCCCTGGGAAGAGGGCGTCGCGCGCAGCGCGTTCACCCAGACGGGCTACCACCGCTTCCTCGTCGGGATATGCGAGGCGGTCCCCGAGCGGCTGCGACCGAAGTTGCGCATCTTGATACACCCGCGTTTCAAGGCGTGCGCGCGCTATCTAGATTCGCCGCTTGCACCCTACATAGTGGACGAGACGCCCTACGACGAGGTCTTGCAGCGGGTGAAACTGCTCGTCACGGATTACTCCTCCATCTCCTTCGACGCGTTCTACCGCGGCGCGAACGTCATCTTCGATTGGGAAGAGCTCGACGAGTGCATGCACGAGTACGGGCCGGGCACGCATCTGATGCTCACGCGCGAGCTGGCGTTCGGAGAGGTCTACGACGGCGAAAAAGAGGCCGGGCCTGGTGTTGGCGCAGGCAGCTCTGCGAGCGTTTGCGGTGAATGCGACGGGCCGCGCGGCGCCGGCGAGGTTCTTGTCCGCCCGAAGCTGCGCACGTTGATAGAGAGGGCATATGCCTCGGGGCAAAGCGACGAGCACCTGCGGCGCTACCGCCAGATCGTCAGTTTTCACGACGGCAAGAACACGGAGCGCCTGATGCAGGTGATGCGCGCAGACGGCATCGTGTGACGTCGCTCGCGCAAGAGGCGTCGCGCGAGCGAGTGCCGTGCCGTGCGCTAAAGCGGCAGCCTACAGCCCGAGCGCCTCGGCGCGCCAGGCGGCGATCTGGTCGAGCAACCTCGTGTCGCGCTTTTCGGGCAGCTCGATGAGCCTGCCGTAGTCCCATCTTGCCTCTGGCGGGTTGAAGCTGATTATGCCACTGGTCGGCGTGAAGGTCATTTCGCCGAAATATACCCTGCCCTCCACCTCGAAAAGGTCGACGCGGACGTGTGCGAAGCCTTGCGAGAGCTTGGAGGCGACGTCGAGCAACTCGTCCAAGTTGTCCGGGCGGGGCACGCCGGCGTCGAGATTTGGATATGAGGCGAGATGGGGCAGCAGGTTCCAGTTTGTGTCGTAGCAATCGCGGCAGTGCTTCGCCTTGCCCGTCAGGCCTGTGGAGCACCACACGGAATGCGGCTTGCCGCCGAAGCAGTTGACCTTGTATTCGACAAGCCCGGTTGCGGCCCGATCGATGTTTTCCTCCGCGACGATCTTGGGCGGGATGTTCATGTAGTGGATCTCGTAGCCGTGCTGTAGCGCGAAGTTCTTGCTCAAGCTCGTGGACAGGTCGCGGCGTATTTTCGCGGTATCGGCTGCGTGCGTTCCGTCCACGACGCAAACGCCGCCGCTGCCGTGGTTGGTTTTCAAGACGAAAGCCTCGGGCAGGGCGGAGAAGTCGATCTCGTCGGCCGTGTCGTAGACGCCGAGCAGGGGGATGAGGTAGCGCTCGCCGATGCGCTCGGCCACCCAGTCGCGCACGAGGTACTTGTCGGCCAGGCGGGTTTTTTCCGGAGTGGCGTCGAAGAGCTTGAGCCATTGGGCCTTTTGGTTGTAGGTGCGCACGTCGTCGAAGTCGAGCGCCTCGCTGGTTTTCGCCGTGTACCATCCGCGCAGGCTCTCGGGTATGTTCTCGGGCACGCGGCTCCAGTCCAGCGGCGCGCCCATGAAGCCCTCCGGGCGGATGAATTCGGATGCGGCCTCGTCGTGGGGCGCGCCTGTGCCTTCGGACCGCCCGAGAATCAGACGCGGCAGCTTCAGCAGCTTGCGCCCCATGCGGTACTCCCTGCTGTTTTTCAGACGGTTCTTCTGCCGACGCTCATTGCCCGTCATCTTGTTTTGCCGGTGGAGGAGGTAGTAGAGATGGGCCGAGGAGAGGACGGCCTGCAACATGCTCCACTCGATCGCGGTGAAGTGCTCGCGGTTCAGCTCGCCTGCGGCGTCGAGTGTGGCAAAATCGTCATGGAAGCGCTCGGCGAAGGTATAGCGCAGCTCGGGGGCGATGCGGTTCATGGTCCATTTATAGTTGTGGAAGCGCTTGACGGCGGCCAGCTCGAGGCGCTCTTGCCCGAGTTCGGGGTGCTTCTTCATGAAGTCGCGGATGAAATCGTATTCGCCGCACAGGGCGAACACCTTGCCCTTCGAGTAGAAGGAGCTGTCGGGGTTGTCGCGGCGCAGCATGTAGAGGCGGTCCTCGATCAGGATGCAGGAATGCGCGAGGCACATGAGCTGGAAGAACAGGCCGTTGTCCTGGTAGGAGGCGCCGGGGCTCTCGTTCAAGCGGATGCCGTTTTCGACGATGAAGGCGCGCCGGTATATGCCGGGCTGGTTGATGCCGAACAGGCGCAAGGTCATCGGGTCTTTCGACGGGTCGAAAACGTGCCCGTACCAGGCCCTTATCTCGGTGGGCTGGCGCGGGATGCGCTTTTGGCTCGGTCCGTCTCCCATGAACTTGAACCAGTTGCCGCGCACGAGGTCGGGCTTGCCGGCGTCGCAGGCCGCGCGCCAGTAGGTCTCGTACATGGTCGGCAAGACGTAGTCGTCGGATTCGAGTATGGCGACGTATTCGCCCGTCGCCGCCGCAAAGCCGTCGTTGATGCCGGCTCCGTAGCCTGCGTTTGCCTTGTCGATGACGTGCACGCGCGGGTCGCGGGCCTCGTAGTCGCGCATGATCTGCAGCGTCGCGTCGGTGGAGCCGTCGTTGACGCAGACGACCTCTATGTCGGAAAGCGTCTGGGACAGCACGCTGTCCAGGCACTGGCGCAGGTAGCGCTCGGAGTTGTAGGCGGGGATGACGACGGAGACCTTCGGGGGCGCCGCCTGCCCTGCCTGCGTTTCTCGTGCTGCCGTGCCTGTTTCGAGCATCTCTTCTCCCTCTTTCATCATGAAATCCGCCGCGGCGGGCGGCGTCAGTCCCTCTTGAACAAATCGCGCGTGTAGACCTTGCTGTCCGCGACATCGGCCAGCTCGTCGTCGAAGCGGTTGGCCAAGACGACGTCGCAGCGCGCTTTGAACGCCGCCAGGTCGTGCGTGACCTCGTCGCCGTATATGTCGCTTTTCGCGTAGGCCGGCTCGTAGACCAGCACCGTCACCCCGCTTTTCTCCAGCCGGCGCATGACGCCCAGAATCGAGGAATGGCGGAAATTGTCGCTGTCCTTTTTCATCGTCAGGCGGTAGATGCCGACGACGAGGCGCGCGGCGGGGTCGCGCCCGTCGCGCAGGTGGTTTTGCTCGGCCAGCTCTATCGCGCGGGCGGCGATGTAGTCCTTGCGCGTGCGGTTGGCCTCGACGACGGCGCCCATGATCTGCTGGGGCACGTCGGCGAAGTTGGCCAAAAGCTGCTTGGAGTCCTTGGGCAGGCAGTAGCCGCCATAGCCGAAGGAGGGGTTGTTGTACCGCTCGCCGATGCGCCGGTCCAGCCCCATCCCGGTGATGATCTCGCCCGCGTCGAGACCCTGCTGTTCGGCGTAGGTGTCCAGCTCGTTGAAATAGGCCACGCGCATGGCAAGGTAGGTGTTGGAGAAGAGCTTGACGGCCTCGGCCTCGGTGGAGCCCATGACGATCGCCGGGATGTCGGCGCTGTCCTCGTCGGCTGCCTCGGCCAAAAGCGCGGCGAACCC
The DNA here is from genome assembly GCA_963642995.1 of bacterium. Classification (GTDB taxonomy): domain Bacteria; phylum Actinomycetota; class Coriobacteriia; order Coriobacteriales; family QAMH01; genus CAVAWX01. The sequence goes on along the minus strand of CAVIIZ010000006.1, from coordinate 34,531 downwards.
GCGGGCGCGTTTTACGAGCGCCTCGTTGTGGAAGGGCGCGCCCACGACGATGCGGCTCGGGTGCAGGTTGTCGAAAAGCGCGCGCCCCTCGCGCAGGAACTCCGGCGAGAAGACGATGGCCAAATCCGGATAGCGTCCGGCGACGCCTTCGGTGTAGCCGACGGGCACCGTGGACTTGACGACCACCGTGGCCTGCGTGCCCTCGGCGGCGATGTCGTCGAGCACGCCCTCGATGCTCCTCGTGTCGAAGAAGTTCTTCTCGCTGTCGTAGTCGGTGGGCGTCGCGACGACTATGTAGTCGGCATCCGCGTAGGCGCCCGTCGAATCCGTCGAGGCGGACAGGTCGAGGGAGCCGCCGGCCAGAAACGCCTCGATCTCGGGGTCTTTGATGGGGCTTTTCCCCGCGTTGACCAGCTGCACCTTCTCGGGCACGAGGTCGATGGCGCGCACGTGGTTGCGGCGCCCCAGCAGGCACGCGATGGACAGGCCGACATAGCCCGTGCCCACGACGACGATGTTGCTGCCCATTTTTCGCCCTTCTCGAAGTCCCTTTCGGCTCGCCGACCGACGGCCTCGGTCTTTTTTCGCCGAATCGATTTGTGCCAGCCTTCATTTTCGGTGCAGGCATTGTAGCCCCTTGAACCTGCGCATCTAGTATCATGCGCGAAATGCACATGTGCAGATGTGTGCGGGAGAGCATGGGAAAGGGGCAGCGCCTTCAAGATGAACCGTGGGGTGAAATCCCGGCTTGCACGTTTCGCGCGGGCGCACGTGGATGCAGATTGCGCAAGGCGTCTCCTTTTCCGCGACAAGGAGGCCGAGCGCGCCTTCATGCGCCTGCGCCGCGCGAACCCGGGGTGGATAAAGCGCCACCTGAAGGAGAGCTGGGCGTATGTGCGGCGGTTGAACCGCGCCGCCCGTCGCAGGGAGGACCTCGAGCGTGTGCCCGTGCCGGCCGGCTGCACCGACCCGAACGCCGACGTCGAGGCAGACGGGCTGGACTACTGGCTGCGCGACGCGCCGGAGCGCCCGGGCGAGGCCGAGCTCGTCGCGCGCCTGCTCTCCTACGACGTCGTGTCCTTCGACGTGTTCGACACCCTGCTCGTACGCAAGGTCGACCGCCCCGACGACCTCTTCCACGTGCTCGGCCGGCAGACGGGCTTTTCCAATTTCCACCGCGTGCGCAAGGAGGTCGAGGGGCGCTGCCGCCGGACGGCCCTAGCGCGCACGGGCGCGCGAGAGATCGCACTCGACGACATCTACGCGGCGCTCGAGGCCGGCCTGGGCTTCGGCGCAGACGTCGAGCAGCGCGAGATACAGCTCGAGCAGCTGCTGTGCACGGCCGGCTCGACCATGCGCCGGGTCTTTGACGCCGTGCGCGACGCGGGCAAGACCGTCGTCGTCACGAGCGACATGTACCTGCCGCGCGCCGTGCTGGAAGACCTGCTGCACCGCAACGGCTACGACGGCTGGAGCGAGATCTACCTGTCCAGCGAGCGCGGCTGCCAGAAAGGCGACGGCGGCCTCTTCGACGTCCTGGCCGCCGATTTCGCCGGGCGGCGCATCGTGCACGTGGGCGACAACGAGCGCGTCGACGTGGCCCGCGCCCGCGAGCACGGCCTGGACGCCGTGTGGTGGCCCGACCTGCGCCGCACCACGCGCGGGCTGGGCGTGGACGACGACTGCCTGGCCGCGAGCTTCTACCGCTCGCTCGTCTGCCGCACCATGGTGCTGCCCGAGCGCGACGAGAGCCTGCTCTTCCGGCACGGCTACCGCGTCGGCGGCATACTCGCCTGGGGCTACTGCCAGTGGCTCGACGAGCTGGCCGCGCGCGAGGGCTGCGACCGCATCCTGTTCTCGGCGCGCGACTGCGAGATCATCCACCGGATCTACCGGGCCCATTTCGGCGGGCACGACGCGCGCTACCTGCAGATATCGCGCCGCGCCATCATGCAGGTCGCGGGCGGGCCTTACGCCTACAGCTATCTGCGCCGCTGCCTGCTGTACTGGGCACACGAGCATGCCCGAAGCAAGCCGCTGTCCACGATTTTCGCCGAGGCGGGCTTTGCCTACCTCGTGCCCGAGCTGGAGAAACACGACATAGACCCGAGCGCCTTTCCCTGCCTGATCCGCGCCGACCGGCTCGAGTCCTTCCTCCACGGCTGCCGCGGGCTCGTCGAGGCGCAGGCGGCGTGCAACCGCGAGGCGGCCCGGGCCTACTTCGCCGACATGCTCTCCGGCGCGCGCAAGGTCCTCGTCGTCGACGTGGGCTGGGCGGGCACCTGCGTGCGCGCCCTCGCGTCGTTCGTGCGCGAGCACATGCCCGAGACGCACGTCGAGCTCGTCGGCGCCCTGCTGTGCTCGAACAGGTCGGACACGGTGGCCGGCGCGCTGGAGGCCGGCGAGACCTTCGTCTACGCGGGCGACCTGCGGCACGACCGCGACCTCCTGGCGCGCCTGACGCCCGAGGACTGGCACGACATGGAGGAGCTGGAGAGGCTGCACATGCCGCTGGAGTACCTCTTCACCTCGAAGGACGCCTCGCTGGCCGCCTACGACCTCGACGATGGGAGGCGGCCCCTGCTCGTGCCCATGCCGCACGCGCCTGCCAACGGCGCCGAGATCGACGAGATCCAACGCGGCATGCTCGCCTTCGCCGACGACTGGCGCGAGGCCACCTGCGGGCTGGGCTTCGAGCCGCGCGTCGGCGCCTACACGGCACTCGGCCCGCTCGCGGCCGCCCTGGGCCGGCCCGCCTACTGCTGCGCCGTGTACGGACGCTTCGCCTACGACATGGCCACGGTGCCGGGCGCCACGTCTTTGGGTCGGCCCTTCGCACAGCTCTACCCGCCCGAGGTCCAGGAGCAGGCGCGCCGCCTGCTGGCGCAGGCCGGCCCGCTCGTGGCGAGCGCGGGCGTCGCTGAGCCGTCCGCTGCAGGCGAGGATGCTTCCGAGCCGTCTGCGGCGGGCGAAAGCGCTGCCGCCGGGCGCGTCCTGCTCGTCTCGCCCGAGATGGCCTACACGGGAGCGCTCGGCAGCCTGCTGCGCATGGCCCGGGTGCTGTTGGCCGCGGGGTACGCGGTCGAGGTGTGGGCGGCGCGCAGCGGTCCTTTCGAGGAGCAGTTCGCCCGCCTCGGCGTCGAGGTGCGCGTCGTCTCGGCCGCAGACGTCGGCCGCCGCGAGAACATCGAGCGCGCCGGGCGCTTTTCCGCCTGCATCTGCAACGCCATCGGCACCGCCCCCTTCGTCGCGGCCCTGCGCCGGCGCCTCCCGCTCGTCTGGTACATACGCGAGGCCACGAACCTGCCGTTCTTCCTCGCGGGCGACCCCCTGCGTGCACGGCTTTTGCGCAAACACAGGGGCGTCGTCTGCGTCAGCGAGTATGCGGCGCAGGCGATATCCCCCTACACGGGACGTCCGCCGCGCGTCGTGCACAACAGCGTCGAGGACATGGCCGCGGCCGCCGCGCCGCATGTGCCGGGGACGGGCGAGGCCGTCACCTTCATCCAGCTGGGCAGCATCGAGCAGCGCAAGGGCTACGACGTGCTGCTGCGCGCCTGGCAGGGCATGCCCGAGGACTACCGCCGCCGCTCGCGCCTGCGCTTTGCCGGCGCACCCATCCAAAGCTCGACGGCGTTTTGCTCGTGGCTTTTCGCCGAAGTGGACAAAACCGAGGGCGTCGAGTACCTGGGGCTTATCACCGACGCGGCCGAAAAGACCCGCGCCGTCTCAAAGGCCGACGTGGTCGTGGTGGCCTCGCGCGACGAGTCCTGCTCGCTGCCCGCGCTCGAGGCGTGCATGCTGTCGCGGCCGCTCGTCGTCACGGAAAACGTCGGGGCGAAGTACATGGTCGGCCCGGAAAACGGGCTCGTCGTCGCGACGGGCGACGTGGAGGCGCTGCGTGGTGCGCTCATGCACATGATTGACGCGCGCGGCAGGCTTGCCGACATGGGCGCGGCCTCGCGCCGCATCTACGAGCAGGAGGCGAGCATGCAATCCTATGCGCGCGGCATCGTGCAGATGGTCGAGGACGCGCGCGCGGACTTCCACCCCGTGCGCGACGTGCTGCTGCGCCATGCGCGGAAGGGGAGGGCCGTGGCGGACGCGCCGCTTGCCCGGGTCCGCCTGGCAAGGCCGCAGCTCCTTTCCCCTGCGCAGGCGCCGGCCGAGCTGTCGTGGCCCGGCGTGCGGGTCTATGGGGGTCGCGCTGCCGGCGGGCAGGGCTTCTACTTGCTGGTGAAGGAGGGCGCCGCGCCCGCGAGGGAGATGCTGTCCTCGCTCGCGCGCGGCGCAAGCCTCTGCCCCGGCGCAATCGTCTGCAACCGCGCCGACCTGCCGCTGTTTCGCCCGGACGGGTCGTTGCGCGCGCATGCGGGCTGGTTTGCGGATTATCGCTTCATCCGCGACACGCCCACCCACCGGCTCGTGCCCGACATGTCCTGCGGCGTGCTCGTTTCCGAGACGCTGCTTTCCGACGCGGCGGCCCGCGCGGTCTTCGCCGCCTGCGACCCCGGGCCTTTCACCCTCGCGCTCGCGGCCTGCGCGGCCGGGCGCCCCGTCGTGCTTTCGTTGCGCTATCTGCAGGCATGCCCCGGCGCCGTGCGCGCGGCCGATGTGGCGGGGATGCCCGATGCGGCATGGGACATGCAGGTCGCCGCCTCGCTCGAGGCGCTCGGCGCACGTTTTCCGCAGGAGACGCGGGCGGTCTTGGAGCGTTTGCGCGGATTGACTCCCGAGGGGGTTTTCGCTGCTGCCGCAGACTTCCCGCTCGCTGCGGTTTTCCCGCCGTCCGGGGACTGATTTTTCGTAAAACCCACATCCCCGTGTCGGGATTTCAGGGAACCGGCCCTTCGCTTCGTTTCCCGTCCGACGCGTCCGTGATGCACTTGACGGCACGTCTGAGAGCGCGCTTGGCCGCCCGGGCCGCGCGGCGGGCGGGACTTGGGGCAAAGCGCGCGCGCAGGGAGTCCTCGAAGCGGCGGGCGGTGGTGAAATCGCCTTCGCGCAACAGCTCGGGCCGCGCCGCCTCTCGCAGACGATTCACCATCTCGCGGCTCTCCTTGTCTCCGTATGGCAGCGTTTCTTTTTGCTTGCGCTCGTTTTCACAGACGCGCGCCATGGCCAGCGCGTGCAGACGCTCCAGGCCGGCCTCGCGCGATATGTCCAAAAGCTCGGTGCAGCCGCGCAGGAACTCGCAGGTGCTCGTCGCCGTCCACTTCATGGGAACGGAGCGTCCGCGGTAGAGATAGGTGGGGCGTGCCAGCGCGTAGAATTTCCCCGCCGCTATCATGGCGCGCGCGAAAAAGGGAGGGTCTTGGAAGCGCTGCCATGTCGGAAAGGAGACGCGCGCTTCTTGCAGCAGCGAGCGCCGGTAGACGAATCGGTGAAACCCGTAGTCGAACTGGTAGTCCGCATACGAGACCATCCCGTCGCGCTCGAAGACGTAGCCCCAAAGCGAGGGGATGAACGATTGCCTTGTCTTTTCGGGGGAGTCTGCGCGGCACGAGCGCATCGCCCCTCCGCATATCGCGGCGTTGTGGTCTTCGGCCCCTGTCACGAGGTCGGCGAGCACATCCTCGTCCGGGTAGAGGTCGTCGGGGTCGAGAAAACAGACGTAGCGCCCCCGCGCCGCGGCCATCCCGGCGTTGCGTGCCGCGCCTGTGCCCGCGTTTTCCTGCGAGAGCACGCGCACGCGCCCGTCGCGGGCCGCCATCGTGCGCAGCAGCTGCAGGGAATCGTCCGTCGAGCCGTCGTCCACGCAGACGACCTCGATGTCGTCCAGGCTCTGCGACAGCGCGCTGCCAAGCGAGGCCTCCAGCGTGCCGGACGCGTTGTAGACGGGCACGACCACGGACAGCATTGGTTCTACGGGCATCGTATGCACTCCTCCATGTCTTTTCCCGGCCTTGCAGCGGGTTGTTTTTTCGGGCGGTTTGCCATGGCCTGTTTTTCGCATGGCCCGTTTGCGCAAGCGCGCCCCGCACGGCTTTTTCCGCAACCTGTTTCGCCGCCGGTCATTTTCCGCGCAATTTGTCCATGGCATGTCCGGCAACGTGCTTGACGGCATGCGTGGCGCGGCGGGCTGCGCTCGGCGCCAGGCGCATGCGCAGCGAGTCCTCGAATTGCCGCGCGGTCACGAAGTCGTCTTCGCGCAAGAACTCGGGGCACGCCGCCTCGCGCAGCCGTTTCAGCACCTCGCGCGCTTCCCCGCTGTCTCGCGGCAACGTCCCCTTCTGCTCGTTTCTGTTCTCGTAGACACGCGCCATGGCCAGTGCGTGCAGGCGCTCCAGGCCGGCCTCGCGCGATATGTCCAAAAGCTCGGTGCAGCCGCGCAGGAACTCGCAGGTGCTCGTCGCCGTCCACTTCATGGGAACGGAGCGTCCGCGGTAGAGATAGGTGGGGCGTGCCAGCGCGTAGAATTTCCCCGCCGCTATCATGGCGCGCGCGAAAAAGGGAGGGTCTTGGAAGCGCTGCCATGTCGGAAAGGAGACGCGCGCTTCTTGCAGCAGCGAGCGCCGGTAGACGAATCGGTGAAACCCGTAGTCGAACTGGTAGTCCGCATACGAGACCATCCCGTCGCGCTCGAAGACGTAGCCCCAAACCGACGGGGAAAACGAGCGTTTTATCTGCGTCGGGTCCTCCTTGCGAAACGAGGAAAACGAGCCACCGCATATCGCGGCGTTGTGGGCTTCGGCCCCTGTCACGAGGTCGGCGAGCACCTCCTCGTCCGGATAGAGGTCGTCGGGATCGAGAAAGCACAGGTAGCGTCCCCGCGCCGCGGCCATCCCGGCGTTGCGCGCCGCGCCGGCCCCCGCGTTTTCCTGCGAGAGCACGCGCACGCGCCCGTCGCGGGCCGCCGCGGCGCGCAAAAGCTCGCCCGAGCCGTCCGTCGAGCCGTCGTCCACGCAGACGACCTCGATATCGTCCAGGTTCTGCGACAGCACGCTGGAAAGCGAGGCCTCCAAGGTGTCGGACGCGTTGTAGACGGGCACGATCACGGACAACGCCGGGTCGTCCATTCGGCTTTGCTCTGCCGTGCTTTTCGTCAAGGCCATCCCCGGTTTTCCCTTTTGTCTCGTTTCGGTCGTGTTGGAATGGCAGGTGTTCCGTGCGTTCCGTGCCATGCGCGGCATTATCCCCCGCTTTCAATATGGCCGCAAACAGGCGCGGCTGCAGCGTCGGCTTTTCGCTTTGCGCGTTTTGGACACCGAAGGCGCTTTGCCCTTACAATCCTGCGGTATGTGCGGCGCCGCCGGCCAGCCGGCTTTCACGACGACAAGAACACCGAGCGCTTGGTGCAGGTGATGCGTGCGGACGGCATCGTGTGATGTGTCCGCGCGCGCGGTGTTTCTCGAAAAAGGAGATGAAGTGGCGGATTCCGAGAGCGGCATAGACCTCACCCTCGTGGCCTCGGCCTACAACGAGCAAGACAACGTCGAGCCCTTCTACGAGGCGGCCGTTTCCGCGGCTGATGCGGCGGGCAAGTCCCTCGAGATCGTCTTCGTGGACGACGGCAGCGCCGATGCGACGGGGCGGCGCCTGCGCGAGGTCGTGGAACGGGCGGGCCGCGAGGGGCGCGCCGTGCGCGTCGTCTCGTTTTCGCGCAACTTCGGCAAGGAGGCGGCGATGTACGCCGGGCTGGGGCAGGCGTCGGGCAGGCATTGCTGCTTCATCGACGCGGACCTGCAGCAGCGCCCCGAGACGGCCTTTGCCATGTTGGCCGAGCTGGAGGAAAACCCGGGCTTTGACTGTGTGGCCGCCGTCCAGGAAAACCGCCGCCAAAGCCGCGTGCGCGCATGGTTTTCGAGACGCTTCTACGGGGCCTTCTCCTCCTCGTCGGGGCTCGACGTGGTGGACGGCGCGAGCGATTTCCGCGTCTTCACCCGCCCCGTCGCCGATGCGCTCTTGCGCATGCCGGAGTATTTCCGCTTCTCGAAGGGGCTCTTCGCCTGGGTCGGCTTCAAGACCCTGCCGTTTGCCTACACGCCCGACGAGCGCCTTTCGGGTACCACGACCTGGTCGTTTTCAAGCCTCGTGCGCTACGCCGCCGAAGGCGTCATCTCGTTTTCGACCTTCCCGCTGCGCATCGCGACGCTGTGCGGCGGCCTGTGCGCGTTCGCGGCCCTCGTCTACGCCGTCGTCGTCGCCATCCAGCGCATCGCCTTCGGCGTCGAGGTACCGGGCTATGCCACCATCGTCATCCTCGTGCTCCTGATAGGCGGCGTGCAGCTGCTCGTCTTGGGGGTCATGGGCGAGTACCTGGCGCGCGCCTACATCCAGGGCAAGCACCGTCCCGTCTACATCGTGCGCGAGACGCTGTCGTCGATGCCGGCGGACGGCGTGGCGCACGTGCCGCCTGCAGCGTCCGGCGCCGAAATGCGCGAGACTGCGCCTTCTCGTCTTGCGGGGGAGAACTAACGTGGCAAACGCGTTTGCATGAAGGGGGAAGCGGGCGATCCGGCATGAAACCCGCAGGCGTGCTGCGCCAGGGCATGCCGGCTCCGTCCGTTTCAACGCGTGCCGAAAGCGACCGGCATGCACGAGGAGGTTTTTGATGGGCGCATTGAGAAAACGCGCGGCGCGCGCACGCGAGATCGCGACCAACTACAGGCAGATGATCGAAAGCCGCCCTGTCGACGAGCACCTCGTCTTGCTGGACGCCCGCAACGGACGCGCCTTTTTGGGCAACATGTTCTACATCGCAAAGGAGCTCGTCGAAGACGCGCGCTATGCGGACTTTCGCATATGGGCGAGCGCGGGCCGCAGCACGTACGCCTCGACGAAGCGCTTTTTGCGCAGCAACGGGTTGGAGCGCGTGAACCTCGCGCTTGTGAACTCGAAGCGCTATTTCGAATTGCTCGCAACGGCGAAATTCCTGGTGAGCGATGTGTGTTTCAGCGCGAACTGGACCAAAAGGGCAGGGCAGGTCGTGTGGAACACCTGGCACGGGACGCCTGTCAAGTGCATGGGAAGGCGCATGCGCGGCGAGGCTTGCACGCTCGATATCCCCCAAAAGCACCTTCTCGCCGCCGATTACCTGAGTTTTCCCAACTACTACAGCGCCGATCGCATGTTGGGGGATTACATGATCGACGAGCTGTTCGAGGGCACTTTGCTCTTCTCGGGCTATCCCCGCAACTCGGTTCTTTTCGATGCCGGCCGCAGACAGGAGCTGCGCGCGCGCCTCGGCCTCGACGGCGCGCGCGTCTACGCCTATCTGCCGACGTATCGTGTCCTGCCCCCCGGGCGTGATACTCCTGCGGATTTTCGGGAAGTGCTCGAGAGCTTCGATGCGCGTCTGGAAGACGACGAGCTCGTGTTCGCAAAACTTCACCCGCTGTGCGGCGACGCGGTCGGTTTCGCCGGGCTTTCGCGCGTACGAGCGATTCCCGCAGGCCACGAGCTTTACGACGTCTTGAACATATGCGACGGCCTTGTCACGGATTATTCCAGCGTGCTTTTCGACTTTGCCGCCACGCGCCGGCCCGTGGCCCTTTGCACCTTCGACAAAGAGGACTACCTGAAAAGCCGCGGCCTGTACCTCTCGTTTGACGACCTGCCTTTCACCCAGGTGAAGACCGCCGACGAGGCGCTCGATGTGCTGCGGGGCGCCTGCGGGGGGGCAAGCGTTGCCGACGGAAGGTTCCTCGAGGAGTTTTGCCCATGGGATGGCCCGCGCGCGGCGTCCGATTTGTGCGCCCGCGTGTTTTTGGGGCAGAAAAGCGATGGAATCGTCGAGCGGGACTGCGGCGGGACGCGTGCCGTGAAGCGGGTTTTGCCGGCCGCCGCCGGCGGGCAGGGGCTGCCCGCGCGCCGCGAGAGGCTGCTGGTGCATGTGGACGAGCGCTTTTTCGCCGACGGGGGTTTTCGTGCGCGGCTCTTGGACGGGCTTTGCGAAATGGACCTCGACACGACGGGGGTGTATGTGAGCTTCGAGGTTCCCGCGCAGGCGTCCGACGACGTGGCCGAGATGCTGTTTTCCCTGCCGGAAGAAGTGCGCTATTTCCCTCTTGCGGGCACCTACATCTTCACTCCCCGCGAGCTGCATGTGTTTCGTGCGGCGCAGCGCACGCACGACAGGGCGCTGGCGGCTTCGGAAGCTCTTCCGACGGCGGGATATGTGGACAGGGCCTTGCGGGAGTGCGGGCCTGCGTTCGACAACGCCAACCGCCGCAATTTCGCCGGTTTGAAGCCGGACGCCGTCGTGAATTTCGATACGCGCCATCTCGACAAGCTCGTTCGCTTCTCCCTGCTGTCCTGTCCGTGCGCGCTGGTCGTGCCGGATGCGGGCGCGAAAGGGGAGGGCATGCCGCAGCCGTTGCTCGATTGGTCGCAGGAGAATTATTCCGCGCTTTTCCGCGAGGGCGATGGCATGCGGGAAATTTCAAACTTTTCCCAGCGCCTCCTTCATCCCGCGTGAAGTTCGTGGGTATAATCGACGGACGTTTCGAGACGCGATTGTGAAAAAGGACGTGATGTACATGGGTAAGGGAACGGCATTCGTTTTGGGCGCAGGCATCGGGGCCGTCGCCGCGTTGATGTTCACCCCCAACACCGGCAAGGAGAACCGCCAGCTCGTCGCCGATGCGGCAAACACCTTTGCCGGCCAGAGCAGGGAATTCGTCAACAACGCGGGCGAGCAGCTGCGCTCCGGCGTCGAGACGGCCACGAGCCGCGTGCAGGAGTTCGCAGGCCAGGCGGGCGAGAACCTGCGCTCGGGCGTGAAGAACATGGCCGACCAGGCCGCCCCCGTCGCCGACGACATCCGCATCAAGATAAACGAGGCGCGCGACCGCATCGCCGAGCAGGTCACGAACCACCGCGCCAACGTCAAGACCGTGGCCGCCGACGTTTCCGATGTGGCCGCCGACATCAAGGCAGACGTCGAGCAGGGCGCCGCGAAGGTGAAAGACGATGTGAAGGGCGCGACCGCCTAGAGCCTCTTTTCCGGTTCTTCTCCCATGTTCACGACTCTGAACGCCCACAAGCAGCGCGTGTTCGTCGCGCGCAGAAAAGACGGCGCCCCTCGCTTCTTCGGCAAGGTGCGCCGGGTGGTCTTCCACCCGTCCAAGCCCGTGGCGGTGGGCGTCATCGTCAAACGTCCCGACGTGCTGTGGATGTTCAAACGCAAAGACCGTTTCGCCGCCCTCGACCGCCTCGTGGCATGCGAGGGCGGTTTTCTCGTCGAAAACGACTGCGCGGACACCTGGGACGCGGCCGCGTGCAAGCGCCTCGGCGTCGATTTCGACGAATGCCTGCTGTGGGACTACATGGATTGCGTGAACGAGGAAGGCGAGAAGCTCGGCGCCATCACCGCCGTCGCCTTTTCCGAAGACGATTTCCAGATCGACCACATCGACATTTCCTCCGGGCGCGCCGAGCGGGCGCTCACCGGGGCGCGCAACATCGCCGCCGCGCACATCAAGGGCTACCGCGATGGGGCGATCGTCGTCGACGTGGCGGCAGACGAGGTGGTCGCGCAAGGCGGCCTTGCGGGGAAGGCGGGCGAGACCTGGGCTACGGCCAAGCACAAGACGGGGGAGGCGCGCCGCAAGACCGACGAGAAGGCCACGAAGTTCGCCGACGAGGCAGGCGACAAGGCCGAGGCCGCCGGCGAGAAGCTCGGCCGGCAGGTGGGCGCCTGGGGTCAGATGTTCAAGGACTTCAAGAGCGAGTACGACAAGGCCTCCAAGGGTTGATCGCGTCTCGCGTCGTGTCCTGCCCCGCTTGTGCGTCCCGTGTCCGCGTCCGTCGTCCTGCGCCCGTGCGAAACCTGAAAATTCAGTAGATTCACGCAGGCCTTCACGCGCGCGTGCTAGGCTATGCGCAGGTTTTGAGAGCACACGGGAAGGTGTGAGGCCGAAAATGAATCTGAACCCCGTCGTCGTCATCCCGACGTATTGGACGTCGCGCCGCGCCTCGCTTGCCGATGCGGCGGTCTACGACCATATGACCCCCATCGACAAGCCGGGCGAGCTGCCGCGCTGCCTGAAGAGCCTGCAAAAGGTCGCGGGCGTGGGGCGCGTCGTCTTGCTCGTGGTGGCGGGATCCGGCGTCGAGACCCAGGCCGCCGACAAGGTGCGTGCCATCGCCGCGAATTTTCCGCAGCTCAACACCACCGTCATCGGAGAAGCCGAGTTGCGCTACGTGCATCGCCGCATGGAGCAGCTGGGCATGGGCGCCTTCGCGTCGGCGGCCTCGTTGTCCGGCTATGGCGCGGTCCGCAACCTGGGCCTGCTCGTCGCCTCCATCTACGGGCACGACACCGTCGTCTTCATCGACGACGACGAGGTGGTGGCCACGCAGGACTTTCTCGCGCGCGCCGTCCACGGCATCGCCATGGCCACGCCCGACGGCTCGATCGTCACGGCAAAGACCGGGTTTTTCCTCAACGATGCCAACGACTACAAGGCGCCGGGCAAACGCGCCTGGTACGACTTCATGTGGAACAAGAACAAGGACTTCAACGCCTACATCGAGCGCGCCGTCGCCGGGCCTCGGCTCTCGCCGGCGCAGACGGCGTGCGGCGGTTGCATGACCCTGCACGCCGACGCCTACGGCTCGGTGGCCTTCGACCCGTGGATCACGCGCGGCGAGGACCTCGACTACTTGCTGAACCTGCGCATGCACGGGGTGTCGATGTGGTTCGACAACCAGTTCTTCTTGCGCCACATGCCGCCCGCCGTGGCCGACACGCCCGCGCGCTTCGAGCAAGACGTCTACCGCTGGTTCTACGAGAACCGCAAGATCGAGTTCGCCAAGACCCAGATAGACCTCATGCAGGTGGACCCGTCCTCGCTTTCGCCTTATCCCGGTCCCTGGCTGTCGAGCAAGATAGGCACCCGCGTGCGCGCGACGGCGCTTTTGCGCGCCATCGGCTGCAAGGACCGCGGCGCGTACTGGCGCATCGGCAGCACCTCGCGCAAGAAGGCCGGAGAGTACGCGCGCGAGAACTGCGCCAACTACTTCGAGTTCCAGCGCAACTGGCCGAAGATCGTGCGCAGCATGTGGGACTACCGCCCGCTTGCCAGCCAGCTGTCCACCATGCGCTCGATTTCCGCGACCAGCGGTTTCACCGGACGTTTCTCCGCGATTGGCGCTGCGGCGGCAGGCGGCGCGAATTCTTCGGCGGGCACGCGCGGCACGGGCGCCCCCACCTCGTCCTAGCGCGCTACGATCATGCTCCCCACTCCCTCGGCCATCGTCACGCCCCTGCAGAACACGAGCAAGCGCCTGTCGTTCGTGCAGCGCGTGCTCTTCATAGTGGCCGCGATGGCGTGCTTTGCCATATTCAGCGCCGGCGCCGTCGGCGGCGTGTTCTTTCCCGATATCGTCTCGCTGCCCATCACGCTCGTCTGCATACTCGGCATGTTCACCTTGGCCTTGATGTCGCTTTTCACCTCGGGAAACTCCGACCACGTGAAGGCGCGCCAGACCAACGAGACCCTGGGGCTGGCCAGCCGCACCATCTCCTACATGATCAAAGGGCTCGACCATGCCTCGGCGCAGCCCGTGTGCGAGCTGCTGCTGCCGCATGTCTCCTCCATCTCGGTGGCAATCACGGGGCGCGAGCAGATACTGGGGTTTGCCGGCGAGGACGCGAAAAACCATCTCGTCGGCACGCCCATCCAGACGCAGGTCACGCGCGACGTGCTCGAAGACGGCAAGATGCGCATCGTGGACTCTGCCGAGGCCATAGGCTTTGCGCGCAAGAACTCGCGCATCAAGGCGGCCATCATCGTGGCGCTGACCATGAACCACTCGATCGTGGGCACGCTGAAGTTCTACTACTCCTCGCCGCGGCGCATCGACGAGACCCAAAAGGCCATGGCGGAGGGATTTGCGACCCTTTTGTCCGCGCAGCTCACCTTGTCGGTGGTCGAGCAGCAGACCGAGTTGGCCACGCGCATGGAGCTCAAGGCGCTGCAGGCACAGATCAACCCGCATTTCCTCTTCAACACCATCAACACGATCGCCAGCTACACGCGCACCGACCCCGAGCGCGGCCGCGACATGCTGCGCGAGTTCGCCGTCTACTACCGCCGCCTGCTGGAAAACTCCGAGGATCTGATCGCGCTGGAGGCGGAGGTCGAGCAGACGCAGCGCTACCTGATGTTTCAGCGCGCGCGCTTCGGCGAGGACGCCATCTTGATGGAGGTGGACATCGAAGACGGCCTCGAGAGCCTGAAGGTGCCCGCCTTCGTCGTGCAGCCCATCGTGGAAAACGCGGTCGCCCACGCGCGCCGCGACGATGGAAGCCCCCTGCATATCGGGGTGCGGGCATACCGCGAGGAAGGCGGCGTGGCCGTGGCCGTGCGCGACGACGGCGTGGGCATACCGGCCGAGCGCCTGCACACGGTGGTGGGCGGCGGCTCGAAGACGGGCATGGGCATCGCGTTGAAGAACGTGAACGCGCGCCTGCAGGGCTATTTCGGCGGGGCGTCCGGCCTGTGCGTGGAGTCCGTGGAGGGCGAGGGCACGACGGTGAAGCTGACGTTGTCTGAAGCCGGGGAGCGCTAGGGGCGAAGCCGGCGCGTGCGCATGTGGCGCCTCCAGACGCGCAGCCGTGTCCTTCGCGGCGTCCGCGCCCCGCCCGTTTCGGCGCGCGTGGAAAATCCTGCAAGTTTTCGTTGACCAACTCGAAAACGGCTGGAATAGTCGCATGAGGACATGCGCGGATATGGTATAAGTTAGCCGCGTTAAACTTTTTGGCTCCAATGAAAGGATGCATCATGAGTCTGTTCACCAGCTGCAAGTTCTGGACCTTTGTCGGCGGCGCGGCGGCCGTCGCGGCGGGCACTGCGATCGTGAAGGCGCCGTGCACGCGCAAGGCGGCCGTAAACGTGCTCGCCAAGGGCATGGAGCTGCAAGAAGCCGCCAAGGAGAGCTTTCAGTCGATGAAAGACGAGGCCGACGACCTGGCCGCCGAGGCCCGCGAGAAGGCCGTCGCCGAGGCCGCGCTGGCAGATCGCCGCGCCGCCATCGAGGCCCGCGTGCGCGAGCAGGTCGAAGCGGAGATGGCCGAGGAGGAGGCCGCCGAGGGCAGGGCCGCCAAACCCGCCGCAAAGCCCGCCGGGTCCACGAGGGGCGCAAAATCGACGAAGGCAAAGCCCGCTGCGGCTTCCAAGGCCCGGAGGGGCGCGAAGGCCGCCAAGGAGGCCTAGAGGGCCCGGGGGGCTGCAAGGCGGCCGGCGGGCGCGGCTTCGAGCCGCGCGCAGCCTCGGGCCGTGCGGCTCTTTCGGCGTTTCGAGCAGGTCGGGTTTTCAAGCGGGACGAGATGATGAACGAGAAGACACCCATGCACTACCGCATCGTGCGCGAGCGGCCCGGCAGGCTGCGCGTGCGCTTTGGCCGCACGGCGTTTTGCGCGGAAGAGGGATACGGCATCGCCGAGCGGGTCTGCGCCGTGCCGGGCGTGGTCCAGGTGACGACGGCCCCGGCAAACGGCGGCGTGCTCGTGTGCTACGACCCGGACGCGCCGGCCGCCCGCGACGGGGCGCTGGCCGTTTTGGGCAGCCTCGTGCGCGGGCAGCTTCCCGTCGCGCGGGGCAGCGACGAGCAGCGCCGTGCAGAGGTCGATGCGCGCTATCTCGGCGCCCTGGCGAGAAGGGTCGGTTTCTGGGCGGGGCGCCGCGTGTTTCTGCCCTCGCCTCTGCGTGCCGCGTGGACGCTCGTGCGCTCGGCGGGGTTCATCGCGAAGGGCCTGCGCGCGCTTGCCGCCGGCCAGATGAAAGTCGAGGTGCTCGACGCCACGGCGATCGTCGCGTCCATGCTGCAGGGCAACTTCAACTCCGCCGGCATCGTCATGCTCTTGCTCGACGTCTCCGACCTGCTGGAGGAATACACGCACGCGCGCAGCCGCATCGCGCTCGAGCAGTCGCTTGCGGTGACGGCAGACGACGTGTGGCTGGTCGCGCCGGGCGGCGCCGAGGTGCAAGTCGCGTTGTCCGAGGTCCGCGCCGGCGACAAGCTGCGCGTGCGCACCGGCGCGATGGTCCCCGTGGACGGCACCGTGGTCTCGGGCGAGGCCGCCCTCAACGAGGCCTCGATGACCGGCGAGTCCAAGCTGGCCGTGAAGTCGTCCGGCGCCTCGGTCTACGCGGGCACCATCGTCGAGGACGGCTCGATCGTCGTGGAGGTGCGCCAGACCGGCTCCGACACGCGCATCGCCAACATCGTGCGCATGGTCGACGAGTCCCAGATTGCCAAAGCCGGCGTGCAGAGCCGCGCCGAGCGCCTGGCGGACGCCATCGTGCCCTACAGCTTCCTCGGGTTTTTCGCCGTGCTCGCCGCGACGCGCAACGTGACGAAGGCCGTCTCCGTGCTGATGGTGGACTACTCGTGCGCCATCAAGCTGTCCACGCCCGTCGCGGTGATGCGGGCCATGCGCGAATGCGCCCACCACGGCATAGTGGTGAAGGGCGGGCGCTACCTGGAGGTCATGGCCTGCGCCGACACCATGGTCTTCGACAAGACGGGCACGCTCACGACCGCCGTCCCGCACGTCACGCAGGTGCTGACCTTTGCCGATATGGACGCCGACGAGGTGCTGCGCCTGGCCGCATGCCTTGAGGAGCATTTCCCCCACAGCATGGCGCGCGCCGTGGTCGAGGCCGCGCGCGAAGGCGGCGTGGCGCACGTCGACGAGCATCACGCCGACGTCGAGTACGTCGTGGCGCACGGCATCGTCTCCGGCGTGGACGGGCGGCGCGTGCTGCTGGGCAGCGCGCATTTCGTCTTCGACGACGAGGGGGTGAAGCGCCCCGCCGGTTTCGAGCAGCGCATCGCAGACGAGGCGCCGGGAGCCTCGATCGTCTATCTGGCCTGCGGCGACGAGCTGAAGGGCGCCATCTGCATCGACGACCCCGTGCGCGCCGAGGCAGCCGCGACGGTGGATGCCCTGCGGCAGGCGGGCTTCACGCGCATCGTCATGCTCACCGGCGACGCGGAAGGCGCCGCGCACGCGGCTGCGAGCCGCCTCGGCATCGACGAGT
Source organism: bacterium (assembly GCA_963642995.1). Lineage (GTDB taxonomy): Bacteria > Actinomycetota > Coriobacteriia > Coriobacteriales > QAMH01 > CAVAWX01. The sequence continues at coordinate 17,537 of CAVIIZ010000006.1, read as the reverse complement.
ACGAAAGCCAGGTGCTGCCCGAGGACAAGGCCTCGCTGCTCGACGCGCTCAAGCGCGAGGGCCGCACGGTGGTGATGGTCGGCGACGGGGTGAACGACTCGCCCGCGCTGGCCGCCGCCGACGCGAGCGTGGCCATGGTGGATGCAAGCGACATCGCGCGCGAGGTGGCCGACATCACCTTGCTGCACTCCTCGCTCGACCAGCTGCTCGTGCTACGCCGCATCTCGAAGCGCCTGGTCGCGCGCATAGGCCGCAACTACCGCTTCATCGTCGCGTTCAACACGGCGCTGCTCGCGGGCGGCGTGGCCGGCGTGCTCGCGCCGACGACGGGGGCGTTGCTGCACAACCTGTCCACCATGGGCGTGACGGCGAGCAACATGCGCCCCTTGCTGGGCGAGCGCGACGCGGCACCGGCGACGCTATCTGCATCCACGTAGTCGGCCAGCCCGGTCATGCGCTTCTTCGAGAACAGGCGCGTCGCGTGCCCGCCTTCCAAATCGTAGGCGACGCGCCGTATCGTGTTCGACCCTATGTCGATGAGGGCTGCATGCCGCATGCGAAACCGCCTCCCAGGCATTCGCCGCCGTCGTATACGCTCACGGCCTGGCCCGCCGCCACGGCCTGCTGCGCCGTGGTGAAGGCGAGGGCCGCCGTCTTGCCCGGGGCGGCCGCCTCGCGCGTCCCGCCGTCCGCGCCGCCCGGTTTGCAGGCGCTGCCCGGCTCGCCTGCTGCGTCCACGTCCAGCTGCGCTGTCGCCAAGGCCCTCGTGTGCCGCGTGCGCACGAGGTAGCTTCCGTTTGCGGGCGCCGTGCCCGACACCCAGCGGCAGTCCTCGAGACGCAGACCATCGCAGGAAAGCGCGGGGTCGCGCGCGTCGTCGCTGACGTAGACCACGTTGGCGGCGACGTCGATGCGCACGACGCGGCGCGCAGGGCCTCCTCCCAGGTCCAGCCCCTTTCTCTGCCCCAAGGTGAAGAGGAAGGCGCCGTCGTGGACTCCCAGCTGCTCGCCCGTCTTCGCGTCCACTATCGCGCCCGGCTTCTTTCCCAGATGCGCGAGCAGGAACTGCCGCATGCTCACCGGCCCTATGAAGCACACGCCGGTGGAGTCGGGCTTTTCCGCCGTCTCGATGCCGCGCGCGCGGGCGGCGGCGCGCACTTCGTCTTTGCTCGCGAACTCCCCTATGGGAAACAGCGTGCGCGCGAAGACGGCGCCTGGCACGCGCCACAGGAAATAGGTCTGGTCCTTGTGCTCGTCGGCGGCGCGGAAAAGCCGCCCGGATGCGTCTGCGCGGGCGTAGTGGCCGGTCGCGATGAAGTCGGCGCCGCGCCGGAAGGCCTCGCGCGCGAAGCTGCCGAACTTCACCTTCTCGTTGCACATCACGTCCGGGTTGGGGGTGCGTCCGTGCGCATAGGAGTCGAGCAGATAGTCCACGACCTCGCGCTTGTACTCGTCTTCGTAGTCCCATACCTGCAAGTCGATGCCCAGCTGCACGGCGACGCGCTCGGCATCGGCCAGGTCTTGCGCCCAGGGGCAGGCATATCCCGGCAGGTCTTGCGTCCAGTTGCGCATGTAGACGCCGACCGTCGCATACCCCGCCTCGACGAGGAGCGCCGCGGCCAGCGAGGAGTCCACGCCGCCGCTCATCCCGACGAAGACCCGCTCGCCCGCATGTGCCGCGCGCATCATCGCCCGGCCCCCGTCGCCGTCGCCGTGTCCGTTGCATCCGTTGCCGCGCCCGCCGCCGCCACGCGCGCCTGTTCGGCGTTCACCACCTCTATGATGATGCCGCATGCACGCGCTGCCTCCTCCTCGCTTGTGTGCGGGCCGAAGCTGATGCGCAGGCTGCCGGCCGCTTCGCGATCGCTTAACCCGATGGCGGCCAGCACGGGGGAGGGGCGCATCTTGCTGGCCGCGCACGCCGCGCCCGTGCCCACGAGCACGCCGCGGTGCTCCAGCAAGACGACCAGCCGCGAGCCGGACAGCCCGGGAAACGCGACATGCAGGAGGTTCGGCAGCCGCCGCGCGCTTTTGACGGGGCCTGAGAAGACCGCTTGGGGAAAGGCCGCGCGCAGCCGTTCTCGCATCGCGTCGCGCATGGCCGTCAGGCGCCGTCCCTCTTGCACGCGCCGCGCCGCGCAGGCCTCGAAGGCGGCGGCGAACCCCATCACGCCGGCGACGTTTTCCGTTCCGGAGCGCACGCCGCCCTCCTGCCCGCCGCCGAAGACGAGCGGACGCAAGGCCACGCCGTCTGCCGCCCACAACAGGCCCACCTGCTTGGGCCCTGCGAGCTTTGCCGCCGAGACGGTGAGCAGGTCGGCGCGAAGCGACGAGACGTTCATGCTCAGGTGCGCGGCAGCCTGCGAGCAGTCGCTGTGCAAGAGCAGGGGGCGCGCGCAGCCCGCCTCCAGGCGCCGTGCGCGCTCGCGTTCGACGACGGCGGCCAGGTCGCGCAGCCGCTGCACGGCCCCCACCTCGCCGTCGGCGTATGCGATGGAGACGACGCCCACGTCCTCGGACAGGGCCGCCTCGAGCGCTTCGGGCGCGACGCAGCCGTCGGGCTCCAGGTCCACCGTCCGTCCGCCGCGGGCACGTGCCGCCTCGAGCACGCTGGCATGCTCGCCCGCCGCGACGAGCACCTCGCCGTCTGCCGCCGAGAGCGCGAGGTTGTTGGCCTCGGTGGCGCCGGCGGTGAACGTGATGGCGCCGGGACGCGCCCCCATCAGGTGCGCGATGCGCGCGCGGGCGTCCTCGAGCGCGGCCTTCACCTTCCGCGCAGGCCCGTAGGGCGCGGACGGATTGTAGAACTCCCGCGCAAGATAGGGCTCCATCGCGGCGATGGCGGCCGGGTCCATGGGCGTGGCCGCCGCATGGTCGAGGTATATGGTCTCGTCGTCGTGCATGTTTTCAAGCATAGCGCACCGCGCGGCGTGCGTCGCGTGTAGAATGCCCGGTATGAACAACGCGCCCATCGGCATATTCGACTCCGGCTTCGGCGGCCTGACGGTCGCCCGCGCCATCCGCGAAAAGCTCCCGGGCGAGCAGCTGCTCTTCTTCGGCGACACCGCCCGCTGTCCCTATGGCTCGCGCGATTTGCGCGAAGTGCGCGGCTTCGTGCGCGAGCTGTGCACGTGGTTTGCCCGCCGCGAGGTCAAGCTCATCGTCATCGCGTGCAACACGGCCACGGCGGCAGGTCTCTCGCTCGCGCAGATGGAGTTTTCCGTGCCCGTCATGGGCGTGCTCGAGCCGGGGGCGCGCGGGGCGGTGCGGGCGACGCGCAACAGGCGCTGCGGGGTCATCGCCACGAGGGCCACGGTCGATTCGGGCATGTACTCGGACACCATACGCAGCCTCGATGCGGGCATCACCGTGTATTCTGCGGCCGCCCCGCGCTTCGTCGAGATCGTGGAGGAGGGCCTGCGCCGCTCCGATTCCCCCGTCGAGCGCCTGACGGCCGACGCCGCCGACGTCTACCTGCGCCCGGCCTTCACCGAGATCGCGCGCGACTACCTCGACCCGCTGAAAAAGGCGGGTGTCGACACCCTCGTGCTGGGCTGCACGCACTATCCGGTGCTCGCCCCGCTCGTGCAGCAGGCGGTGGGCCGCGACGTGAAGCTCATCTCGTCGAGCGCCGAGACGGCAGACGAGGTCGTGGCCACGCTCGCGTCCCGCGGGCATTTGCACGACGAGACGCCCGCCGCGCCGTGCGAGTTCTTCACCACGGGCACCGACTTGGAGGATTTTCGGCAGGTCGGCGGCAAGATATACGGCAAGCCCCTCGAGCGCGTCGCGCACGTGGGCTTCGACGAGCTGGCTTTGTGAGGCGCGCGGCGGCGCATGCGCGGGCAGGCGGCCGCGGGCACGTCGGCCGGCGAGGCGCCTTTCGCGGCGCGTTGCACGGGAAAACGCGGGAAAAGGAGATGCGGCATGACAGTGAACATCGGGCTTGCACGTAGCTACGGGCGCGGGCCTGCCGAGAAACGCCCGTGCACGATACGGCGCCACGTGCTCGAGACGGCGCCCGGCTCGTGTCTGATAGAATGCGGCAAGACGAAGGTCTTGTGCGCGGTCACCATCGACGAGAGCGTGAAGAGGTGGCGGCGCGGCAGCGGGAAGGGGTGGGTCACGGCCGAGTACGCGATGATGCCCGCCTCGACGGGCACGCGCACCCCGCGCGAAGTCGGCCGCCGTCAGGGACGCAGCATGGAGATAGAGCGCCTGATAGGCCGGTCGTTGCGCACGGTGGTGGACATGGACGCGCTCGGCGGCGAGGTCACCTTCCACGTGGACTGCGACGTCGTGCAGGCAGACGGCGGCACGCGCACGGCTTCCATCACGGGCGCGTGGGTGGCGCTCGCCGACGCGCTGCGCACCTGGAAGGCCGCGGGCAAGATCTCCGGCGACCCCCTGACAGGCCAGGTGGCCGCCATCAGCGTAGGCCAGGTGGCAGGGCGTCTCCTGCTCGACCTCGACTACTCCGAGGACAGCCGCGCGGAGGTGGACATGAACCTCGTGATGAACGCCGACGGCGACGTCGTCGAGGTGCAGGGCACGGGAGAGCGCACGCCGTTTTCGCGCGACAAGCTCGACCGCATGCTCGACATGGCCCAAGACGGCATCTTCGAGCTGATCGCCGCGCAAAAAGAAGCGCTCGCAGGCGGCGATGGAGAGGGAAAGCGGTGAAAATGACGGCTTCAGACGAGGCGAACGTCCTGCAGGCCGCGGATGCTTCGCAGCTCCCCCGCGATCTGCGCCGGGTGGTCATCGCGACGAACAACGCGCACAAGCTCGTCGAGATAGAGCGCATACTCGCGCCCTGTGGCTGGGAATTTCACGCCCTCTCCGAGTTCGGGGATTTTCCCGAGCCCGTCGAAGACGCCGACAGCTTCGAGGGCAACGCGCGCATCAAGGCCGCCGCCGCGCTCGCGCACACGGGGCTGGCGGCCATCGCCGACGACAGCGGGCTTGTGGTGGACGCGCTGGGCGGACGGCCCGGGGTCTACTCGAGCCGCTATGCCGGCGCCGATGCAAGCGACGCCGACAACAACGCGAAGCTGCTGGCCGAGCTGGAAGGCGTGCCGGACGAAGAGCGGACCGCGCGTTTCACCAGCACCGTCGTCCTGCTCTTGCCCGACGGCCGCGAGCTGGTGGCAAGCGGCGCCTGCGAAGGCCGCATCGCGCACGCGCCGCGCGGGGAAAACGGCTTCGGCTACGACCCGCTTTTCATCTCCGACGACCTGGGCGGCATCACCACGGCCGAGGCCGCGCCCGCGCAAAAAGACGCCGTCAGCCACCGCGGCCGGGCCCTGCAGGCGCTGCTGGAGAAGATACAGGGCTGATCTCAAGAAAGGGGCTTCACCGAACATGACCCGGACATCGGCGGTTCAAGAGCATGCAGGCGGCTTCAGGTGGAAGCCGGCGCGCATATGCGCCGTGCCCTGGCCTGTCCTGCTCGCGACCTTCGCGGCGCTCGTGGCCCTGTGCTCCCTCTTCCCGTTTTCAGGCGACGACTGGTATTGGGGCAGCTACGCATCCGACAAGCGGATCGCCTCATTTTTCGCCGCCTACAACGGCCGCTATTTCTCGAACCTCCTTTGCGTCGCCTTGACGCGCGTGCCCTTCCTGCATGCCCCTGTCGCCGCGGCGACGCTTTCGGGCATCGCCTTGTGCGTGCAAAAACTCTCGGGCCGAAAGGACGCCTGCATGTTCTGGCTGTGCCTGCTGCTCGTCTTCCTCGTGCCGGCGCCCGTGTTCGCCCAAGGCCTCGTGTGGACTTCCGGGTTCGTGAACTACACGTTCTCGGCTCTGCTCGTATTGCTCTACCTTGTGGCCGTGCGCGGGTGCCTGGACGATGGGTACCGCCCTTGCAAAAAGCTCGTTTTGCCCTTGGCCGTGCTCGGCTTTCTCACCTCGCTCGTGGTCGAGACCATGACTGTCGTCAACATTGCCGCCTCGTTTGCCGTCTTGGTCTACACGAAGCGCCGCCACGGAAAGACCGACTTGGCCCAGCTCGCGTTTTTACTCTGCGCGCTCGCCGGCGCGGCCCTCATGTTCTCCAACAGCGCCTACCTCTCCATTGCCCAAGGCAACGACCCTGTTCAGGTGAACGGCGAATCCTACCGCCAGATGGCTCCGGGCGGCTTCGTCCACAGCGCGTTTAACTGCCTCTCGAAGAGCATGTCGCCCTACCTGGTCGTGCACGCATGGCCCATGCAGGCGTTTTTCTGCATGCTTGCGGTCGTGTCCTGCATCCGGGCACGCCGTGCGGGGAACAGGCGTCGTGCACGTGCCATGGCTTGCTTCGCCGTCGTCTTCCTCGTCGTCGCGGCGTACGGCATCTGGTACTCCCTGGCTGCGCCGGACCGGCTCTCCTTTCTGCTGAAATGCGCCAATGTCGCCGCGTGCCTCGCGTGCGCCGCGGCGTTGCTCGCGTGGTGCGTCCTGCTGTGGCGCGACGGCTGCAAGAAGGCGCTTCTCGCCTTCCTGTATGCCGTCGCCCTCGCGTTGCCCTTGCTGGTTGTGAGCAGGTACGGCCCGCGGTGCTACTTGCCCTCCTATATCCTGCTCGCGGCCCTTGCCTGCCTGATGGCCGGCAGATGCGCTCCCGCTTCGAGCCGCAGGCTCGCGGTGTGCGCTTGTGCGGCGGCGGCGTCGATGTTTGCGGTCCTCGCGGCGCTTTACGCGCCCGTTCACGCGGTGGACGTGGAGCGTGCGCAGTTGGTGCAGGAGGCGAAGGCGTCGGGTTCCACGGAGTTGGACCTGCCTTCCCTGCACGCAGGCGATCTCGTGTGGCACGCGGATCCGAACACCGAGATGCTCGCCGGTTGGTTTCGCAAGTTCTACGGTCTGGACAAGGACGTGGAGATACGCGTGCAAGAGTAGGCGCGGCGCCCCTTTGCGGGCGTGGGCGCAGCCGCGGCGGATGAAAGGTCGTGCAACGGGAAAGCGGGAAAACGCAAAAGCCCGCCAAGCGCCACAACGCCGTGTGGCGAATCCGACTTCGCTGGAATCAAAAAGAGCCGCTCATCGCCCGTTTTTTGAAATGCGAGTTTGCTGGTGCCCCCGGACGGAATCGAACCGCCGACACTCGGTTTAGGAAACCGATGCTCTATCCCCTGAGCTACGAGGGCACGGCCACGCATTGTAGCATTTGCGCACCGCTTCCACGTGCGCCGCAAGCCTTTTCCGCCGCCGTCTCGCGTGGCGGAAAGGGCCTGCGGGCAGCGTGCGCGCACAGCGCCGCCTCGCCCCTCACAGCCCGCGCAGCCGCTCTGCCACCTCGTCGATCTGCTCTTGCGGCGTCGATGCGCCCGCCGTCACCCCCACCGCGTCGCCGTCGCGAAACCACGCGGCCTCGATCTCTGCCGCGTCCTCGATGTGGTGGACACGTGCGCAGCCCTTCGCGCTCGTCTCGGCCAGCCGCCTCGTGTTCGCCGAGTTGCGCCCGCCCACGACGACCATCACGTCGCTTTTGCGCGCGAGCGCCGCCGCGGCCTCCTGGCGTTTCTCGGTGGCGCTGCATATGGTCTTCTCCACGCGCAGCTCCTCCACGCGCCCACGCACCGCCTCCAGCACCGCCTCGACGCGCGCGGCGCTTTGGGTGGTCTGGATGACGACGCCGAGCCTTGCCGGCAACGTGTCCGGCAGCTCGTCCGGGGCATCGCACACCGCGCACACGGCATCGCCGCCCCACGCGCGTATGCTCTCGACTTCCGCGTGCCCGGGTTCGCCCACGATCAGCACGGCGTAGCCTTCCCGCGCCAGATGCCGCGCCTGTTTTTGAACCTTGCTCACGTAGGGGCAGGTGGCGTCCACCACGCGAAAGCCCCGCGCGTGCGCCTGCTCGACGAGCGCGGGCGCCGTGCCGTGGCTGCGCAAGACGAGGATGCCCCGCTCCGCCTCGTCGATGGTGCCGGCCACCTCGACGCCGTCGCGTGCCAGCGCGTTCACCACGCGCGGGTTGTGGATGAGAGGCCCCAAGGTGTGCACGGGCGCCGCCGCGCCGCCTCCGGCATCCCCGAAACCCTCCTTGCGCACGCCTTCTCGCGGGCCGCTCTCCCGCGCCGCCGCGGCGGCCTCGTGCGCCATCTCTATCGCCCGCTTCACCCCGTAGCACGCGCCCGCGTTGTCTGCCACATGCACCTTCAGCTTCACCGCGCGCCCCTCCTTTCGCCGCCGCAGGCCCTTGTCGCGGCCTGCCTTTGCGCCCCTCACCGCCCGACCTCCCTTGCCGCCTCGTCGCGCAAGGCGAAGACCTCGGCCATCACGTCGTCGAGCACTCGTTGCGTGCGTTCCTTCTTCGGCAGCGCGGCGTACTTCTCGGCTTTCGGGTCGATCGGCTCGCCCACCTTGCAGCAGATGCGCGGAAAGCGGAACAAGACCTTGCCCGGCGGCTTTATCAGCTCCGTGCCGCTGCACCCGATGGGCACGATGGGCGCCTTGCCCATGTTGGCCACGAGCACCACGCCGGCATGGGGGCGGTACTCCTTGTCCGGGCGGTTCATGCGCGTGCCCTCGGGAAAGACCCCGACTTTCTCGCCGCGCTTCAGCGCCGCGGCCGCCCGTTTCAGCGCCGTGCGGTCGGCGGAGTCCGGCTCGATGGGGATGGCGCCGGCGCGTGCGAGGGCGCCGCCTGCGACCGGGCGGAAAAGCGAGCTGCGGGCGAGGAAACGGGCCCCGCCGCGCGCGTAGAGCGCGACCCACAAAATGAGGGGGTCGGCGTAGCTCACGTGGTTGGCGGCGTAGACGGCCGGCTTCCCGGGCGCCAACAGCTTGTCTGCGCCCACGAGCTTGTAGCGAAAGAGCAGCTTGCATAGGGGGCGCAGGAAATAGGCCGCCACGTAGACGAACCAGTTGGGCAAGCCGCGCTTGCCGAAGAAGCAGGGGCTGTCGTAGAAACGCTCGCGTTGTCGCCAGAGTGCCATGTCGTTTGCCGTGTCCGTTCGTCTCGTGAAGCCTTGCCGTTTGCCGCGCCCGCCGCCCCCTTCAGGAAAGCTCCCGCGCCCAGGCGGCAATCGTCGCCACCACCTCGTCGATGTCCATGTCCGTGGTGTCGAGCTCGCGGGCGTCGTCTGCCGGCTTCAACGGCGCCACTTCGCGCGTGGAATCCTGCAGGTCGCGCCTTTCGATCTGGGCGCACAGCACTTCGGCGTCCGTCTCGCCTGCCCCGCGCTCCGCGTTCTGCTTTGCCCGCCGCCTCGCCCGGCAGGCGGCGTCCGCCGTCAAGAACACCTTCAGCTGCGCGTGCGGGAACACCACCGTCCCGATGTCGCGGCCCTCCATCACGATGTCGTCGCCTGCCGCGATGGCGCGTTGCTGGGCCACGAGGGCCTCGCGCACGGCCGGGTGCGCCGACACGATGCTCACCACCTCGTCGATGGGCGCGGTGCGTATCTCGCGGGTGACGTCGCGCCCGCCTATCGCCACGCCCGCCGGCATGGGCGAGCCCGCCTCGTGGGTGAAGGTTATGGCCTGCTCGCGGGCGATGCGCGCCATCGCGTCCTCGTCGCGTGCGTCCAGCCCGTCATGCCGTGCCGCCGCCGCCACGCTGCGATACATCGCGCCCGTGTCGAGGTAGTGAAATCCCAGCTCGCAGGCCACCTGTTTGGCGACGGTGGATTTGCCCGAGCCGGCCGGCCCGTCGATGGCGATGATCATCTCGTCTCCCTTCTCGAAAAAGACACGCGCCCCCAAACGCGTCCGGATGCGTTCAAATGCGTTTGGGCGCGCCGTTCAGGCGTGCTCCAGCGAGCCCATGTCGGAAAAGAACCCGGGCCAGGACACGCGCACGCAGTCCGCGTCGTCGAGGCGGGCCCCGCGCTCGAACACGCGGCCCGCCACCATCCAGGTCATGGCGAGCCTGTGGTCGTGGCGCGTCGGCAGGGCAAGCGGGCTTTCATCTGCCCGCCGCGCGTCCGCGCCGCGCCCGCCGCGCGAGTGCGCCCCGCAGCCGAGTATGTGCAAGTCGTCGCCGTCCACGAAAGCCCGCGCGCCCAGCGCTTGGGCAGCCTCGACGATGGCGGCCAGCCGGTCGCTTTCCTTCACCCGCAGCTCGCCGCAGCCGTAGAACACCGTCTCGCCGTCCGCGCGGCAGGCCAGCACCGACAGCACGGGGATCTCGTCGATCAGGCTCGCGATCTCGTCTGCAGCCACCTCGACGCCGGCGACGTCTTCGGAGTAGCGCACGTGCACGTCGCCCACCAGCTCGCCGTAGGCCATGCGCTCGTGCTCGTAGTAGAGGTCGCAGCCCATGCGGCGCATCAGCTCGAAGGCGCCCGTGCGCGTGGGGTTCAAGAGCACGTCGGCCAACACGATGTCGGAGTTCCTCACGCAGGCGGCCGCCACGGCGGGAAAGGCGGCAGAAGAGGGGTCGGCCGGCACGCGCAGGTCGCAGGGCCGCAGCTGCGCGCCGCCCTCGACGCTTGCCGACAGCCCCTTCACCTGCACCTCGGCGCCGAAGGCTTTCAACATGCGCTCGGTGTGGTCGCGGCTTTTCGCCGGCTCGACGACCGTCGTCGTGCCGTCTGCGAACAGGCCGGCCAGCAGCACGGCGCTTTTCACCTGCGCGCTGGCCTTGGGGCTGGTGTACGTGACGGCGGACAGCCTCGCGCCGCCGCGAAGCTCTGCGGGCAGGCAGCCCTCGCGGCCGGTGAACTCGAAACGCGCGCCCATCTGCGAAAGCGGGCCGGTCACGCGCCGCATCGGGCGCGTCTCGAGCGATTCGTCTCCGGTGAAGCGCGCGTGCACGCCAAGGCCTGCGCAAATGCCCATCATCAGCCGAGCCGTCGTGCCGGAGTTGCCGCAGTCGATCTGCACGTCGTCGCGGCCGGCCACGCCGCCGCAGCCCTCGACGGCCAGCCACGGCTCGCCGTCCACCGTCTCGGTGGAAAGCTTTGCCCCGATGCGCTGGATCGCCTTGGCCGTCGAGCGCACGTCGGCGCTTGCCAGCACCCCGCCCAGATGCGAGGTCCCCCGCGCCAGCGCCGCCAGCATGAGCGCGCGGTGGCTGACGGACTTGTCCGACGGGCAGCGCAGCCGTCCCCGAAGCGCCATGCTATTCACCGCCTTCCAGCGAGCGTATGGAGAAGTCGTAGCCCGCCTCGATCAGCTTGCCGCCGAGTCCGCCCATGTCGCCTTCGTCGGTGAGTATCAGCTCGAGCACGGCGGTCGCCTCGTTGATGTGGTCGATCTCGATGGACTGGATGTTGCAGCCCGCGTGCCCGGCGATGCCGCAGACCTCGGCCACGACGCCCGGGCGGTTGCCCATGGGTATGCGCACCTGCGTGAGCTTTGCCGACAACGGCACCCATTGCGCGGGCAGGCCGCGCCGCAGGTCCGCGCTTTTCTCCAGCAGCGCCGTCAAGGCCAGCGCGTCGCCGTCTGCCACCGCCCCCTCGAAGCGTCGCAGTATCTCGCCCAGCTCGTGCAGCCCGGCCGCGAGCGCCTCGCGGTTGTCCATGGCGATGCCGCACCACAGAGCAGGCGAGCCGGCGGCGATGCGCGTGGTGTCCTTGAATCCGCCGGCTGCCAGGCGCAAGAGCTCGCGCCGGCTTCCCGCGTGCGCGCCTGCCAACTCGACCAACGCGGAGGCGACCATGTGCGGCACGTGGCTGACTATGGCCACGGCCGAGTCGTGCGCGTCGCGGTCGATGGAGATGATGCGCGCGCCCAGCTCGGCCAAAAGCGAGTGCAGGGCGAGGAAGGCCGCGGGGTCGCTTGCGTCGTCGGGGCACAAGATCCAATAGGCGCCGCAGAAGAGGTCGGCGCGGGCTGCGGAAAAACCTCCCGCCTCGCTGCCCGCCATGGGGTGCCCGGGGATGTAGCGCGTCATGTCGCCCAGCGCGTTTTTCGCCGCCTCGACGATGGGAGCCTTCGTGGAGGCGGTGTCGGTGACGATGCCGTCGAAGCCGCCCTCGTCCATGAGGGAAAACCAGGCGCCGGCGGCGTTTGCGGGCGTCGCCACGACGACGAGGTCGCTGCCGCCGGCCGCAAGCCATGTGCGGGCTTGCCCGGTGCCCGGCAGCGCGTAGGCGTCGAGCGCCCCCTTGTCTTTCGCGCGCGCAAGCGTCGGCTCGTCGATGTCGATGCCGCGCAGTTCGGGTGCGTCGGGCAGGGCGGCGCAGGCGCTCGCGAACGAGCCGCCTATCAGGCCGACCCCCACCACGGTGATGGTCTGTATCTCGCGTGCCACGTCCCGTTCGTTCCTTTCCCGTTGAAACACTGAGCTGCGCCATGCCGCGCCGCCGCGTGCTGACATATGCCATGCGGCATTATTCCCCTTTTGCCGCCGCCCGCAAAAGGAAAGAACGGGAAAGAAAGGTAAAACCCGAAAAAAGGGAAGGGGATGGGCACGGTCCGAATTATCTATTTTTTATGCAATTTACTTTCCATTCAGAATAAATTAAAGTGCGGACAATCGTCTTTTCAAAGGGCGGAGGGTTTGCTGCGTCGTTCGGCCGCGTCTCGTGCGGCCGCCGCGTCTGCTCTCCTCCCTTGAAGAAGGAACGGTGTCCTTGCAGGGCTTTTCGCATCGAGGAAGGGAGCGGGCATGAGCAAGAGGAAGCTGTCGGAAAACGTGTTCGGGAGGGGGTCGCTGCACAAGCTGCTCGCGGTCGTGTGCTCGCTTGCGCTGTGCATATCGTTTTGCATGCCCTCCGCGCAGGCGATAGCCGCCACGGCGAAGGCGGCCGCCGGGGCAGACGGCCAGGCGGCTGCCCAAGACCGGCAGGCCGCGCAAGAGCAGAGCGCTCAGGAGCAATCCGGCGAGGCTGAAAGCGCCGCCGCGCTCGCCGCGGGCGACCCCTGGGACGGCACGACCATCGACACGAGCTGGTACAAGGCCGACGGCACGGAGTTCACCATCTCCACGGCCGCCCAGCTCGCGGGCCTCGCGGCCATCACCAGCCCCAAGGACGACTACGCGGCCTGGAACGCGGGCACGCACGCCTCCAAGGCAGACGGCATCGCCCAGGACAACTTCGCGGGCAAGACCGTGCATCTGGGAGCCGACATCGACCTGAACAACAAGCAGTTCAACCCCATCGCCGACATCAACAACTGGGGCGGCGGCGGCCAGGGCAGCTCCGACGGCACCTACGACGGGGTGAAGTGGCAGGGCGTCTTCGACGGCGCGGGCCACACCGTCAGCGGCCTGTCCGTGGACGGCTCCATCAACTGCTCGGGCAACTACAACGGCTACCAGGGCCTGATCTCCGGCATCGGCAAGGGCGCCGTGGTGAAGAACCTCGGCGTGACCGGCTGGGTGAAGGCGCGCGTGGGCGGCGGCATCGCCGGCTGCTCTTGCGTCGGGGGCAACTCCAAGACGGGCGAGCCCTCCGAGACCCTGACCATGACGCAGGCCGAGTGGCCGACCATCATGAACTGCTGGACCGACGTCGACATCGAGGGCAACGGCTCCGGCAGCCGCGGCTGCGGCGGCATCTTCGGCGGCGAGAGCGACTACCGCTGCGCCGTCAACATCGTCAACTGCTACTCGAAGGGCGACATCGCCAACGGCACCATCGGCAGCGCCGGCGGCATCGCGGGCTACGTGAACGGCATCGTCTCCGGCTGCTACAACCTGGGTTCGGTCTCCGGCGCCTACGAGGGCGCCATCTTCTCCACCATGTACACGGACAAGATCGACACCGACACCTACAGGGGCGCCGGCGTCTACGCCAACAACATGGCCCTGCAAGGCTCGGCCGACAACGCCTGGCGCACCACCGACAGCGTGAGCGGCAACGCGACGGCGCCGGCCGACGCGAAGTTCTGCACGGCAGAGCAGATCAAGGCCGGCGCGGCCACGCTGGGCAACGGCTACGTGGCCGACACGGGCAACGCCAACAACGGCTACCCCGTCCTGTTCTGGCAGGCGGGGCAGACGGCCAAGGACATCTCGGGCGCCACGGTGGACGCGATCGAGGAGCAGCCCTACACGGGCGAGGCCGTCAAGCCCGCCCTGACGGTCAAGGACGGCTCGACGACGCTCGTGCAAAACGTCGACTTCTACGTGGTCTACGAGGACAACGTCCAGCCGGGCGCGGGCACGGCCAAGGCCACGGCCTGCGGCATCGGCCGCTACGAGGGCAAGACGGCCACGGCCACCTTCTCCATCAAATGGCTCGACCTGTCCAAATGCACCATCGACGCCGTTCCCAACACCTGGAGCTACGGTGCGGCCGAACCGGCCGAGCCTCTGCTGACGGTGAAGGCCGAGGACGGGACCGCCCTGGTCGCGGGGACGGACTACGTCGTCGAGTACGCGGACAACGTCGACACCGGCGTGGCCACGGCCACCGTCAAGCCCGTGGCCGCAGGCACCGGCGGCTCGAAGTCCACCACCTTCAACGTCGTGCGCGCCGCCGACTCGGTGACGGGCTCGGGCACGGCGGCAGACCCCTACCAGGTGGGCAGCAAGGGCGAGTGGCAGTTCGTCGCGCACAAGATCGCGGCGGGCGTGCAAAGCTACATGGACGGCGACGTCAAGGTCACGGCGGACTTCGACCTGAGCGCCGCAGACGATAAAGACCTGCACGCAGACCCGCTGGGGCTCGTGAAGAAGGTTTCCGCCTTGAACCCCGACACGGGCAAATACGCGACTCAATACTACAACTACTATTATGGCGGCAACTTCGACGGCGGCAATCACACCATCACCGTCGGCTGGAAGACAGGCGAGGGCAGGTGCGAGCACACCTACTGGGAGAACGGCACCATCAAGTACAAGGGCACGCAGGATATCTCCGCCCTGATCGCCTATGCAGGCCCTGCGTGGACCGGATCTTCTTCCAGTCCAAACTACTCCACGCCTGAAAACCACAGCCAGACGATCAAGAACGTAACGGTTGCCGGCTCGAGCACCACCGCCAAGGCCGCGGGCATCGTCTACCAAACCAACGGCACCACCCTCACGTTCGACAACTGCGTGAACAAGGCCAATCTCGGCGATGCCACGGTCACCGCGTGGGCAGACGGCATCGCGGCAACCGTCTCCGGTTCTGTGAAGATGCTCAACTGCAAAAACGAGGGCACGCTGACGGCCACGCCCTCGAGCACCGGCAACGGCAAAGGCGCGGCAGGCATGATCGGCTACCACTACTCCTTGGCTGAGGCTGCCGTTCCTTGGAATATGGAGCTGACCGGCTGCTCGAACACGGGCGCGGTCTCCGGCGGCATGGCGGCAGGCCTTGTCAACTATCCGTATGTGCTCGGCACCTACGAGCTGAAGCTCAAGAACTGCTTCAACACGGGCAAGGTCACCGGCACGCAGACGTCGAACAACACGTACGCCGGCGGCCTGATCGCCAGCATCGGCGGCGGTTCCTCGACGGACACCCGCACCGTCACCATCGACTCCTGCTACAACACGGGTGACGTCAGCACGCCCGATGCCAAGACGAACAGCGCTTACGGCGGCAGCGGCGGCACCGTCGGCGGCATCGTGGGCGCGGCGTGCGCCGACTTCGACTGGAACCTGATCTCTTGCTACAACATGGGAAACATCAGCAACAACACGGATCTGACCTTCAGTGTGAACTATGGCGCCGGCGGCCTGGTCGGCTCGTCTGTCAACGCCTCTGGGAAGAGAGCGACCACGTTAAACATCTCCGGCGGCTACAACGCGGGCAATATCAGCTCGGGCGACTACTCCAATAAAAGCACCGCCGGCGCCCTCGTCGGCATCTGCAGGTCGACGAGCACGAACGGTCTCACGGTGAACATGGATGCGGGCTATCTCGAGGGCTCGGCTACGGCGGCCATCGGCTGCAACGAGACGACGGACAATTCGAAGAGCGTCGTCAACGACAGCACCGAAAGCTATGGCGAGGCGGATTTGAAGGCGCTGCCGGTGGAAAAACTCGGCTCGGCCTTCGTGCTCGACAGCCCCGCGCCCGAGGTGAACGCCGGCTACCCGGCGCTGTACTGGCAGCGCGGCGTCTCCCAGGTTGACCTGTCTGGCGCCACTGCCGACCCGATCGACGACCAGCCCTACACTGGGTCTGCCGCCACGCCCGTGCCGCAAAACGTCGTCTTGAACGGCGTCGCGCTGGCCGCGGGCAAGGATTTCACGCTTTCCTACGAGGGCAACGTCGACGCCGGCACCGCGACCGTCACCTTGACGGGCGCGGGCATCTACACCGGCGCGAAGGCCCTCGCCTTCACCATCACGCCGCAAGACGTCGCGAGTGCCGAGATCGCCGACATCGCGGCCGTGTGGGCGGCGCCCTCCATCCCGGCCGAGCCCGCCCTGACGGTGAAGAACGCCGCGGGCACGGCCATGGTCGCAGGCACCGACTACACGGTCTCCTACACGGACAACGCCGCCACGGGCACGGCGACGGCCACCGTCCGCGGCATCGGCAACTACACCGGCACGAAGGATGCGACCTTCACCGTCGAGTGCACGAAGGTGGATGTCCTGCCCGGCTCCGGCACGACGGCAGACCCCTACACCATCTCGAGCAAAGACGAGCTTGAGTTCGCGGCGCTTGCCGTGAACAACGCCAAGGGCGCCTACCCCTACGGCGCCTACAAGCTCGCGGCCGACGTGGACGGCAGCGCCTCTGACGGGCGCATGGCAGTCGACTCCATCGGCACGGCCGCCGATCCCTTCACGAGCGCCTTCGATGGCGACGGGCATGCGGTCACCATTGCCAACCCCGTGTTCGGCTTTGCCGCAGACGCCGAGATATCGAACCTGACGACCGCGGGCGACGCGACGTTCACCCCTGTGGACAGCACCGACTACAAGGGGGCTGTCCTCGGATGCGCGAGCGGCACGGTCGTCATCGAGAACTGCGTGAACAAGACGTCGCTTACGATGGCGGCCAAGCCCCTGGCCGAGGTCGGCGGCATCGTGGGCTTTGCCGCCGCCGACGCGAGCATCACCATCAAGGGCTGCACGAACGAGGGCGCCGTCAAGGCAAACCGCGGGGCGGCGGGCATTCTCGCGCGCACCGGCGACAATGCCACGGTCACGATCGAGCGCTGCTTCAACAAAGCGGACATCGACTGCAGCGCCAACTCCACCAACACCGCCAACATCTCGGGCGGCATACTCGGCAACGCCGCTTTGGGCGCCGGCGGCTCCGTCTCCATCGCCCAGTGCGGCAACACCGGCAAAGTCCAGGGCGGCGGCACCGCGGGCGGCATCGTCGGCAATGCCACGTCGACCGGCGGGGACGCGTCGTGCTTCATCGTGGACGTCTACAACACCGGCGCCGTGAGCGCGTCGATCAACTCCTACAGCGGCAGCTACGGCGCCGGCGGCATCGTCGGCGTGGCCAAGATGACCAAGTCGTCTGTGGGATTCACCGTTGAAAACGCCTACAACGCGGGCACCGTCACGGGCAAGAACAGGGCCTATCCGGGCGGTGTGCTCGGCCAGCTCGACACCACCACCAAGTTCACCGCCACGAACACCTACTGGGGCAACGCGACGGCGTCGGCATCGGTCGGCTATGCGAAAAACAAGACCGGCCTCTCCGACAACTCCAAGTCGGCCACCGACGCCGAGCTGAAGGCGACCGGCGCCG